>DATJPX010000108.1:0-7972 GCA_035506155.1 Anaerolineales bacterium
AAGCGAAGTGGCGGCCTCCGGCCGCCACTTTTTGTTCCGTCAGGAGTTCCTTCAGCCGGGGGTGATCGGCGTAGAAGCCGCGCCTCTCCGGGGGCAGCAGGGCGGCGATGCGGCACATGACCTCGTCGGTGTAATGCTGCATGATCGCGTCCCGGTCCCGGCCCTCGACCGGCGGCAGGGAGAACGCTTCCCCGGCCACGGCTTTGATGTTCAACCGCTTGAAGCGCTTGAGGCGGTACCTGACGACCGCGTCCTCGGTGCCGGTGATGGCCGCCGGGACGATCGGCACGCCGGCCTTCCAGGCCAGGTAGATCCCGCCGGGTTTGGCCTCGATCAGGTTGCCGGATTTGGAGCGCGTCCCCTCCGGGGTCATGGCAAAGACCCCGCCGGATTGCAGACGGCGCAGCGTGGCCCGCAGCGCGCCGACGTCGGCGTTATAACGGTCGATGAAGGTGCCGTTGACCAGCTTCGTCAGCCAGCGGGTGACGGCGTATTTCTGGTATTTCTCCGCCACGATGACGATGATATCGGGTCGCTCGAGGATGTAGTACGGCAGGGCCGCGTCCAGCCGGCCAATGTGGTTGCAAGCGATCACGAGCCCGGGGGTGTTCGGGAGGTGCTCGAAACCGACGACCTCCACGCGGGCGATCAGGTGGAGGATCAAGCGGATGATGAATTGGAATATCTTATGAGAGGTCTTGTTCATGACTGTTGTTCAGTAAAACACCGCCTGCCCTCGATTGTTGCTCTTCCCGGAAAACCCGTTGATTTGATCGCAACGCTTTTTACCTTACATTGCCGGTCTGATAAGCAGGGAGTGTGGTGAGATTATCTCGCCTGTACCGAAGAGGGGGCCAATATACCATGGGGTACCCCAAATCGCACGGAATGGCTTGTCCGTCTGGTGTGCTTCTTATTTCAGCCTTGACGAAAGCCCATCCCTCTTGTTATACTGCACAAAGTATCATAATTTGTGTAGTATGTAATGGCGCCTGGATAAGGGACCGTGAATGTCTGATAATAACGAACGCCAGCAACAGATTCTCGATGCAGCTGCAGCCGTCATCATCCGATTGGGATATGACAAGGCAACCATGAGCGATATTGCAGAGGAAGCAGGGGCGAGTCGTAGGACGGTCTACCTGTATTTCAAGGGAAAAGAGGAGCTTTTCGAAGCGCTTCTCTACCGTGAATATATGCAATATGCCCAGACCTGGTTGGAACAGATTGAGGAGGACCCGCGCGGGGGGACGGTGGGCGGATTCTACCGGGCGCTCTTTCACTCTGTGAATAGTCGTCCCTTGATTGCCGCCATGATGCGACGCGACAGGCGTGTGGTCGGCAACTACCTCCGCAAGCGAGACAACCTCTTCACCCAAATGGTTTCCGAGGTGAACACAGCCGGTTTCTTTCAGGCGCTGCAAGAAGCGGGAGCGATTCGCCAGGATATCGATGCGGCCGTGATCTTGCATATTGTCGAGATGCTGTCGTATGGCCAGTTGACCATCGGGGATTTCAAACCGCCCGACCAGTTCCCGCCTTATGAGGCTGTCATGGAAGCACTGGCTGACCTGATGGATCGCGCCCTGATGCCGGCAGATGGCGGCAACAGCGAGGCAGGTAAAGCCATCGTAAGGCAGATTACCGCCGCCGCACGTGCGCAGTTGGAGCGAATCAAACAGGCAAAGGACGCAAAACAGAACAACCACCAAGGAGTAACCAATGACAACCGATAAGATCCAATTCACAAAAGAAAAAGAAACGATGCTCATGACCCTGAGCGGTCGAGCGACTCAGAGCCAGTGGAAGGATCCCATCTTGCGTGATCCCTGGGCTGAAGAAGCGATGCGGCACATCGATTACGATATGAGCAAGCAGTTAACCGGAGTAGCCTCGTGGAGCATGTGGAAGGATATCGGACCTGCCATCATCGCCACGCGCGCCGCGACCTTCGACCAACTGACGAACCGTTATCTTGCCGAAGTCCCGGATGCAACCGTGCTCCACGTGGGCTGCGGCATGGACAGCCGTGTTTTCCGAGTCGATCCGCCTGCCAATGTCCAGTGGTTCGACGTGGATTACCCCGATGTGATCGACCTGCGCCGCCAACTGTTTCCCGAACGGGGCGCCTCCTATCACCTGATCGGCGCGCCGCTGGATGACCTGCGCTGGTTGGATCAAGTCCCACGGGATCGACCGGGGCTGTTTATCGCCGAGGGGGTGCTGCACTACCTGAGCGAAACGGAAGTGAAAGCGCTCCTCAATGCGGTGGTCGCTCACTTACCCGGCGGCCAGATGATCTTCGATATTTGCAATTGGATGATTGTAAAAAGAACTGGCTCGAACGTCGGGGGCACGGGTGCAACCTACAAGTGGGGGTTGGATGATCCCCAGGATATCCAACAGCTTGAGCCGAAGCTTGAACTGGTCAAGGAATTCAGACCAAGCGAACAGGTCGCATTTTCCCGCTTCCCGTTATGGTGGCGGGCCCTTTACCGCGTGCAAGAGCTTGTCCCCACGCTGCGCAGGATGGAACGCCCCATCGTCTACCGCTATTAGGGCGCAGGCTCCGGCAGTCTTTGTCCGGTCAGCTTTTCAGCAGCTCTTTCAGCCTGGGATGGTCCCCGTAGGCGCCGCGGTTCTCTTCGGGCAGCAGGGCGGCGATGCGGCACATGATCTCGTCGGTGTCCTTTTGAAGGGCTTCGTCGCGTCCCTGGCTTTCGGACGGCAGGGACGGCAGGCTGAAAGCCTTTCCGACCCGGACGGTCACGTGCGGGCGCTTGAAGCGTTTCAACTGTCCGAAAAAGATCGGATCGAACGAGCCGGAGATCCCGGCCGGCACGATCGGGTAACCCAGTTTGGCGGCCAGGTAGCTCACGCCGGCCTTGCCCTCGATCAGGTGGCCCACTTTTGAGCGCGTCCCTTCGGGGGTGATGACGAGTACTTCGCCCTGCTTCATCCGGGTGATGACCTGGCGGATGGCCTTCAGGTCCGGGTTGAAGCGGTCTACGAAGATGAAGTTCAGCCGCCGCCCCAGCCAGCGCATGATCCACATCTGTTCCCACTTCTCGCCCACCAGCAGGACCAGGTTGTTGTTGTTCAGGAAATAGAAAGGCAGGAAGGCGTCCACCAGGCCGAGGTGATTGGAGGCGATGATGAAATTGGTCTCGGTCGGGATGTTCTCCAGGCCGATCATCTCGGTGCGGGTCAGCAGCCGCAGCAGGATGCGGATCAAGAACCGGGTGGTTTTCAGGCGCATAGGGTTATTTTACAACAAAAAAAAGGACATGCTCCCCTCTATCTCGTTCGGACGCGAAGGCGTCAATATTTTCCTCCCCGAGGAACGGGGGAGGGCAGGTTGGGGGATTATTCTTTCCGCAGGATGTGGGTGACGATGGTCGCTCCGGAGCCGCCAATGTTCTGGGCCATGCCGATCCTGGCATCCGAGACCTGGGTCTCGGCGCATTCGCCGCGCAGCTGCTGGACCACCTCGACGATCTGGTAGACGCCGGTCGCGCCGACGGGATGGCCGCGGGCCTTCAGGCCGCCGCGGGTGGTGACCGGAATGCGACCCTGCGGGGTGATCTCCCCGTCCAGGCCGAGCTGCACGCCTTTGCCGCGCTCGGCGAACCCGCAGGCTTCCAGCGAAAGGGCCGACATGATGGTAAAGGCGTCGTGCAATTCGAAGACGTCGATGTCTTCCGGTTTGGCCTGCGCCTGGGAATAGGCGGCCTGGGCGGATTTATAAGCCGCTGTCAGGAACAAGGCCTCCGGCCGGTCGTGGATGGCGAGCGTGTCGGTGGCGGAGGCGGAGCCGGCCACCTCGATGCGCAGGCCGGCCGGGATGCGGTCCGCCGGGACGAGGTAGACCGCCGCGGCGCCGTCCCCGATCGGGGAGGCATCCAGCAGGTTGATCGGGGTGGCGATCATGGCGGATTTCTCGAAATTCTCGAGGCTGATCTTCTGGTGCAGCCGGGCGAACGGATTGTGCATGGCGTTGGCGTGGGCATTGATGGCGAAGGGGGCGAAGTCGGCATGCTTCCAGCCGTACTCGTGCATGTAGCGGCGCATGATCAGGGCGTTCAAGCCGACGAACGAGACGCCCATGTCGGTCTCGTAATCGGCATCCGCGGCGGTGGCCAGGGCGGCCGTGACCTCGTGCGGGGGCCGGTCGACCATCTTTTCCACGCCGACGGCCAGGGCCGAATCGAGCTCCCCGGAGGCGACCGCCATCAGGGCGGAGCGGAAGGCAGCCCCACCCGAGCCGCAGGCGGCCTCCACCTTGACGGCTTCCGCGCCCTTCAGACCGGCCCAGTCGGCGATCATGGGCGCCAGGTTGTTCTGGCCGTTGAGGGTCCCTGACATCATGTTGCCGACGAACAGCCCATCGGCGCTCTCGCGCCCTGAATCCTGCAGGGCCGCCAGGAGGGCTTCCACTGCAATGTCACGGATGGATTTTTCCCACAATTCGTCGATCTTGGTCTGGCCGATGCCGAGGATGGCGACTGGACGCATAAAAACCTTTCGTTATTGATCAGCTTCGAAACATCACGAAGGATTGGAATCGGTTATATCACAGGGTGGATTTTAATCGAGGATGCTATCAGGGTCTATCAGGTTAATCCATCCACAGATACGCAAGACTGGATTCAGGAGGGGTTGGTTTTGGCGGACAGCCAACCACGCAACGGTTCGTCCACCCGGATATCGGTCAGCGCCTCCGGGCGGAGATCGCAATCTTCATAGGTCACCAGGACCATGTCGTTCAGCGACCCGGCGCGTCGCTCCGCCGGGACTTCCCTGTGCAGCTGGTAGGGATAGTTGTAGGTCGGCGGCAGGATGCGCAGGCGCCCGGGTTCAACCGCCTTGCACAGCAGGGCGCTGAAGGAGGCCTGGAAGAGGAAGATCTGGTGCGTCTCGTCGGGGCAGGCGCGGGACTGGAACTCCCGGTCGCCGACCAGCTTCTCGAACAGCTCGAACCAGCCGCGGAACAATCCCCGGCGCGGGTCGACCGCGTGTGCATGTGAGTTGAAGTAGGAGCGGATGCGCCTGCCGTCGGCGAAGGATTCCACGGTCGTGGTGACGTCGTCCAGCCCGGCGGCGGCGTAGATGCCCTGCCAGAAGGCGTCCAGCGGACTCTCCGGGGCCAGGCCGACGTTCCGGATGTGGACCGGGCGGACCGCTGCATCGTAGTCCGGGCCCAGGTCGAACAGGCGCGGCGGCTGGACGAACAGGCAAAAGGGATCGACCCAGACGACCGAGCCCACGCCCTGCGGCGCCAGCTCCTCGGCCCGGGCCCGGGCGTAGACCTTGTCGCCGAAGAGGTAGCCCTTGACCGAGGCGGGCACATCCAACGGCAGGACGGTTGTCTTCCCGGCTTCCAGGTCCCGGCAGGGCGCGGCGGCGGGATCGGCTTCGAAGACCCAGAAGGGACTGTCGGCCAGCTCCCCGCCGAAGGTGCGCAGGCTGTCGATCAGCCGGCTTGCGGCGAGCTTGCCTTCCTGGGAACGTACCAGGGTGGCGAAAAGGACCGGGTCGGGATTGGGGTTCACGCTGCCTCCATCAAGGTTGGTTTTCGGGAGAAACTGTCCAAGGCTCCGGGGAGTGGGATGCCCCTGAACAAGGATAGTATAGCACATCTGTTCTCAATTTCAATGGCCGGATGTCATGATCGGGGATCTGAAGGGCGGCTAGTCTTTTTGGATGGCTGGCCGGGCTGGGTTTCCCGGATCTTCTTCCCCCAGGATCGCATACCTTGTCTTTTCAAGCAACTGGTAGTCCCAGACCTGGATCTCGTAGCTGATCGGCTGCGCCTTATATTTCTGATGGACCTGCTCCAGCATCGAAAATGGGAAGACCCGGTTATGGTCCGGCAGGACGACGGGCACATTGGCGTCGCCTCGGCACTCGATCCCGGCTTCCAGGGTCCGTTTCCGATACGATGTGTGACTGTCATTCAAGGTGAACGTGACATTGGCCGTGTCCTCGATATCCCGGACATTCACCAACAATACATGCGGCTCTTTTTCGCCCTGGCGCGTTCGTCCCCGGGCCAGTTCC
The DNA here is from genome assembly GCA_035506155.1 of Anaerolineales bacterium. GTDB lineage: Bacteria > Chloroflexota > Anaerolineae > Anaerolineales > Villigracilaceae > UBA877. The sequence goes on from DATJPX010000108.1 coordinate 6,061, forward strand.
AGGGCCTTCGGCTCTGTCAGGCTGGGATACAGGCAAAAGTAGACCGGGAGGCGTTCCTTCAAGCTCCCGTATTCCCGGGTGTAGTCCGCATACAAGGCCGCCTCGACGAAGCGCCTCCTCTGCAAATAATCCTGACGCTCGCTCGGTGCGAACCGTGGCCAATACCAGCCTTTTTCGGACGAGATGCGGTCGCAGATTTCGTCCACCTGGGAAGCCCCGGCCATGCTGATCGTCTTGAAAAGGTATTCTCGGTCGTTGAAGAAATGGACAAGGAATTGCAGGTCAGCATCCATAGCTTTCACGAACCAGTTGACATGGCCCAATGGTTGGGCTCAGAGACGGACAGGCAAGACTCGATAGTTTGAAATCACTTTTTCTGGCAAATGACCGCCGCGGACCGCGCCGATCGCGACATCGTACCCGAAGGGTAAGCATCCTGTAGGGAAGGCGGTCAGGCCGTCTCGCCCTCGCGTAGCATCCCAGAAGGGACGGCGGGCCGGGTCTTTCGGCCCGAACGGGGTGGAGCCGGTGTTAGGCGGCTCTTTGTTTGTTTGATATGGCTTTCGTTATCATCAAAAATGCGACCAAGCCCGATAGGATATACAGGATGCCAGACATATTCAATATCGGAATTATTCCAACATGATCTCCCAATATGCTTGCAGTTATCTGCCCGATAATATTTAGAAGGCCGAAGGTTGTTCCCATTGCACCGAAAACCCTCCCGCGAAACTGGTCGATGATGTTGGTTTGAAATAATGTCAGGTAGCTGACATCGCCAAGCACAATTACTACGCCAATCAGAAACAGGCACGCTAAGGCAACGTAAAGGCTTGGGACATTATACATAATCAATCCAAGCAGACCTGTTCCGCCAAGAGCCAATGAAAGAGTAAGGATGGGGTTCAACTTACCACTCATTTTTCCCGTGAGAAATCCTCCGAGTAAACCACCCATTCCTCTTACAATCAGGAGCCAGCCCAATACAAGTACTCCGCCTTTAAGAATACTTACATATGGCACAAGCAATACTTCTAGAATTGGACCTCCAAGGCAAGCAATCCCAACCGAAACAAAAAGAGCCACAATCATTTGATTCGACCTTATCAGGCGTAATCCTTCCAGCCATTCGCGCCATACAGATTTCCAGGCGGCCGTGGATGCTTTTGTCGTCTCGGCAATTTCTACACGGAAAGGCTCATGTTGAGTTTGGTTTGGCGACCATGCGATGAAAGCAATCATGATTGCCGCAACAAAGAAGGACGCACAATCAAGAAATACTATGCCGGTCAATCCCCATACTCGAAACAAGACAGCTCCAATGGCAGACCCGGTGAGCATAGAAACATTATCATTGATCGCATTGAGAGAGTTGGCAGCAAACAAATTCTTTTCAGAAACCAGATTGGGAAGCAGCGCATTTTGGGCAGGGTAAAAGAATCGCGCGATGACTGACTCAACAAAAGACACCAAGTAAACTATCCATAACCACTCAATTGATTTTGCCAAGAGCAGGAAAAGGATACAAAGCCCCTGTATGATACTGGCAACAATCATGATTTGTTTCCGATTCCATCGATCGACGAATACCCCTGCCACACTCCCAAGTAGAACCCTGGGGATGTTCTCGACGATAAACATTAGGCCAGTTGATAGGGCAGAGCCAGTGAGTTGGTACACATGATACGGCAGCGCAACATAGAGGACCATATCACCGGTCATAGAAATAAACCCCCCAAGCCAAAGTAGCGCAAAGTTGCGTTGACGTAATGCTGCAATCATATTCATCCTAAATCATGGCGTGTAATTCTATTTTCCCGTTTTCTATCGCCGCCTAACGGTATGGCTCACCTAGTTACACTACAATTGAGATACGGTGTAAAAATAGGGTAGAACAGAAGTAGGGAACCAA
>DATJPX010000109.1:0-48703 GCA_035506155.1 Anaerolineales bacterium
GTGATTATTACCGCGGCCGTGACCACGAAGAGTGCCGCCTGCTTGGCGCGGCCTGGAAGCGCGATCTTTGCCGCACCTGCCCGGTGCCGTCCATCGACCGGGCGAATGCTTGCGAATTCATGCACCTGCGCGGCGAAGTGACCCGTCCGCTTGGGGCGGCTTTCCAGAAACGCGTCAAAGTGACCGCCTTCTGCGACAAGACCGAAAAATCCGGTTTCGATCCGCACATCGGTTGCGGGGTCTGCCATCCCGTTCCCCCGATCTTCGAAGTCAAGAAATAAGGCCTCTTCCGTCCAGCGGGTAAATCCAATTCACGGACAGAGGATTTCTTTTTTGCGGCAAGCCCCAAAGAAAGATCCCGGTTTCCATCCGGAAGCGCGGTCTGCGGCTCCCGGATTTCCAGATAAGCGTAACAACCCATGCCCATCACCCTCCTGCTCGATCTCGACGATACCCTGCTCGACACCAACATGGATGCCTTCATCCCGGCCTATTTCAAGGCCCTCTCCGGCGCGCTGGCCGACCGGGTCCCGCCGGAGACGATGCTTCCGGCCCTGATGGGCGGCACGAAGGCGATGATGCAGAACACCGATCCCGCCTTGACATTGCGGGAGGTCTTCGACGCGTATTTCTTCCCCAAGCTTGGCCTGGACCGGTCCGAACTGCAGCCAGCCATCGATCGTTTTTACGACGAAGTCTTCCCCAATCTGGGCGGTTTGACCCATCCGCTCCCGGAGGCCGTCCGCCTGGTGGACTGGGCTTTCGAGCAGGGCCACCGGGTGGCAATCGCCACCAACCCGCTTTTTCCCCTCAAGGCCATCCAGCACCGCCTGCGCTGGGCCGGCCTGGCGCCTGAAAAATATCCCTTCGCTCTGGTGACCTCCTACGAGACTCTGCATTTTACCAAGGAGACGGTCGCGTTCTACCCCGAAGTCATCGCCCAGCTCGGCTGGCCGGATGACCCGACCGTGATGGTCGGCGACGATGTCGAGCGGGAGGTCAAGCCCACCCGGGCGGCGGGCGTGCCCGTCTACTGGGTGCGCAGGAACGGCGGGTCATCCGATGCGCCGGACGTTCCGCAGGGCAAACTGGAGGACCTCCGCCCCTGGCTGGAGAAAGCGGACCCGGAAAAGCTCAAATTGTCTTTCGAGACCCCTCAAGCCCTGCTGGCCACCCTGCGTTCCACCCCGGCTGCGCTGGCAACCCTGGCGGCCGACCTGCCCGCGCCGGCCTGGACCCGCCGACCCGCACCGGGTGAATGGTGCCTGACCGAGATCGTCTGTCATCTGCGGGATGCTGAAGCGGAGGTCCACCTGCCGCGCCTGCGCAAGGTGCTGGCGGAAGCGAATCCCTTCCTGCCGGGGGAGGAGACCGATCGCTGGGCGGAAACGCGCCATTACGCCGACCAGGACGGCCTCGCCGCCTTGCGGGATTTCACCTCCAGCCGGAAGGAAAGTCTCGATCTCCTCGGCGCGCTGCAGGATGAGTGGTCTCGTCCGGCCCGGCATGCCATTTTCGGCCCCACAAGTATTCAGGAATTGGCCGGATTCACGGCCGCCCATGACCGCGCTCATATTCAGCAGGCCTGGAAGATTCTCCGAGGCCATTAAGCAATCCTTAACCGTCCGATGATAGACTTCCGGCCAGTCAAATGATAGGAGATTTTCATGGAACTGTTTCGCGATTTTGGCTTGCCTGAACTGCTCATTATCCTGGTGATCATCGTCATCCTCTTCGGCCCGGGCCGCATTGGCAAAGTGGCCGGGGAGTTGGGCAAGGGCATCCGCGCTTTCCGGGACGGCATGTCCGGGAAGGGTGATGCCGAAAAGCCGGCGGAGGAGACCAAGACCGAGCCTCCACAAGACGGGAAATAGCCGGGTCCAGGCTGGCGGGTGGGATATCGAAAAATGACCTCTCTTCATTTCCTTGATCCAAACCCATCCGGAAAACCGGCTGTGCTTCTTTTGCACGGCCTGGGTGCGGATGGAACTTCCTGGACCCTCCAGCTGCCCGCGCTGTCCGAGGCGGGATTTCGCCCGATCGCTCCGGATACATCCGGCTTCGGCCTGTCCCCTTACGACGGTCGCGGCTGGACGATCCGCCGCGTGGCGGCCCAGATGGCTGCTCTGGTCGAGGAACTGGGGACCGGTCCCGTGCATGTTGTGGGACTCTCGATGGGCGGAACGATCGCCCAACAGCTTGCCCTGGATTTCCCCCGCCAGGTTCGCAAGCTGGTCTTGGCCAGCACCTTCTCCTTCCTGCGTCCTGACAATTTGAGCGGTTGGATGTACTTTCTGCAACGCTTCATCGTGGTAAACACCCTCGGCCTGCCCGCCCAGGCAAAGGTGGTGGCCCGGCGGATTTTCCCCGACCCGGGGAACGCCGCCTTGCGGGAGATGCTGGTGAAAGTCATTTCGCAGGCTGACCCGCGTGCCTATCGAAGGGCCATGTTCTCCCTGGGGACATTCGACTCGCGGAAGCAGTTGGCGAAGATCGCCGTACCGACCCTGGTAGTCACCGGCGCGAACGATACGACGGTTTCCCCGGCGCGCCAGAAGGTGTTGGTGGATCGGATCCCGGGGGCGCGCCAGGAGATGATCCCGTCCGCCGGACACGCAGTTTCGATCGACCAGGTGGATAGGTTCAACCAGGCGATGCTGGCGTTTTTTTAATCCATCCGTGATCCCGTTCCAGGACGGCTTGCACGTTTGTTAAGGAATTGTTTGCACTTTGCAATGCGGGCTATGCTATCCTTCTTGTAGTTAGTTAGTTCAAACAACATCCGATAAAGGCAAAACCGGCGAAAGCCGGCGACGCAAAGCTATGGGCCTAATGCCATGAAAATGGCGATGGCTGCCAGGTCGCCGAAGATCACAAATGGAATACTTTGTGTCCGGCCTGGCTATGGAAAGAAGCCGGGCTTTTTTGTTGGATGTTGTGTGCGGAGGTCCCGGGCTTTACCCGGGGCAGAAAAGGAGGCGGCAGGACACGCAAATCTGATCCCAAGCTGTCCATTGGCAAGGAAGAAGTTCGTTCACCACGCATACCAACCAACAAAAGACACATTCGTCTACCAGTAAAAGGAGATTTTCATGTTTCGCTCACGCTCTTTCAAAGTCGTTCTCGCTGTCGTTGCAGTGCTCATCATTTCCTCGATGGCCTTCGCCTTCGCAAATGCCAACACCGTCCCGCAGAATATCAAAGCCGGCGACGGAAATTCCGGACTGATCAGCGGTTATGAAGTCAGCACGGTCAGCTACACCTACGATGCAACCGACCGCGGCAACATCGATGCGGTGAGCTTCACCCTGGACGCCCCGGCCAACAAGGTTCAGATCCAGCTCGTCACCGATGGAACTTACTACGATTGCCAGATTACAAGCGGCACGAGCGTCACCTGCGATACCACGGTGGGAACCCAGGCCACGGTGGCCGACATGGATGTCCTGCGGGTCATCGCCAGCAACAATATCGGCGTAACGCCTGCCCCGTAATTCATCCGACAGCATAATATCCGTCGATGCTTTCAGGGCCTGGCCTAGTCAGGCCCTGAAAAAGTAAAGTAGTTCCATCCCATTCGATCCATTCACCCGCAATGATTAAAAACCGGCACGGGGAGTCGCCCCTGGCGACATTGCTCTCATTTTTCGGCCTGGCCCTCTTCTGGCTGTTTTTCGCGCCCACCCAGATCGGAGGGCAGGCGATCTACGTCATGGTCAATGGCAACAGCATGGAGCCCGGTTTTCATTTTGGCGACCTGGTGATCCTGCATACGACGAATTCTTATCAGGTCGGGGATGTAGCTGCTTATCGGGACGTGCAGTTGCAAAGTTTTGTCATCCACCGCATCATCGCCGTGGAACCTGCGTATTTCGTTTTCAAAGGCGACCACAATTTCTGGATCGACGGCTATCACCCGACCCGCCAGGAACTCATCGGTAAATTGTGGATTCATATTCCCAAGGCAGGGTTGTATTTCCAACGGGCCCGTTCCCCAATCAATATTGCAATTATTTCAGGGATCATAGGAGGTTTTCTTATGCTTACAAGTACACAGACGAAATCCAGGCCGGGAAAGACTTCGGGCGAAAGAACCGGCCAGGGTGGGGTTCTGGAGGGTCCCTTGCTGGTCTTGGGATTCCTGGCCCTGGTTTTCCTCGTCCTGGGTGTTTTTGCCTTCACCAAGCCGGCAAGGGTGAAGGCTGCTCCCATTCCCTACCAGCAGATGGGCGCCTTCTTCTACTCCGCCGCGGGGCCTGCCGGGATATACGATACCGCCACGGTCAGCTCCGGCGAGCCCGTCTTCCTGAAGCTGACCTGCGCGATCAACCTGGGATTCGTCTACAATCTGGCGGCGGCCCAGCCTGGGAATATTGCCGGGTCTGGCCAGCTCATTGCCAAAGTCGTCGACGAACAAAGCGGCTGGGAACGGACCCTGCCCCTCGGTTCGGCATCGACTTTCACCGGAACCAGCTACACGTTGACGGCCAGCCTTGACCTGTGCCAGGTGGAGGCGCTGGTGGCTTCGGTCGAACAGGCGACCGGCTTCCACGCCAGCACGTATACATTGACGATCATGAACCAGACGACGGTGGCCGGAACGCTCTCGGGGCAGGCTTTTCACACGATCTTCGAGCCTCAGCTGGCCTTCCGTTTCGACGCCCTTCATTTTTTCCTGATTTCAGATAATTCCCAGGACAACCCGCTCCAGGTGACCCAGGCGGGATCGGTGGCCAACCCGGCGTTGGTCGACAGCCCATTCCCACTTCCGGGATTGACCTTGACAGTTACCCTGGCCCGTACTTTTTCGGTCATCGGGCTGGGCCTGTCCCTGCTTGGATTGGCGGCCCTGGGGCTGTACTTTTATGGACAGGTTTCACGAGGCGAAGGCGCGCTCATCTCGGTTAAGTACGGCTCCCTGATCGTGGACGTCTACGATCGCGGCGTGGAAACGATTTCTCCGGTCATCGACATCACCTCGATGGATGACCTGGCCAAGATCGCCGAGCGGCAAAACTCGATGATCCTGCACATGGTCCGCAATCAGGTTCATTACTACCTGGTTCAAAACAATGGCACGACCTACCGCTACTATACAGACGGGCAGAGGAAGGCGGACGCCCTGAGGCCTGCCGGCCAGAAGGTCCCGCTGCGAGGCGCGCAATGAGATTCCGGACGATCGCCAAATTCCTGTTGCTCGGCATCGCCGCCCTGGTAATCACCAACCTGGTTTCTGCCATCGCCGATTCCAACACGGTTCCGCCGATCCGTCTAGGGGACCAGTCCCGCCCCCTGACGGCCGACGATGTCAAGCCGCCGGAGTGTGCAGGATTGGACCTCACCGACATCGTCTCGGGCTCGGGGACGATTACCGGCACGCCTGGGAATGACCTGATCCTGGGCAGCCCGGGAGACGATGTCATCGATGGCCTCGGAGGCAACGATTGCATCATTGGGCGCGGCGGGGACGATTTGCTGGACGGCAATGCCGGCGTGGATGTCTGTATCGGCGGGATTGGGAATACTACATTCATAGACTGTGAGACCTCCATCCCTTGAAATGGAGGCAGGGGCGGCGCCATCCCGCGCGGCTGGGGTTGAAAATTAAAACTCACCTCCTTGCGAGGTGAGTTTTTTACGACCGTGATCCTTGTCTCAATGACAGGAGAGCGCCAGGGAGAAAGACACCACCTGTCCGTTGTTCGGGATGACTTCGACCACGTAATCCTCCGTGGACGGCAGGGTTCCCGTCCAGGAGTTGGCCTTCGCCGATTGGCTCAAAAGGGGGCCGGAGGCGAGCCCGAACACGTCGAGATAGGCGGTCGTGGCGGGTACGTTGAGGGTCGCCGTCATCGTCTGGCCGGCCGTGCAGTAGGCCGCGTAAGAGACGACGAACCCGTTCACCGTCGTGCCGTTCAATGTGGTGGAGGAGGAGCCGGAGGGGAAATTGACCACTTCGGCGACCTTGGCGGTCAGGGTGTAATTCTCTGCGGCGGCGCCTCCGTAGACCTGGATCGTGTAAACTTCCGTCTTCGGCAGCAGCCACTGCCAGCGGTTCCACTTTTTGGCGGGATCGAGCAGCTTATTCCCGTCCGGTTCGGTGACGCCGAAATAAAGATCGTTGCTCGGCGAGTCGAGGATCAGGACCATCGGCTGGTTCTGTCCCGCGCTCAAGGTAAAGACTTGGCTTTGCCCCGGTTGGAGCGTGCCCGACTGGACGGCCGCGGTCGCGCCGGTGGCAAAGACGATATTCACCGGGGCCGGCGTCAGGGTTGGGGACGGCGCGGAGGTCGGGGTGGGCGGGACCTCGGTCGGTGATGCCAGGGGCGGCTGTAATGTGGGCGTGGGAAGCGGCGGTGGGGTGGCGGTTGCGCTCGGCAGGTTGCAGCCGGCCAGGACCAGCAAAACGGCAGCCGAACCCATCAATTGTGAAAATGACTTCGTAATAAAGGGCTGTTTCTTGACCATATTCTGTTCCTCCTTTTGGATGATGAACGGCCTCATGATAGCATAGGTGGGATTGTATCTGGGCCGTTCTCATGTTCTTCTTAAAATCGATCGGACCCGTCGACCGGAAAGGGAATTATTCCTGCCATGCTATAATTTCACTCATGCGATACGAGACCCTTCATACCCTGCGCGTCCCAAAAATCGGGTTCGGCACCTGGACGATCGGCGGCGAGGGCCGCGCCGATCCAGGCCAGGATGCCCGTTCCATGGCGGCGCTGCATTCGGCCTTGGAGCTTGGTTACACCCATTTCGATACCGCCGAGTACTACGCTGCCGGCCATGCGGAAGAGCTGCTCGGCCAGGCCATCCGCGCATCAGGCCAGGGACGGGAGAAGCTGTTCATTACCTCCAAGGTCAGCCCGGAACATTTGGATTACGAGGCAGTCTTGCGTTCCTGCGGGAACAGCCTGCGCCGGCTCGAGATGGACTACCTCGACCTGTACCTGATCCACTGGCCGGCCCGGGGAATGCACCTGGCGGAGACATTCCGCGCCCTCAACAAGCTGGTCGCGGATGGCAAGGTCAGGCACCTCGGCGTGAGCAATTTCAACCTGAAGCTGCTCGAAGAATCGAAGGCATTGTCTGAGACGCCGCTCCTTACGAATCAGGTCTCCTACAGCATGCCGGACCGTACCTGTGTGGAGAACGGGGTGCTGGACTATTGCCAGGCCAACGATATTCTGCTGACGGCTTATTCCCCAGTAAAGCGTCGGTACATCCGGGGGAACAAGCCGTTGCTGGCGCTTGCCAAGGCGCGCGGGGTCACTCCTCAGCAGATCGCCCTGGCCTGGCTCGTCCGCCAGCCGCGGGTCATCACCATTCCGATGTCATTCGACCCCGGGCACCAGGCCGAAAACCTGGCCGCCGCGGACCTGGACCTGACCGAGGCGGAACTGGCCCAGTTCGCCCGGTAGGTCGACGATGCACTTCTTTAATATAAAAATCCCCGGCGTTCATTTTCCGCCGGGGATCGCCTTATTTATCGAAGTGGAGTAATTCCAGGATCGTCCCCAATTGCTTCGAGCTGTCGATGTAGGCGTACTGCCCGCCGTCCCAGGCGCCGGACTGGACGGTTTCCATCCCTTTGGAAGCCAGGAATTTCCCGGCCTCGCCCAGGTCTGCGGTGCTAAAGGCGATATGGTGGATGCCCTCACCCCGGGTGCGCAGGAATTCCTCCCAGGTGCTCGGCGCGCCGACCGGCTCGATGAGCTCCATTTGGATCGGTCCCAGGTCGAAGAAGGCCGCTTTCCCTTTGGCGCGGGAAGGCTCGCCGTGGAATTGGGTGTTGGCGAAGGCATCGTCGGCGATCGGGACAACGGCTGGCTTGGGGATCCCGAACACTTCGGCATACTGACCGGCTGTCTTTTCGGCGTCCTTGACGATGATGCCGATCTGGATGACGACCGTGGTATCGAGCTTGTTCATTTCATCTCTCCTTGAGCGTCAGCGATTGTGTGTTTGCCCCATCCAGCTCGGATAAAAAACGCCCGGGTAAATTCGTCCGGGCGATGCAGGCTTATTCGAATTCGATCTCGATTTCCTCGTCGGCTTTCCAGTCTTCCATTTTGTCGATCTGGATGTCGGTGAAGAGACCTTCCTGTTTGGCTGCCACCCGGTAGCGTTTGACCAGCTCCAGGAGGGCCAGGAAGGTCACGACGATCTCCAGGCGGGTGGGCTTTTCGCCCAGCAGGCGGCTGAACGAAGTGTGCGGGTCCTTGCCCATCCGTTCGGCGATCCAGGCGATCTTCTCGCGGATGGTGATGCGGGGGGCCGAGATGACCGTCCCGAGGGACTGTTTCTCGGCTTCCTCCGAAAAGATGGATTCGGCTGCCGCCATCAGGTCGGCCAGGGTAACGTCGGAGAGGTCCAGGCGGCCTTCGACCCTCGGGGGCGGCGCGACCCGCAGGTAGGTCCGCAGATGATGCGTTTCCCGGTCCTCCAGCCAGGCGGACAGTTCCTTGAAACGCTTGTAGATGCGCAGCTGGCGGGCCAAGGCCTCGCCCGGGTCTTCCTCGCCGGCTTCCCGGACCGGAGGCCTGGGCAGCAGCGCCTCGGATTTGATCTGTAACAGCTTGGCGGCCACCACCAGGAAGGCCGAGATCTCCTCCGCCGGCACCTGCATCTGGTGGATGTAGGCCAGATATTGGTCCGTCACCTGGGCCAGGGCCACCGCGGTGATATCCAGCTCGGCGTGCTCGATCAACTGCAGGAGCAGGTCGAGGGGTCCCTCGTAGACGGGGATGGTGACCGTGTAACTGCCGGTCTGGTGGCTGAGCTGGGCCTGGCGAATGTTCGGTTCCATAAGCAGGCCGGTATTATAACATCCCCGCAAGGGGATAACCTCCCTGGAGGAGTGATTGATAAAAATGGTCCTTTCGAGTACCATCGAAGCGGACAGGAGAGTCTGGATGGATGAGAAATTGAAAGGGAAAACATTCGTCGTGACCGGCGCCACGTCGGGGATCGGCCTGGCGGTTGCCGGGCTTCTGGCCAACCGGGAAGCCTTCGTGATCGGGGTCGGCCGTTCGGCGGAACGGTGTGCCGCGGCGGAGGCGCATCTCCAATCCGTTTATCCACGATCGCAGGTTGCCTTTTGCGTCGCAGACCTGTCTGCGCAAGGGCAGGTCCGTTCGCTGGCCGGTGAGATCCGCCGGCAGATGGCGGCTCACAAGGCCCGCGCCCTGGACGGTTTGGTCAATAACGCCGGTACTTTCACCTTCCGGCGCTCTCTCACATTCGATGGGATCGAAACCCAATGGGCGGTCAATCACCTGGCGCCATTCCTCCTGACCCACGAGCTCCTGCCGTTGCTCAAGATTGCCCCGGCAGCCCGGGTGGTGACGGTCAGTTCCGACTCCCACTACCATACCCGTTTGAAATGGCGGGACCTGCAGTTGCAGCATGGCTATAACTGCTTGCTAGCTTACCAGCAAACCAAACTGGCCAATGTCTTGTTCTCGGCTGAGCTGAACCGCCGGCTGGGAGCGGGCTCGAGCATGCGGGCTTTCGCTGCCGATCCCGGCCTGGTCAAGACGGAGATCGGCTATAAGGGCAACCCCGGCCTGGTCCGCTGGATCTGGCGCCTGCGTGTTTCAGCTGGAGTCCCGGCCGAACGACCCGCCGAGGGGATCGTTTTCCTGGCAACCGCCCTGCCCGTTCAAGACAGCCCGGAGATCTACTGGAAGGACTGCCAGCCAAAAATGCCCAGCCGGTATGCGTTGGATGCAGCCGCTGCCAGACGCCTGTGGGAGTTGTCCGAGCGGATGTGCGGGATCCCGGCTGGGACGTACCTCGAATAGTCCCGGGTCAACCTTGCGGACCAGGTGCGTTTCGGCCGCAGAGGTATAATCACAAGCACAAAAGGTAAAGAATGTCCGATTTGGCCTATTTCGATTACGCCGCCACGACGCCGGTCGATCCGCGTGTCCAGGCGGCCATGCAGCCCTTTTTCGCCGAGACTTTCGGCAATCCGTCCTCCGTCCATCGTTTTGGACAGAAGGCCGAGGCGGCCGTCGAAACTGCCCGGGAAACCGTCGCCGCGGCCCTCAACTGCCGGCCGGATGAGATCTTTTTCACCTCTGGCGGCACCGAATCAGACAACCTGGCGCTGCGCGGGACCGCCCTGGCGATGCGGGAACACATCAGCGCCAACATGATCCTGACCTGCCGGGCCGAGCACCATGCCGTCAGCAAGACCGCCGAACAGCTCGCATCGCATTACGGTTTCCAGGTCAAATGGCTCGAGACGGACGGAAACGGCATGCTTTTACCTGCCACGCTCGAAAAGGTCATTTCGAGCGAGACGGCCCTGGTTTCGGTCATGTACGCCAATAACGAGATCGGCACGATCAATGCAATTCCGGAAATCGCCCGGATCTGCCGCCTCCACGGTGTCCCATTCCACACCGACGCGGTCCAGGCTGCCGCCTATCTCCCCACGGATGTCCAAATCCTGGGTGTGGACCTGCTCTCGCTGGGAGCGCACAAGTTCTACGGCCCGAAGGGCATCGGCGTGCTCTACATCCGCAAGGGTACGCCGATCCTGTCGTCCCAGACGGGCGGGGGACAGGAATCCGGTTTGCGCGCCGGGACCCAGAATGTCCCGTACATCGTCGGCCTTGCCGAAGCCCTGCGCCTGACCTTCGCCGAACGTGCCATCCGCAGCGAACACGTCCGGCCGCTGCGCGACCGGATCATCGGCCGCGTGCTGGAGGAGATCCCGGAGGTCCGCCTGACCGGCCATCCCACGATGCGCTTGCCCAACCATGCCAGTTTCGCCTTCCAAGACGTGGACGGCAACCTGCTGCTGACCCTCCTGGATGCAGCCGGCTTCGCCTGTTCGTCCGGGTCGGCCTGCAAGACCGGCAACCCCGAGCCGAGCGAAGTGATGACGGCCATTGGACTGTCACGCGATTGGAGCCTGGGGTCCCTGCGGGTGACGCTCGGGAAGGATAGCGCCGCGGATCAGGTTGAAAATTTCCTGGAGACATTGCCCGGTCTCGTCAAACGGGCAAGAAGCTTGAGCCGTGACGAACGGACCAGGCCACGTTCCCATAAATCCCGGGTGAATTGATATCATGACCAAAGTCGTCGTCGCCATGTCGGGCGGGGTGGATTCCTCGGTCGCCGCGGCCCTGCTCAAGCAGCAGGGTTACGACGTGACCGGGATGATGCTGCGCCTGTGGAGCGAAGCGGGCAAGGAGAACTCCAACCGCTGCTGCACGCCCGACTCCATGGCGTTGGCCCGGCGGGTGGCTGCAAAGCTCGACATCCCGTTTTACGTGGTCGACGTAAAGGACCTTTTTTATGAAACCGTCGTACGGGCCTTCATCGACGGCTACGCCCGCGGCGTGACGCCCAATCCTTGCCTAATTTGCAATCGTTCGATCCGTTGGGAGACGCTGCTCGACCACGCCCTGGCCCTCGGAGCGGACTATCTGGCGACCGGGCATTATGTCCGCCTGGAGACGGATGCCGCTACCGGCAAGAAACGCCTGCTGCGCAGCGTCGATCATTCCAAGGATCAATCCTACGTCTTGCACGTGCTGAACCAGGAAAAGCTGGCCCGCTCGCTTTTCCCGATCGGCGGATATCCAAAGACCCAGGTGCGCGCCTTCGCCGAATCCTTCGGCTTGCCGACGGCTTCCCGGGCCGACAGCCAAGACCTGTGTTTCCTGGCGGGCGACGATTACCGCTCCTTCCTCAAGCGCAACGCCCCCGAGATCGCCCGGCCCGGACCGATCGTCCGCCGGGATGGGACCAACCTGGGTGAGCACCAGGGACTGGCCTACTACACGATCGGGCAGCGCAAGGGATTGGGGGTTTCCTCCCCGGTCCCGCTCTACGTGCTCGCCAAGGACGCTGCCACCAACACGCTGGTGATCGGCCCCGAGGAGGAATTGGGAACGAGCGAGTTGATCGCCCTCGATGTGCACTGGACCATTGATGAGCCGCCTGCCGGACCGGTGAACGGCCAGGTCAAGACGCGCTACACTGCTCGCGAAGCCGCGGCCGAGATCGCTCCGCTAGACGGGAACCGGGTCAGGGTCCGTTTCGAAGCCCCGCAACGCGACATCACTTCCGGCCAGGCCGCCGTCTTCTACGATGGGGAAGTGGTCCTGGGCGGCGGGTTGATCGCGTAATCTTCGCATAGCCAGATGATGTTATAATCGACGAAGCGAGCAAACCCATGACTCTGCCTGGCATCCTTTTTGGAATCGTACTCTCGACGCTTTATGGCACTGCCTTCCATTTTTGGAAAGGCGGACCGATCAACCGGCTGATCCTCTTCATCCTTCTGGCCTGGCTCGGATTTTGGACCGGCCATATCGTCGGCGCCGTACTGCACTGGAGCTTCGCCAACATCGGCCCGATCAACGGCGGGATGGCCACCCTCGGAAGCGCCGCCTTCCTGTTCGTGGGGGAATGGCTTGGGCGGGTCGAAGTAACCCATAAATAACTGGATTAAAAATAAATCCCTCCCCGCACGGGGAGGGATTTTTAGGTTCAATCTCGGGGATTACAGGGGCTTTACGTTCGCAGCCTGCAGGCCCTTGGGTCCCTGTTCGATTTCGAACTCGACCTGCTGGCCTTCCTGCAAAGTGCGGAAGCCATCTGATTGAATGGCGCTGTAGTGGACGAAGACGTCCGGGCCACCCTCGCGAGCGAGGAAGCCGTAGCCCTTGGATGCATTGAACCATTTGACCGTACCGGTCACGCGCTCTGCCATTTTATTACTTCTCCTTACTATGAACGAATGAATTGGATGATGGTGTTCGGTATTCAGTCTGGGCCAGGTGTTGCAATGATATCTCTTAAACAACACCGGCCCTCGTGGATTGCTCTTGGGCCGGCTCCCTGCAAACTCCAGCACGAACACTTACCACCTACATATTTATTTTATATGACGGGTGAAAATCCGTCAAGACTTAAAATTAGATTAATGTTCACTCCACAATTGCTCCAAAAAGCTTCGCCAGGACTGCTTTCACGAGCTTTTCAGCCTCCTGCGGGTCCATTTTCGACTCGCGGAACAGGTACGACCAGGTCAGCCGGCCGGCGAAGGTATTCACGCATACTGTCCGCTCCTCATCAGAGGTGTTGACCAGATTGTAGAAAGCCTCCATGTGCAGGGAGCCATTATCCTCCGGGATGGCAAGGCGGCCCAGATTGGTGACCGAGAAGTCGTACTTTACCGGCCGGTCGAACAAGGCCGGCATGATCTCTTTCATCGCCTTTCCTGAAAAGTGGGAGAACACCGCTCCGATCGTCAAAGGGAAGAAGAACACATTCTCATCGGTGGTGGCAAGATTTAATTTCTGTTTGAACTCACGGGCAACTTGCCAAAAGTTGCGGCCCGGCGCACAATTGACTTTCGTGACGACGGTTGCCAGGAAAAGCCCGGAGGTTTCCGGGATGGAAAGTCGGTCCCGCAGGCTGACCGGACTGGAGACGCTGCGGACCCAGGACTTTCGCCCTTCGAGGCTCTCGGCGAAGGCGGTCAGCCAGGCGGCGCAAAGGGCCGCGTGGACCGTGGTCCCTTCGGCTTTGCAGCGGGCGGCCAGTTGGGCCGTCTGCTCGGCCGTCAGGGTGTGGGTCAGCACGCAGATCCGCCGGGAGGCGGGGGAGCTTTCCTTCAAGCCACCGCCGGATGGCGAAAACCGTCGGCGAAGGCGCTGGAAGAACAGGAAAAACCGAAAGCTGGTGAGAAAGGCCCGAATTTTATTTTTCACCCGCCGGTTGTTCTTTACCGTCTCAGGGATCAAAGCAAATGTATTCGGCGGAGGGTCGAGGGGCGGCAGAACGAGCCCGGGATCGGCGAGAAGGGCCAGCAGATCGCGCAGGGCGTACACCCCAGACATGCCGTCGCAGGCTCCATGGTGGAAAACAGCGACCAGGTCCGCGCTGACGCCCCGGCGAAGCAGGATGAAGCGGGCGAAGGGTCCAATCCCGGCAGGGAAAGGCTCGAGCAGTTCCGCTTTTACCACTTCCTTCCAATCCGGTCCCTGGCTTTCGGGGAGAATCCGCAGGACGAAATGGGACTTGACCGGATCGTCGGCTTCCAGCTCTGGAATCAGGGCTTTATGACGGGGCCGGAGGCGGTCGATGGCGACCTGCAACTCCCGGTCGGTAAATTCGCCGCGAATGCGGACGACCATGGCGTGATTGGAAACGAATACTTTTGGACTTTCTTTAGAATCAGGGCGATGTGTGGAGTGATCTGCCATGTTTTTCCTTCCCATCCGGCCTGGAGTGTATCAGTTGGGCGATAATTTCACAAGTCTTTTCATGATAATATTGTTTCAAAAGGAGAGCCTATGGTACACCGAATCGAGTCTTTCCTGTCCGCCCGCCTGCACCTTGCCCCGCAGGCCGTCGGCGACCGGATCTATTTCGTCAGCAATCTTTCCGGCAAGCTCAGCCTGTATGGAATGTATTACGGCGGATCGGTGCCGGAGCCGCTCCTGCCTCCGCACATTGCCATGCAAAACCCGGAACTGGTTGGCGGCCTGTCGTTTTTCGTCTTCCCGCTGCTCGACAAGATCCTGGTCATGCTCGATCACGATGGCGATGAAAATTATCAACCCATGCTGATCCCGATCGAGGGTGGATTTCCTGCACCTGCTTTCGAAGGTTTTTTCAAGGATCATCGCGTCCATCTGACCGATTGCGACATCGAAAAGAATATCGTCTATTTCAACGCCGAACGGCGCGACAAGGGCGTCCAAGAAGCCTACCGGGGGGACCTGCGAACGAACAAGCTGACCAAGCTGGACGAGTCTGCCTGGGGCGCCTTCCCGGCCGGACCGAATGAGGACCATACCCGCCTGTTTCTCGTCGACGGCTATACGGTCGGGGATACCGTGCTTTACCTGCTCGAGAACGGCAAGAAGAAGGTGATCTACGGCAAGCCGCTCGACCAGCGCAAGGAAGGCGAAGTCGTGCCTCCCAACGGGATTGGAGCGGTCGAATTCGCCCCCGGCGGCCAGGGCGCGCTGGTGACGAGCGCCGTCTTCGACGATAAGTTCAGCCTGGGCTATGTCGATTTGGCCAAACCGGGTGAGATCCAGCCGGTCAAATTGGACGGGGTCGTCCATGCCGGCGTGGGAGAGTTGGCCGGGTTCAAGCGTTTGAAAGGCAACCGCTACGCCGTCCAGTTCAACATCGATGGCTGTTCCTGGCTTTACGAGGGCGTCTTCAATGAGGAAAAACGCCTGATGTCACTGCGGCAGGTGGTCTGCGGGGAAGGAGACCTGGCCGACGGCGTCCTCTACAATTTTTATTTTCACTACGATAAAACCACCGACCGTTTTGTCATCACCTTCTCGACGGCGACCAGCCCGACCCAGATCTACACCGTCGAAGGGAAGGATCGCGAAACCATCGTCATGCATACCGAAGAACGTATCTTGGGCATTCCGGAGGAGCTGCTCTCGAAAGGGGAGGATGCGTCCTACGTTTCCTTCGATGGAATGCGCGTCTCGGCCCGCCTGTACCTGCCGGCCGAAGCGCTCGGGTTTAGCGGTCCGCGCCCGCTGGTCTACTACATTCACGGCGGGCCGCAGGGACAGGAGCGTCCGGACTTTGCCTGGTTTTCCATGCCCCTCATCCAATTCATGACCCTGCGCGGCTTTGCCGTCTTCGTCCCGAACGTGCGTGGTTCCACCGGCTATGGCCTGGAGTACACCAAGCAGGTGGATCGCGACTGGGGCGGCCAGGACCGACTCGACCATGTCCATGCCATGACCAAGGTCCTGCCGAAGGACAAGCGCCTGGATGCCAAGCGGGCCGCAGTGGTGGGGCGCTCCTACGGAGGTTACATGACCCTCACGCTGGCGGGACGCCATCCCGAGTTGTGGTCGGCGGCCTGCGACATGTTCGGGCCTTACGACCTGTTGACGTTCTCCGAGCGCATCCCGGAAACCTGGAAGCCTTATTTCAAGATCGCCCTGGGCGACCCGGAGACCGCCGATGGACGCGCCTTCCTGACCGAGCGCTCCCCGAAGACTTATCTGAAAAACCTGGCCTGTCCGATGCTGGTCATCCAGGGCCGGAACGACCCGCGGGTCGTCGCGAAGGAGTCGGAGGAACTGGTCGCCGATCTGAAAAAAGCCGGCAAGGATATGAGTCTGCACATCTTCGAGGACGAAGGCCACGACGTTTTGAAACTCGCCAACCGGGTGATCTGCTACAATTCCATCACCGACTTCTTTGCGAAATATTTGAAACCGTAGGGGCGGACTCCGAAGCCGGCCTCTCCGATTGGAAAATTATGCCCTGGAACCTGAATACCACCCACGCTCAAGCCGGCGACCTGGCCCTGTTGGTCGGACTTCGCCACAAGCATTTCATCTTTCCGCTCATCCCGGGCGGGACGTTTCACACCCATCGCGGCATCCTGAGCCACGATGAGCTGATCGGCAAGGCCTGGGGGAGCCAGGTCTTCAGCCACCAGGGCAGCCCGTTTTTCATCCTGCAACCCTCCCTGACCGACCTGTTGGTCGACCTGAAGCGCAATACCCAGATCATGTACCCGAAGGATATCGGATTCATCCTGACGACCATGTCGGTCGGCCCTGGCCAGACCATCATGGAGGCAGGGACCGGCTCCGGCTCCATGACGGTGGCGATGGCTTACGCGGTCGGCCCGCAGGGACACGTCGTCACCTACGAGCGGCGTCCGGAATTCCAGAAGCTGGCCCGCAAGAACCTCGAACGCCTTGGCCTGGAAGGACGGGTCGAGTTCAAGATCGGCGACCTGGCGGATGGTGTAAGCGAAACCAACGTGGACGCCTTCTTTCTGGACGTTCCCAATCCCTGGGACTATATCGGCCATGTCCGGGGCGCCCTCAAGCCGGGCGGTTTTTTCTGCAACCTCGTCCCCACCTTCAACCAGGTGGAAAAATTGCTCTATGCTCTCCGGCGCGAGAACTTCGGCTTTGTCGAAGTCTGCGAGCTGCTGATGCGGTATTACAAGGCCGAGCCTTCCCGACTGAGACCGACCGACCGGATGGTTGCGCATACCGGGTTTTTGATATTTGGGCGTAAAATAGATATGAGTGACGATCCGCGCGCCGCTGCCCTGTTCGCGGAACAGTCGTTGGACGATGAGCAATCGGAGAATTCAACCGGTTCGAATCCGCAGGAGGTAGAACCATGAAAAAGAATCTCAGGATTCCTCTCATTATTGTGGGCGTTGTCTTGGTCAGCCTGGTCTGTGTGGGGATCACATATGCTTTGCGCGGGACCATCTCCCATTTGACATCCCGACCTGCCGTCACACCCGCGGATACCCTGATCTTTCTGGTACCGGGGGATTTCACCCCGACCAGTGAAAATGCATTCACTCCGATCGTGGCAAACCAGTCCCCGACGATGACAGGAACTGGCGGAACGACCGAAACACCCCAGACGAGCGGGACTCCCGGGACGCCGACGACCACCAGCGGTAGCAGTACCCTGGCCGCCGCCTCGGCAACTGCTGCAGCCGCTACGGCGACTGCAGCTGCCGGTTCCCAAAGCCAGGCGCAAACCTGCGCGAACACGCTTTATCCACTCCGCTCCGGGGATCAGTGGACGTATCAAGTCAGCGTGTATGGGAAAGTCTACAAAGTGAACATGGCGGTCCCATCCACATCCGGGCAGCAGGCGATGGTCAGCCTGAACAACCTGTCCAGCGGAATTGGCAGCCAGGCCGGGATTACCTGCTCCAATGCAGCCATCCAGAACTTTGCCTGGGGCGCTGCTGCTGAAATCCTCAATCAGGTTTCCCTGAATGGATTGTCGGTCCAGTATGTGTCAGGCGTTTTGATCCCCAGCCAGGCAACTCTCGCCAATAACAACTGGAAATATTCCTGGACAGGCGATTATTCGGTGACCGGCCAGGCGACCGTGACATATAAGGGAAAGAGTTATACAGTCGTCACCAACCATTCGCCGATGCACCTTGCCTGTCATACCGCCGGGAGCGGGTCAGGCGCGTTCGAGGCGATCCAGGTGAAAGCGGGCTCGTTTACTACTGCACTGAAAGTCCTGTGCTCGGTCAGCCTACAGGCAACGATCAAAGTAGGTGGACTAAGCTATACCGGCACCGTAACCGGCAACACCACCCATTGGCTCGTGCCCAATGTCGGATTGGTCAAGCTGCGGGTCGATTCTGCCACCCTTTCCTATTTGATCTTTACCCTGCCCCTGACGGTGAACAGCAACGTGGAATTGACCAATTACCAGGTCGCCCCGTGAAAAGTCCGGCCCGGCCGGAGTAGCAATTCCAGCAGGCGGTCCGAAGGGCGTGGTAAAATACCACGCCTATCTTTTTTTAAATCCCCCCACTAACCTATGAATTACGCCGAAACCATCGCCTCCCAACTGCATGTCAAACCCTCCCAGGTGGAGGCTGCCATCCGCCTCCTCGACGAGGGCAACACCGTCCCCTTCATCGCCCGATACCGCAAGGAAATGACCGGTACCCTCGACGATGAACAGGTCCGCATCGTGGCGGACGAGCTGGTCCGGCTGCGCGCCATCGACGAGCGCCGGGCCACCATTCTGGCCTCCATCCTGGAGCAGGGCAAGCTCACCGATGAGTTGAAAACTGCCATCGAAGCCGCCGGGACCATGACCGCCCTCGAAGACCTCTACGCGCCTTACAAGCCCAAGCGCCGCACCCGTGCCATGGTCGCCCGCGAGAAGGGCCTGGAAGGATTGGCCGATCACATCCTCAAGCAGCCTCTGACCCAGCGGGCCATCGAGGAGATCATCAAGGAATCCTACCTGAACGAACAGGTCCCGACGATCGAGGAAGCCCTGCAGGGCGCACGGGACATCGTCGCCGAGACCATCAGCGACAACGCCAACGTCCGCTCTCTCACGCGTGACAAGGCCCTTAAATTTGCCAAAGTCACCGCCGGGAAGATCGAGGATGCCGCCGACGAGAAGATGGTTTACCAGTCCTATTACTCATTCGAGAGCCGCGTCGACCGGTTGCAGCCGCACCAGATCCTGGCGCTCAACCGCGGCGAGAAGGAAGGCGTCCTTAAAGTCCGGGTCGAAATCGACGAGCGCGACTGGCACGAGACGATCGCCAGCGAGTTCCAGGAAGACATCCTCTCGCCGTTCTCGGACCAGCTCAGCCTGGCCATCGAGGACGCCGCCGAACGGCTGCTTCTGCCCTCGATCGAGCGGGACGTCCGCCGCGAGCTGGGCGAAAAAGCCGATGGGCACGCCATCAACGTCTTTGCCACCAACCTGCGGGCGCTGCTGTCCCTGCCGCCGCTGGCCGGCCAGACCGTCCTGGGCCTCGACCCGGGCTTCCGTACCGGCACCAAGGTGGCGGTCGTCGATCCGACCGGCAAGCTGCTGGATACCGGCACGATCTATCCCCACGAACCGAAAAACGACTGGACCGGTGCCCTGACCACCCTGGAAGACATGGTCAACCGCCATCACGTCACCCTGATCACCATCGGCAACGGCACGGCCTCCCGCGAGACCGAGAAGCTGGCCGCCGAGCTGACCCGCGGCGCCGAGTCGGTCAAATACCTGATCGTCAACGAAGCCGGCGCTTCGGTCTATTCGGCCTCCGCCCTGGCCCGCCAGGAATTCCCCGACCTGGACGTGTCCATTCGCGGGGCGGTCTCGATCGCCCGGCGCGCCCAGGACCCGCTGGCCGAGCTGGTCAAGATCGATCCCAAGTCGATCGGTGTCGGCCTGTACCAGCACGATGTCGACCAGGCCGCCCTGGGCCATTCGCTCGACGGGGTGGTGGAATCGGTGGTCAACGCGGTCGGCGTGGACGTCAATACTGCCAGCCCGGCCCTGCTGACCCATGTCGCCGGGATCGGCCCCAAGCTGGCGACCACCATCGTCTCCTATCGGGACGCCAACGGCGTATTCCATGCCCGCGAAGAGCTGCGCAACGTCTCGGGATTGGGGCCGAAAGCCTTCGAGCAGTCCGCCGGTTTCCTGCGCATCCGGGACGGGAAGAATCCTCTGGACGCCAGCGCGATCCATCCCGAATCTTATGCCATCGCCGAAGCTGTGCTCGAGCGGGCCGGCCTTTCGGCCAGTTCCTCCCCGGCGGAGCGGAAGCCTGCCCTGGAAGCGCTGACCGCCAAGCTGCCTGTCGACAAGCTGGCGGCGGAGCTCGGCTGCGGCGTCCCTACTCTCAAGGATATCCTCGAACAGCTCGTCCGCCCCGGCCGGGACCCGCGCACGGATGCGCCCGCCCCGATCCTGCGCTCGGATGTGCTCAAGATGGAAGACCTGGTGATTGGGATGGCTTTGAAAGGCACCGTCCGCAACGTGGTCGACTTCGGCGCCTTCGTGGACATCGGCGTCAAGCAGGACGGATTGCTGCACCGCACCCAGGTCCCTTCGGGCACGCTCTTGAAGGTGGGTGACATCATCGACGTGGAGATCCTCAAGATCGAGCCGGAGCGCGGCCGGATCGGCCTCGGCTGGGCGACGAAAAAATAATCCTTGCACCGCAGATGGATCAGGTGGGGACCGCTTTTGGCGGTCCCTATTTTTTTATTTGTGCTACAATTTTTTAGTCGACACCTTCGTTTATCATCCTGTTGCCGCAATGACCCAATTCCTGCCCAAACGAGTATTCGAAAAATTCCAGGCCGTGTATGAGAATGTGCCTGAAAGCTTGAAGCCGCCGAAGGAAAGTTCCCCCTTTGCGCTTTCATTGGAAGAGTTTTTGGAAATCTCCGGCAGCCAGCGGGACCTGGGGATGGGGGAAATCCTGTTCCAGCAGGATGATGCTGCCGACTGCCTCTACTGGATCGAAAGCGGGGTGCTCGGAATTCTGCAGGGAGACCTGGATACCCCGCGCCTGCTGGGGTTCCGTTACCCCGGCCAGGTCGTCGGTGAGATTGCCCTGTTGGAAGACATCCCGCGCACGGCAACTGTGGCAGCCATCCTGCCTGCCCGGCTGAAATACCTGAGCAAGGAAAAGTTCCAGGCATTCCTGCAGCTCATTCCCGGCGTAGGGATCGAGATCATGCGCCTGCTCAGCGCCCGCCTGCGCGAGATCCAGCCGGCGGAGTATGGCAATGGCTTGTACGATCCCCTCACCGGGGCGCTTTCCCGCCAGGTCTTCGATTCCCGCTTGCAGGAAGAGATCAAGCGGGCCCAGCTCTACCGGTATAGCTTCCTGCTGGCATTCCTGGATTTGGACAACTTCAAACAGATCAACGATACGCATGGACATGCCCGCGGCGACGATGTGCTGGTCACCTTTACCCAGCGGATCCAATCCGAGCTGCGTACGACCGACCTGTTTTTCCGTTACGGAGGGGATGAATTCATCCTCATCCTGCCCGGCATGGACCATCGCCGTGGCCAGGCCTTGATCGAGCACCTGCTCAATGAATCGCGCTCGGTGCCCATCTCCGGCGATCCGCCGATCCATGTTTCCTTCAGCGCCGGAATCGCTTGTTACCCCGAGGACGGCGATACCTCCCGGAATTTGTTGAAGGTGGCGGACGACCGCCTGTACCAGGCGAAGCGGGGCGGCCGCGGCACATTCAGCCAGGGCTGAAAATCCCTGCGGCGGTTGAAGATCCTTGACCGGCCATTCCCCGATCAAAAAAACTTGCTCTGCTATTCAAGGAGCAAGTTTTTTGATCGAAAGCGCCTGTCTGCCTTTGGCGGCTGGAGGCTGCCGGGAGATCCCAGCCGGTCAGGAATACACCTGCCAGCCGCGCGGGTAGTGGTTTTTGACCACCCCCTGGACGCGCTTTCCCCAACCGAGCGGCCAGCCATCCACTGTGACCAGCGTCCAGCCGGACGGGCCCTCGGAGGGCAGGGTTTCGCCTGCCAGGTATTTTTGCAGGGGCGACCGGCCGGTCCCGCTTGCAGAAGGCAAGTCCAGCACCCTCTTCGCTTCTCCCACCCGCAGATACAGCGCCAGCGGGTGAGCCGGCTCGAAGCGGTCTTTCTTGAAGGTCCCCAGCCAGACGCCCGGGTGGACGACGCGCAGTCCGCTGAGCGGCGGCAGTTCTTCCGGCACCAGGTACAGCCGGTCGCCGTAGACCTGGAAGCGCTCGGCCTGGAGATCGAGGTTCAGGGTTTCCTGGGCAAAATCATTCCATAAAGCGAGCCGGGTTTTCTCCGGGCTTAGATCCCGATAGCCTGGCAGCTGGTCGTTTTCGATCCCGGCCTTGCGGCGCAGGACGCAGACGAAATGCCCCTCGCCGGTCACGCGATGGGGGAACAAACGCACCGCGCCAGCCAGTTGTTCCCCCACCCGCTTCCCGGACGGATCGAGCCATTCCGGCCGACCCTGCATGAATCCTTCGAAGCGATGCAATGCGACCACCTCGAAATCGGGGAACTCCTCCAGGAAGCGGGCGATGACGCCCTCATCTTCCTCCGGGGCGAAAGTGCAGGTGGAGTATCCCAACCGCCCGCCCGGCCGGACCAGCTTCCCGGCCACCCGCAGGATGTTGCCCTGACGGACCGCACAGCCCGCCACCATTTCGGGAGACCAGTCGGCCCGGGCGCCCATGTCCTTACGGAACATGCCCTCGCCTGAGCAGGGAGCGTCGACCAGGACGCGGTCGAAATACCTCCCAAAGTGATCTGCCAGCCGCTCGGGGGATTCGTTGGTGATGATGACGTTGCCGGCTCCCCAGCGCTCCACGTTGACCGCCAGGTGGTTGACGCGCTTGTCCTTGATCTCGTTGGCGACCAGCACGCCGAGCCCCATCATCCGGCCTGCCAGCTGGGTGGTCTTGCCGCCGGGGGCGGCTGCCAGGTCGAGGACGCGCTCCCCTGGTTGTGCATCCAGCAGCGCCGCGGCCGACATGGCGGACGGATCCTGCAGGTAGTACAGCCCGGCCAGGTGGTAGGGGTGTTTCCCGAAGGAGAAATCCGAAGCCGGGAGAACGAATGCAGAATCACACCAGGCGACGCGCTCCCCAAGCGGTCCGGGTGAAATCTGCTGGAACGCCTCGGCCGTCAGTTTCAAAGGATTGACCCGCAGTCCTTGCACGGGCGGGTTCGCAAGCGACTCGGCAAAGGCGGGAAACTCCTCGCCGAGGAAGCGGGACATGCGCTCGAGAAAAAGAGGGGGAATGGGAGGTTGGTCGGGCACAAGGGAATTATAATGGCGATATGCGCATCGAAGACTTGAACTGGATGGACGTAGAGAAATATCTCGAGCACGACGACCGGTTGATCCTGGTGGTGGGCGCCTGCGAGCAGCACGGCTACCTGTCCCTGCTCTCGGACGTGAAGATCCCGCTGGCCCTGGCGGATGCCGCCTCGCAAAAGACGAACGTGCTGGTCGCCCCGCCGGTCAATTTCGGCAGCAGCCCATATTTCCTGAGCTATCCGGGGACGCTCAGCCTGCGGCTGTCCACCCTGCTGGATGTGGTCGAGGACATCGTCCGCTCGGCGTATGGGCAGGGATTCCGCCGGATCCTCGTCCTGAATGGGCACGGCGGCAATACCGGGGTGAAGGCGCGCCTGACCGAGCTCGTCAACGTCCTGCCGGAACTGAAGATCCAATGGTATGCCTGGTGGATCGCCCACAGCGTGGAAGAAGTGGCGGTGCGGCATGCCCTGAAACCCAGCCATGCCAACTGGCTGGAAGCATTCCCCTTTACGATCGTGGCGGATCTGCCGGAGGGGGAGAAGGTCCCGCCGCACGTCCCGTCGGAGGTGCTGGACGCCAAAGCTTCCCGTCAGGTCTACGGCGACGGGTCTTTTGGGGGCCATTACCGGGCGCCCGAGGAGGTCATGCAGGAGCTGTTCGCGGCCTGCCTGGCGGACATTTTGAAGCTATTAGAATTCGATTAGGCTGGCCCGGGGGTCTCTTGACGGTTTCATAGCGGACACGTATAATTCATTCTGTTGAGAGATAACCAAAATCTGCGACCCTCAGCGAGCGCTTGAAGCAAAGGCTTCGAAGCGCTTGCTTTTGCTTGTCTCTGGCGTTGGCGGAAAAACAGAGCATGAGACAGCCAGTTGCAGGTCTTATTTTGCAAGAGGAGACGGCCGAGTGGAAACCAAGGGATTAATTTCTTTACGTATCAGTCTCGCTTCCCCTGACACCATTTTATCGTGGTCATACGGTGAAGTCTTAAAACCCGAAACCATCAACTATCGCCGCCTGCGCCCGGAAAAGGATGGCCTGTTCTGCGAAGCCATCTTTGGCCCGACGCGCGACTGGCAATGCTACTGCGGCAAGTACAAAAATCCCCGCTACAAGGGCATCACCTGCGACAAGTGCGGCGTCGAAGTGACCCGCTCCTCCGTGCGGCGTGAGCGCATGGGGCACATTACCCTGGCGACGCCCGTGGCCCATATCTGGTACACGCGGCGCATCCCGTCCTACCTGGGCATGCTGCTCGACATCTCCCGCCGCAACCTCGACCGGGTGCTGTATTTTGCCCAGTACATCGTGACTTACGTGGATGAGGATGCCCGGCAGAAGGCCCTCAAGCGCCTGGAAGACGAAATCTCGGTCTCGGAGCGCGAGCAGGCCGCCGTCATCAATGCCAAGATTGCCGAGATCAAGACCGCCCGTGACAAGAAACTGGCCGAGCTCCAGCAGAAGAAATCCGAGCTCGAGCGCCAGTCGGACGAACAGATCGCCGCCCAGCTGGAACCCATCATCCAGGAAGGCCAGCGCCTCGAGCGCTTCTTCCAGGATAACAAAGGCAAGGTGCTGAACGAAGCCGTCGTCTTCGGCAGCACCGGCACCGTCATCGTGGATGCCGGGATCAAGGTGGGGGCTTCGCACCTCACCAAGGTGCAGAAATTCGTCCAGGAGCGCCTCGAAGGGATCGAGAACGAGCTCAAGGACGAGAAGCAGCGCACCCTGGAAGAAGTCAAGCTGGAAAGCGCCAAGTTCAAGGCCGAAGCCGACGAGCAGATGAACGCCCTGCGTTCCCAGCTCGAAGACCAGACCTCGACCAGCCATGACGCCAATGCCCGCCAGCGCGACGAACTGCTCGAGTTGCGCCCGTTCACCTTCCTGGGCGAGATCCGCTACCGAGAGCTGAAGCAGCGCTGGGGCCAGGTCTTCCGCGCCGACATGGGCGCCGAAGCCTTTTACGATATCCTGCGCCGCCTCGACCTGGATAAACTATCCGAGGAGCTCTGGAAAGAAGTCAAGACCACCAAATCGAAGCAGAAGCGCAAGAAGGCCACCAGCCGCCTGAAGGTGGTGGAAGCCTTCCGGCGCTCCAACAACCGCCCCGAGTGGATGATCCTGACCGTTCTGCCGGTCATTCCTCCCGACCTGCGCCCGATGGTCCAGTTGGATGGCGGCCGTTTCGCCACCTCCGACCTCAACGACCTGTACCGGCGCGTCATCAACCGCAACAACCGCCTCAAGCGGTTGCTGGAGTTGGGCGCCCCGGACGTCATCGTCCGCAACGAGAAGCGCATGCTCCAGGAAGCCGTCGACTCTTTGATCGACAACTCCCAGCGCGGCAAGGCCCTCAGCCGCCGCGGCCGGCGTGAGCTGCGTTCCCTGAGCGACATGCTCAAGGGCAAGAAAGGCCGCTTCCGCCGCAACCTGCTGGGCAAGCGCGTCGACTACTCCGGCCGCTCCGTGATCGTGGTCGGTCCCCAACTGAAACTCTACCAGTGCGGCCTGCCGAAGGCCATGGCCCTGGAACTGTATCGGCCGTTCGTCATTTCCCGCCTGGTGAGCCATAACTACGCCGCCAACGTCAAAGGCGCCCGCCGGTTCATCGAGCGCAACCGCCCGGAAGTCTACGAGGCCCTCGAAGAGGTCATCAAGGACCGCCCGGTCCTGCTGAACCGTGCGCCCACCTTGCACCGCCTGGGCATCCAGGCCTTCGAGCCGGTCCTGATCGAAGGCTCGGCGATCCAGCTGCACCCGTTGGTTTGTACCGCCTTCAACGCCGACTTCGACGGCGACCAGATGGCCGTCCATGTGCCGCTCTCGGACAAGGCCGTCCAGGAAGCCCGCCGGCTGATGCTGGCCTCCAAGAACCTGCTCAAGCCCGCCGACGGCGAGCCGATCATCGGCCCCTCGAAGGATATGGTCCTGGGCGTGTTCTACATGACCATGATGCAATCCCGCGGCCACAAGGGCGACGGGCGGGCATTCTCGGATATGGACGAAGTCGATCTGGCTTACCAGCTCGACCAGGTCGATATCCATACCAAGATCAAGGTGCGGGCAACCACCTGGTACGACGATAAAAACAACCGCCTGGCGGAAGCCGAGGCTCGCATTCTGGATACGACCGTCGGGCGTGTGCTCTTCAATCGTGTCCTGCCCGAGAAGGTCCAGTTCATCAACCGCCAGCTCGAAAAGGGCGGCGTGAAGGACCTGATCGCCGAAGTCTATGAGCTCTATGGACAGGATGTGACCACCGAGGCCGCCGACGCCATCAAGCGGATCGGCTTCGAATATGCCATGCGCTCCGGCACGACCATCGCCGTTTCCGACATCACCATCCCGCCGGAAAAAGCCGAGATCATCGACGCGGCCCTCAAGGACGTCGAAATGGTCCAGCGCGACTTCCGCCGCGGCCTGTTGACCGAGCAGGAACAGAACGAACGGATCATCCAGACCTGGCAGCAGACCACCAACGATGTTGCCAAAGCCGTCAAGAGCTACCTCGACCCGGATGGCAACCTGTCCACCATGGCCAACTCCGGCGCGACCAAGGGCGGGTTCGGTCCAATCTCCCAGCTGGCTGGCATGCGCGGCCTGATGGCCGATCCGTCGGGGCGCATCATCCCGATGCCGATCCGCTCGAACTTCCGTGAAGGCCTGACGGCCCAGGAATACTTCATCTCCACCCACGGCGCCCGCAAGGGCCTGGCCGATACCGCTCTGCGCACCGCGGACGCCGGTTACCTGACCCGCCGCTTGGTGGATATCGCCCAGGATATCATCATCAACGAGCACGACTGCGGCACTCACAACGGCATCCTGATCCGCCGTAAGGACGACGTGGCCGGCCAGTCCATGATGTCGCGCCTGTACGGGCGCCTGGTGGCCGAGCGGGTCCTCGATCCGCAGACCGGCGAAGTGCTGGCCGAGCCCGATGACGCCCTGGACCACGAGCTGGCCCGCAAGATCGCCGTCGCCGGCGTTGAGGAAGTGAAAGTCCGCTCCGCCTTGACCTGCGAGCTGACCCACGGCATCTGCGCCAAGTGCTATGGCCTGGACCTGGGCCGCGGCACCATGGTCGAAATGGGTTCTGCGGTCGGTATCGTCGCAGCCCAGTCCATCGGCGAGCCAGGCACGCAGCTGACCCTGCGCACCTTCCATACCGGTGGTGTGGCGGCCGGCGGTGACATCACGACCGGTCTTCCCCGCGTGGAAGAGCTCTTCGAAGCCCGCAAGATGCCGAAGGGTGAAGCCGTCGTGGCCGAGATCAAGGGCGCAGTGCACATCGTCCAGTCTGACAAATATGCAGACATGCGCCTGGTGCGGGTCGAACACTCCGAAATGATCCACGACGAGTTCGATGTGCCGAAGGAATGGAAGCTCCAGATCAAAGACGAGGACGAGATCAAAGCCGGCGAGGTCATCGCCACCCTCGAGGAAGCCACCATCGTCGCCGAGCACGGCGGCAAGGTGCGCATCGAGAAACGTAAGGTGTATGTCTCCCACGAGCAGCGCGACGAGGTCGAGCATGAGATCCCGACCACCCTGCGCCTGCTGGTCAAGGAAGGAGACCATGTGGATGAGGGCCAGCCGTTGACCGAAGGCTCGCTCAACCCACACCGGGTCCTGCGTGTCCAGGGCCGCGAGGCCTGCCAGATGTACCTGTTGAACGAGATCCAGAAGGTTTACCGCTCGCAGGGCCAGAACATCCACGACAAGCACTTCGAGGTCATCATCCGCAAGATGATGAGCAAGGTGCAGGTCACCCGCCCGGGCGATACCAGTTACTTGCCCGGCGACGCTGTCGAGCGATTGGAGATCCAGAAGGTCAACGAACAGCTGCTGACCGAAGCCAAAGTCCCCGCCAAGTTCCACGAACTGCTGCTGGGCGTGACCAAGGCCTCCCTGAGCACGGATTCGTTCCTGTCCGCTTCCTCCTTCCAGCACACCATCAAGGTGTTGGCCGGGGCAGCCATCGGCGGGACCACCGATCCGCTCTACGGGCTGAAGGAGAACGTCATCATCGGCAAGCTGATCCCGGCCGGGACCGGTTTCGTCCACGGACGGTTCGCCGTCACCGAAGAGGTCCTCAAGCAAGCCGGCTCCTCCCAGTGGACGGAGATCCAGGATACAGCCTCAACAGACTAAAGGCACGGAAAAAGATGGAGCGGGACGGTCATTTGACCGTCCCGCTTTTTTGTCCTTGACGCTTTGCCTCTTTCCCCGTAAGATAGAACATATTAGCGAAGACCCACCCCGGCCCTCCCCATTCATCGAATCCAGGTGAGTGGGGAGGCGGCCGAAAGGCCAGGAGGGGTAAGGAGAATTTATGGAACTCGGCCTCGTCCGCAAGATCGACATCGACCACGAAATGCAACAAGCCTACCTCGATTACGCCATGAGCGTGATCGTCTCGCGGGCTCTGCCGGACGCCCGGGACGGCCTCAAGCCCGTCCAGCGGCGCATCCTGTATGCCATGTACGACATGGGCATCCGGGCCGACAGCCCTTACCGCAAATCCGCCCGCATCGTCGGCGAAGTGCTCGGCAAGTACCATCCCCACGGGGACGCCTCGGTCTACGAGTCGATGGCGCGCATGGCCCAGGATTTTTCCATGCGGACCCTCCTGGTGGACGGACAGGGTAACTTCGGCTCGGTGGACGGCGACCCGCCGGCCGCCATGCGCTACACCGAGGCCCGCCTGGCCGCGCCCGCCCTGGACATCCTGGCCGATATCGGCAAGAACACGGTCGACTTCACCGACAACTTCGACGGCACCCTGACGGAACCGCTCGTCCTGCCCTCGGCCATCCCGAACCTGCTGGTCAACGGCGCCACCGGCATCGCCGTCGGCATGGCCACCAACA
Organism: Anaerolineales bacterium; assembly: GCA_035506155.1. Taxonomy (GTDB): domain Bacteria; phylum Chloroflexota; class Anaerolineae; order Anaerolineales; family Villigracilaceae; genus UBA877. The sequence continues at coordinate 28,993 of DATJPX010000109.1, forward strand.
TCCCGCCCCACAACCTGTCCGAGATCGTGGATGCCTGCGTCTACATGCTCGAAAAATGGGAGAAGCTGGACGATGTCAACCCGGAAGACCTGATGGAATTCGTCGAGGGCCCGGACTTCCCCACCGGCGGAATTATCATCGAACAAAAGGGCGAGGAGGGCATCGAAGCCGCCTATGGCAAGGGCCGCGGCCGGGTCACCATCCAGGCCAAGGCACACTTCGAGGAGATGGAGCGCGGCAAGAGCCGGATCATCATTACCGAGCTGCCTTACCAGGTCAACAAATCCAGCCTGATCGAACGGATCGCCGAGCTTGTCCGGGATGGGCACCTGGAAGGCATCACCGACCTGCGGGACGAGTCCGACCGCCAGGGGCTGCGCATCGTCATCGAGCTGACCAAGAATGCCGAGCCCGAAAAGGTCCTGGCGGAGCTGTACAAGCGCACTCCCATGCAGTCCACCTTTGGTATCAACCTGCTGGCGCTGGTGGATAACGAACCCCGCCTGCTCAACCTGAAACAGGCCCTGCGGGTGTACCTCGATCACCGCCTGCTGGTGATCAAACGCCGGGCCGAGTTCGACCTGGAGAAGGCCCGCGCCCGGGCCCACATCTTGGAAGGCTACCTGGTAGCCTTGAAGAACCTGGACGAGATCATCGCCCTGATCAAGGCTTCCCCGGATGTCGAGACTGCCCGGACCCGCCTGATGAAGCGCTACAAGCTCTCGGAACTCCAGGCCAATGCCATCCTGGAAATGCAACTGCGCCGCCTAGCCGCGCTGGAGCGCAAGAAGATCGAGACCGAATATAAGGAAACGGTTGCGCTCATCAAGGAACTCGAAGCCTTGTTGAAATCTCCCAAGAAGATGCGCGGGGTGGCCGCCGAGGAGCTACTCAAGGTAAAGGCCGCCTACGGCGACCGGCGCCGGACCCAGATCGTCAGCCTGCGTAGCCGCAAGCACAAGGCCCCCTTGACGGCGGCCGAGCTGGTCCAGGAGCAGGTGGTCTGGATCGGCATGACCCCGGATGGGACCATCGCCTGCACCCACGACGAAAAGCCGCCGCGCCTTTCGGGCTCCGAAGCCCCGCAGCTCCTGGTCCGGGCCAACGCCACCGACACGCTCTACCTGGTTTGCGAGCGCGGCCTGGCGGCGGCGGTGGCCGTCCATACCCTGCCGCGGACCGAAAAACTGGCCGAGGGCGTCCCCTTCAACAAGGCCTCCCCGCTCCAGGCGGACGAAAAGCCCGTGGCGGCCTTCAGCCTGCCGGCGCGGAAAACCGACCTCCCCGAGGAGACGTTCATCCTGACCGTGACGCGCGGCGGGATGGTCAAGAAGAGCGCCATCGGCGAGCTGCCCGGCCCCTCCGCCCAGACGTTCCGCTTGGTCAACGTCAACGACGGCGATCAGCTCGGCTGGGCCGCCCTGACGGACGGCAAGAAGGAGGCCCTGCTGGCAACCGCCCTCGGGATGGCGATCCGCTTCAAGGAAGACGAGGTCCGCCCGATGGGTCTGGCTGCAGCCGGCGTCAACGGCGTCAAGCTGGGGGTGGGGGACGAAGTGATCGGCGTACAGGTCCTGCCGCAGACCGGCGAGCTCCTCCTGATCGCCTCGGACGGCAAGGGCAAGCGCGTCGAGGTCAAGGATTTCCCGGTCCAGGGACGCTACGGCAAGGGTGTGATCGCCTGGGAGCTGCCCAAGGGCGTCCGGCTGGCCGGATTGGGGATGGGCAAGCCCAATACGATCGTCACCCTGCACCTGCTCAAGGCGGCGGCCAAGCAGTCCCGCCTGGACGAGGCGCCGCTGCGCAAACGTTCGGCGGTGCGCGGCGAGACCGTGGTGGAGGTCAAGCCCGGGGACGCACTGGTTGGCCTGACGGAAGGCTGGATGGTGGAACGATATGTCCAGAAGGTGGAAGGAAAGAAGACGGGCTCCAAGAAATAAGCATCGGGGCGACCGGCCGGTCGCCCCTTTTTCTTTATATTTTTGGCAACTATATACTTTACAGACCTAAAACCGCTTGGCTTTGCGAAAGGGATAATTCCCTAAATATTCTTTTGCGCAATGTATTGTCTAATCCAGGAACGTGTAATCCCAGGTGATCTTGCCGTTCTTCAGGATTAGGGTGGTCTCCCCGGTCAGGGAGCCGGCCTGCCAGTCGATGTAGCGCACGTCGGAATCCACCTCCAGGTTCGCCAGGCTGAAGGCCGTTCCGCTGGGCAGGCCGGCAAAGAAGGTGGCATAGCCCGCCTGGATGGAAATCGTGCGGTGCTGGATGTCATCCCCCCAGACGCGCACCCCGGCCGGATCGTACAGCGCGGCGGCCTGCCCGGCCTTGCGGCTGTTCAGGGCGGCTAGGAACTGGTTCGTGAAGACGTCCGAAGAGGGCGGAGGCGGCGTCGTGGATGCGGTCGTTCCCGTCGAAGATGTCCCCGAGGTTACACCGGCGGACGAACCGGTTTCCGTTGGAACCGTCGAAGTGACCTGCACCGGAGCGGACCAGTCGAACTTGGCGATGGTCGACCAGACTTGCGGCAGGGCCTGTCGGCAGGAGCTCCACTGGAAGAAATTGACCGCGCTCAATCCCAGGGCGCGAGCCGACGTCAGGAAGTCGGTCACATCCGCGGGAGTAGGGTCCCAGCCGGTCACGTTGTATGCAGCCCCGGTGGGAATGTACGGCCGGGCGTTCGGCAGGGCGTCGCATTGTTTTTTGGATTCGCGCAGCTGGTCGCCGGCGTTGTGGGCCTGTTCCCAGTAGACCTGCGGCATGTGGTAATCGCATTTCTCGAGGAAAGCCGACCAGGGCAGCTCGGGGTGGTAATTGGGGAACCGGTAGGAACTCAGGGCGACCGGGACGGTCAGGGCGCCGCGCACGGCCGACATGAACTGGCGGGCCGCGGCTTCCCGGCCGGGAGTCTTGTATTCCTCTTCCGCATCCACCACGTATCCATCCAGGCCCAGTCCCTGGGCGCGCTGGACGGCGATCTTGGCCTCGCCGGCCGGGTCGTCCCCGCGGACGTAATGCCAGCCCCAGACGGCGATCCCGGCAGCCCGCAGGGCCTGGACCACCGGGAAGGTAATGTCCGCCCCGGAGCCGTCCAGGCCGAAGGGCCGGACCCCGTCGGCGATCTTGACCAGGACGTGGCTCAGGCTGGCGGCTTGTGCCGCCGCCAGGATTGCGCCCGGGTTGCCGCCTTCGGTATCGCTGATGATGAAAGTGAAGAAACCTTTGCCCTGTAAAGTCATAGAACCATCCACCCTTTATTTTATCCGAAACGAACGGTTTATGGCATCGGGTGGGCCACGAAAAAGTCCCAGATCACATCGGTGGCGTCGACTGCCTGGGAGGTGATCGCCCTGGGCATGACCGGCGAGCCCGGCCAGGAGTGGCCGTGATGATCCAGCGTGTACAGGATGACTTCGGCGCTTCCCTTGCAGCCCGACCAGGTCTGGATGGTGACGGTCGGTATCCTCGTCGATTTGGCCGGTGTGCTGTTGCAGCCATCCCGGGCTGCCCAGGCCACCGCCCAGGCGAGGATGGGCGGCTCCAGCATGGGGGATTCCCCGCCGTTATAGGGAACCAGCTTGTCGTCCAGGCCGTGGAAAGCCAGGACCGGCATCGGGCGGGAGGGAATGCAATCCTGCCAGAAGTTATACGCGCCGGAATCGGGGGCGATGGCGGCGATCACATCGGCCATGTCACAGCCCAGGCGGTTGGTCATGCCGCCGCCGTTCGATATCCCGGTGGCGTAAATGCGTTTTGGGTCGATCTTGTACTGGCCCTCCAGGGCGCCGATCAGGTCGCGCACGAACTGCAGGTCGACCTGTCCCTGGGCTCCCGGCCCGTCGGACCACTTCGCGTTCAGGCCGTCTGGATAGACGACGATGAAGCCTGCACTGTCGGCCTTGATGGACATCCCGGTTAGGGCTTCCTCCTGTTGGGAATTGGAGGTGAAGCCGTGAAAATTGATCACCAGGGGAATGGGAACGTCCGGTTCGTAGCTGGCAGGCACATGCAGGAGATAGTGGCGGATGACGCCCCCCGAGGTGATTCGGCCTTCGACCGAGGCGACCGGGCTGGTCGGCGCGACCCTGGCGGGCCGGCTGCACGCTGCCAGAAAAACGACAGCCGTGACGAGAAAAACGGGGCGTTTCATGCCAAATTGCCGACCAATCCCAGCTCCGGGGCGATCTTGCGCATTGCCAGGATGACGTTGCCCACGTGTTCCCAGAGCTCGACGCCGAACTCGGCGGCGGCTTTCTGGATCTCGTCCCTGTTGGCGCCGGCCGCAAAAGCCTTGTCTTTCCACTTCTTTTTGACGGAGCTGGCTTCCAGGTCGAGCAGGGAGCGGGAAGGCCGTACCAGGGCGACCGCGGTCACCAGTCCGGTGACTTCATCGCAGGCGTAGAGCGCCTTCTCCATCCGGCTCTGGCGGACGACCCCGGTATGGTCGGCGTGCGAGAGGACCGCCCGGATGATGTCCTCCGGGACGCCGCGCTCCTTCAAGATGGGTTCGCCGGCGGCCGGGTGTTCCGCCAGGGTGGGGTGGATTTCCCAGTCGAAATCGTGCAGCAGGCCAGTGATCGCCCATTTCTCGGGGTCTTCGCCGAACTTCTCGGCATAGAAGCGCATGGCGGCTTCGACCGAGAGCATGTGCTTGACCAGATTTTCGTTCTTGACGTATTCACGGACCAGGGAGAGCGCTTCGTCACGCGTCATGGAAACCTCGCAGGATAGCGGATCAGGGAAAGATGGGTTCGTATTTCCCCAGGACGGGGAGGGGATGGCCGATGTAGAGGTCCCACAGGGCCGAGGTGGTCGCCGGGAGCTCCCGCAGGTTCCAGTAGAGCAGGGCGGACTTCCGATAGACTTCCAGGTCCGCGTCCACACCGACCGAATCGACCCCCAGGTGGTTGCAAAGGTAAAGCGCTCGCGGCATGTGGAAAGCCTGGGTCACCAGGATGGCCTGGGTCACGCCGAAGATGGCCTTGGCCCGGTAACAGGTGTCGTACGTGCGCCGCCCGGCGTAGTCCCGCACGATGGCGTCGGTGGGCACGCCGAGTGAGAGCGCCAGCTGCCGCATGGCTTCCGGCTCGTTGTAGTTAATGAAGCGATTGTCACCGCTCATGAGCAATTTTTCGACTTTGCCGGCGAAGTACAGGTTCGCCGCGGCTGTGACCCGGTCGACCAGGACCGGGGTGGGCTTGCCGCCGCGGGTCAGCCCTGCGCCAAAGACGATCGCCACCCGCCTGACCGGAACGTCGGCGGGCGGGTAGATTTTCCCATGGGCATACGCCGCCGTGACCAGGCGGGGGACAAGGAGGACGAGCAGGCCGAGAATTGCACAAACGAGCAGGATGATCATGAGCATCTTAATGATCCGTTTGAACATGGCCAGGATTGTACCATGTGAAAAAGAAACCCGTTTCCACGCCGGAAACGGGTTTTGCTGGAAAAAAGGCAGCTCAGGCCGCATCCGGCCTGTGAAACTTAACCTTCTCCGGGTCTAGACGAGCACCTGGCGGAGCTTGGCGCTGGCGAAGTCCATCACTGCCACCACGACCACGATGAACGCCACCACCGTTCCGGCCTTGTGGTATTGCAGCGAGCCGAAGAAAGTCGTCAGGGTCAGGCCGATCCCGCCGCCGCCGGCGAAGCCGATGATCGTGGCCATGCGGATGTTGATGTCCCACTGGTAGATCAAATAGGAAATGAAAGGCGGGGTGATCTGGGGGATGATTGCGTAGATGATCGTCTGGAACCGGTTTGCGCCCGTGGCGGTTATCGCTTCGATCGGACCCGGGTCGATGTTCTCGATGGCTTCGGAGAACAACTTGCCGATCAGCGCAAAGGAGGTCACGGCCAGCGCCAGCATCCCGGCGAACGGGCCGATGCCGACCCAGAAGATGAAAATGACCACGTACAGGAGCGCTTCGATCGAGCGAAGGATATTGAAGATCGCCCGGCTCAGGTAATACAGCCAAGCAGACAGCTGGCTGCGGCCGGTCAGGTTCTTGGCAGCCAGGAAGCTGAAAGGCAGGGCTACGATGGCGCCCAGGGTGGTCGCAAGGAGGGCCTGGAAGATGGTCACCAGCATCTGCTGGGTCACCACCTGGACGACCTTGCTGGACAGGTCGATGCTGACGAAATCCAGGATCAGGCGGCCGAAGTTCTTCCCGGGATCGAACAAACTCCGGATGCTGATCTCGGCGACATTCCAACTGTACATGAAGGCGGCCAGGCCCAGGATCACATAGAATGCGATCTTGAGCGCGTCTGCCGTCCTGTGTTTCTTCCTGTCTTTTTGAGGCTGGTCTTTCAGGATGCTTTCGCGCCACTTCTCACTGACATAATCCACGATGATGATGACGACAGCCACCGCCCATAATGCCGTGGCGTACTGCTGGTAACCGCCCATGCGGACGGTTTCGATCACGAAAAAGCCGATGCCGCCGCCGGCGACGAAGCCGATCACGGTGGCGGAGCGCATGTTGATATCCCAGCGCAGGAGGGAATAGGCCAGGAAGGAAGGAATGATTTGCGGGATGACTGCGTGCCGGATGGTCTGGAGCCAGTTCGCCCCGGTGGCGGTGATGGCCTCGACCGGGCCCGGATCGATGTGCTCGATCTCCTCGGAGAACAGTTTTCCCAGGGCCGCGACCGAGTGGATGGTCAGGGCGATGACCCCGGCAAAACTTCCCAGGCCGACCCAGACGATGACGATCAAACCCCAGACGATGGTATCGATGGCGCGCACCACGTTCAGGATGGTGCGGACGATGTAATAGACGACGGTCCCGCCGGGGATGCGCGACATGATGTTGTGAGCGGCCAGGAAGCTGACCGGGATGGCCAGGATGGTCGAGAAAATCGTCGCCATCAAGCCCATGGCGATCGTTTCGAGCAGCGTGCCGGCGACGAATGTCTTGACTTTGCCGCCTGATTGCGCCAGCCCAAGCTTTACCTGCCAGTTCGCCGGGGCGACCAGTTTGACCCGGCCAACGATGTCGAGCAGGTTGTCACTTACCCGGATCGGTCCGGCCGGCGTCCGGTGAGCCAGTTTATCGCCGATATAAGTGTACATGCACTTCCATGCACAGATCTGATCCTGGCCGTCGACCGTCATGGTGATCATGTCGGGATTGAGCAGGTTGGTCGCCACGGTGCGTGCGTCATTGATCCGCTCGACCAGTCGGTTCAATTTGACATCCGTGACATTCCAGGCGACCACGTACATGATCAAGGCGGCGAGAAGGACCCCGGGTACGAGGCTGAATTTCCGTTTCACGGCCAGGCTGTACGAGTCGAGCACATTCCAGAGCCAGTAGAGGATCAACGGCAGCCACAACCAGCTGGTGGTCAATTTGCCGAGGCTGACTTTCCCGATGTTCTGATGGACGAAGAACCAATCGGTGATGTAGACCAGCACGAGGGTGGCCAGGAAGATCACCACGCCCCGGCCGCGTTTTTTCTGGACCATCTGACCAAGCCCGGGAACGACAAGCGAACAAATGGCCAGCAAGATGCCGTGGTCGGCAGGCGTCGGTTTTTTCTTGGGATTTGCCATATGGATTTTTGGAGACGCAGAGGGTGGAGTCGAAGATGTGCCCGGATCGGGAGGCTAGATGATCGAAACGCGCTCGGCTTCCTGTCCGTAGATGGCCTTGAACTGGGCATCATCGATCTGCTTGGGCAGTCCCTGGAAGACCAGTTCACCGTCCTTGAGGGCGATCGCGCTGGTGGCGTAGCGGTGGACCAGATCCAGAAAGTGGAGGCTGCAGATGACAGTGATGCCGCGTTCCTTGTTCAGCTGCTCGAGGTATTTGAGGATCGAATGCGCCAGGACCGGGTCAAGCGAAGCGACCGGCTCATCCGCCAGGATCAGTTTGGGTTCCTGCATCAGGGCGCGGGCGATCCCGACGCGCTGCTGCTGGCCGCCGGAGAGCGAATCGGCGCGTACGTGGGCCTTGTCTGCCAGGCCAACCTGGTCGAGACTGGCAAGGGCGCGCTGGTTGTCTTCCGCAGAAAACACTCCCAGGGAACTCGACATTGTGTTGACGTAGCCGAGCCGCCCCGACATGACGTTCGCCATCACGGAAGAACGCTTGACCAGGTTGAACTGCTGAAAAACCATCCCAATCTGGCGCCGGATCTTGCGAATATCCGCACCGGAGGCTGCGGTGACATCCTGTCCGTTCCAGAGCACCTTGCCGGAGGTGGGTTCGATCAGCCGGTTGATGCAGCGCAAAAGGGTGGATTTTCCCGACCCGCTCAAGCCGATGACCGCCAGGAACTCCCCGTCCTTGACTTCGAAGCTGACGTTTTTGAGAGCCTGGGTGCCGTTCGGATAGACCTTGGTGAGATTTTCGATTTTTAGCATAGGAGTTCTTCGCTGTTGAACGGTGGTCTCCAAAAAAAAGAGCCTGGCAGGTCATCACGACCTGCCAGGCTTGAAAAGCAAATTACTTGACGAGCGTGGCGGGATCGACGCCGGCTTTCTTGAGCACAGCGGCGAAAGCGTCGTAGAAGTTCGGATCAACTTGCTGGAAGGAATCGTAGTTGTACAGGCTCTTCAGGACGGCTTTCCCGCCCGGATCGGCAGCCATGGCCAGCATACCTTCGACGATGACGGCCTTGATCTTGGGATCCAGGTTCTTGATGAACTGCATGCCATCGTTCGGGATCTTGTCGGTGACCGCGAAGACCACGACCTTGTCGGTGATGTCAGGATAGGTGGCGGCCAGGTTGGTGGCGGTATCCGTCAGGACGTTGATGAAGGTTACGCCTGCATCGCAGTCGCCTTTGTAGACGCCGATGGCGACATTCGGATGGGAGCCGGCGTTGACCGTGGCTTTGAAATCGGTGTCCGGATCGATGCCATTGGCCTTGAGGATGATGCGCGGCACGATGTAACCGGAAGTCGAGTTCGGGTCGACGAAGCAGAAGGTCTTGCCCTTCAGGTCGGCGAAGCTGGTGATCCCGGAGGCTTTGCTGGCGATGAACTGGCCCTTGTAGAAAGGCTCGAGCTGGCCGGCGAGGCCTTTGTCCGGATCGAGATCGTTCGTGGCGTACTTGCGGATGGCGACCAGGGCGGGCACGACGCCGTATTTCTGCTCGGCCAGGAGGACGGAGAAGGTGTTCAGGAAGCTCACCTGGGCCTTTTCAGCGCCCATGGCTTCGATGGAGGCGGCGAAGGTCGTACCGACTTCCATCTTGAAGCTGAGGCCGGTCATCTGGCTCAAGCAGTCCGCAATCGCGGTGCCGGCTTTGGTGATCTTGCCGGTGTCGCCGGAGGGGACGAAGGTGATCACGATCGGATTGTCGGCGGAGCCGAGCTTGCCTGCGGCAGGAGCTGCTGGGGCATCAGACAGCAGGGTGCAGACGGGGGCGGGGATAGGGGTCGGCGTGACCGTCGGGGGCACCGGCGTCGGGGGATTGAACGGTACGGTGGGCAGAAGGACAGGCACGACGGGTGCCGGGGTGGCTGCCGCCTGGCCGCAGGCCGCAAGCAGCATGGCAACTACAGCGATCATCGAAACAAACAAATACGCTTTCTTCATACATTTCTCCTCTCATGGATTTTGGTTGTCGGGGGATATCCCCAGGGACGCTATTATGATAGCTCTGATTATTCGATTAGGCAAGTGATTGATGGGATATTCGGTATAATTGTTACATGGAGACCAAAAATTCCTCCCCCCGTTTGTCGACCATTTTGAAAATCGTCGTGGCATTGGCCGTGATCCTGGCAATCTGGTTGGTGGTTGTCCTGGTCAATCGTAGCTTTAACGAGGCCTTGTCCCCGCTGCGGCAGACCAACCAGGAGCTGAGCACGCAGGTCGCCAATTTCCTCCATCCCACTCCCACGATCCTGCCGGACCCGGTCACGATCATCGATCAAGTGCAGGCCCTGGCGCGATTGGAGACGATCCGCTACACAGTCGAAAAGGTCATTACCGCCGAGATCGACCACGGCGTTCTGGATCCCTTGCTGGGGGATAAACTCCTCTTCGTGGCGCATGGCTATGTGATCGCCGGCATCGACATGAGCAAGATCGATTCGTCCGACCTGCAGTTGCAGGATGGCGTATTGAATGTACGCCTGCCGCAGGCGGAAATCCTGGTCGCCACCCTGGACAACGACAAATCCTACGTGTATTCGCGCGATACCGGTTTCCTGACCCGTCCCGATCCAAACCTGGAGACCCAGGCGCGCCAGGTGGCCGAAAGCGAGATCCGCAAAGCCGCCCTCGACGACGGGATCTTGAATCTGGCCTCCACGAACGCCCAGACGTACCTGGGCTGGTTCTTCCAGTCGTTGGGTTACAAACAGGTCCACTTCGTCCCGGCGACCCCCTGATCGCACCCCCTCCCCCGGGTTTGAAAACGGTTGAAGCGAATTATGCTTCAGCCGTTTTGTTTTTATGCCTATTCGACATGCGCGTATTTGTCCGCTGCAAGGTGTTCGGCGCGGTCTTTCTCTTTTGGGGTGAGCTCCCCGGGCCGCAGGTCCAATTTGAAGACGGACCGGAAGGCTGCGGCGAAAGCCTCGGCCGCCTGCTCCCAGCTTACGGGTCGACCGAGGGCAGTTTCCACGGTGGTCGCCCGGGCGAGCAGGCGCTCCGCGGCGCGGCTGCGGGCAGTTTCGTCGGGATAGGCCAACACCTGGAGGATGCGGGTCAGGTCGCCCGTCAGCGGGAGCGAGCCGTGCTGGAGGACGCCTTCCTTCCGGCGGGCCTGGGCCGAGCCGATCAGCTTTTTCCCGCCCACCGTGATCTCGTAGGTGGAGGGAACTTCGAAACAGACCGGATTGGTGTTTCGCCCGGAAGGCGTTTCGGCGTGCTCCTGGATTTGCACCGGCAGGACGAGCAAATCCAGCGCCCTGACCAGTGCCTGCGCCAGTCGGCTGTATGACTCGAGCAGCGTTCCGGCCACCCGCGGGTCTCCCAACGGGGCGATCACCGCGTAGGTCAGCTCATCGGTGTGGAGGACTGCCCGTCCGCCGGTCGGGCGGCGGACCAGCTCCCAGCCGCGTGCTTGCAGGCGAGGCAAGTCCACGTCGCCGGAGGGCTGGGCATAGCCGAGCGAGAGACAGGCCGGCTTCCAGGCATACAGGCGCAGGGTCGGCTGGGCAACGCCGCTCCCGACTGCTTCCAGGATGGCTTCGTCCACGGCCATATTCCAGGCGCCGTGATCGGGCGGGGTTTGGAGGAGGCGCCAGGTATCCATGAGAAGCTTATTGTACCGGAGAATTTACTCTACTATCCAAACCAGTCCCCCTAAAAAACTCGTGGCTGTCCCGGAAGGGACAGCCACTGATAGCTATGTCAGGCTTGCCGCACCTGGAGTTTTCTGAGCCCGTCCCGATATGCCACGGCATACAGGCTGAAGCTGATCGTGCCGAAAACGAATATGATGAAACTGAACACGAACGGCAGCAGAATCCATAAGATGATGGTCATATACAGGAACGCACATACAATGTACGCCAAAGAAATGAGGCCTATCCCAAGGGCGATCGCCAGAATATAGCCGGAGAGATTGGCTTTGAAGACCGGCCACCAGTCCTTGATTTGGAACGCCGCACCGAAACTGTCCCTGGCGATCATGTTTCCCACTGCCGGCGGGATGATGAGCAAAGTGATGTACATTAATCCCATCCCGAGCATGACGATGATCAATCCGCCGAACATCCCGAGCATGCTTAGAGTGATGGAAGGAAGCAGATTGGATGGAGCGGAGGTCTGGGATGGGATCGAAAACACCATCGAAAGATCAAGAATCATGAACAGGATATAACCGCCGGTCGTGAGGATAAGGGCCGGCAACAGGTAGATAAACGTAACGCCGAGTAATTTGATTCCATCCAGGAAAAGCGTCCCCCAGTCGTCCCATTCTGGCAGGGCCGGGTCTTCATCCTGGAGGATGATCCTCTTCATGATCCGTACAAAATAACCGTCCAGCGGAATGGCCGGAATGATCGGGATGAAGGAGCACAAAAAGAAAAGCGCCGACCCGATCAAGGCCTTGATTGCCCACTTTTCCCCCTTGAACGGAAAGAATACGACTTTTTTCACACCTTCGAGCGTTACATCGGATGCCATGGGCCCCTCCAGATAGGTTGGATTACTACTACTCGGTCGACGCTGGTTGGAAATTTCGACCAGGATTCAATAATAATGGCACCCGCGCCTGCGTGCCTCCCCGCGATCCCCCGGCCGGTCGCAGCTCAAATCTCTAAGACCCGGTATGGATAGACGTTAATTACAGTCGTCGGCCCCACCCGGGTCAACGGCGGGACGATGTTGCCCTTGTAAACGAGGGTGTGCCCGTGTAGGAAGTAGCGCGGTTTGAAGATCCGGATGAAGTCCACGAATGCCGAAAAACCGACATGGGCCTGGTCGTTGTCGTCGTGAATGCCACGCGGGGGGGAATGGGCGATGAGGATATCCAATCCGTGACGGCTGCGCTTGAGCTTCCAGGCCAGGCCCGGTAGAAACGATGCCAGCCGGATGTACATGCCGGTTTGGGAATACTGGTTGGCGTGGTTGGGAATATACCGAACGCTTCCACCGATGCCAGCGACGTTCAGGTCCCTGACCCGCTCCAATTTCCGGTCGATGTTGCAACCGCCCTCGGCGTGACAAGCGTTTTTTTTCTCATCATATAAAGGATCGTGATTTCCCGGGACGTACAGCAATGGAACGTTCAGTGCTGTCACCAGGAATTCGAGGTAATAATAAGGAAGATCCCCGCATCCAAGGATTAATTCAATATCTTTGAACCGCTCGGCAACTTTTTCCGAGTAGAGTTGATCTACCACCATGTCGCTGACGGCCAGAATCTTCAAATAAAATCTCCAGCGGTATTTTGCCTTAAACCGCGAAGATACGCAAGGTCAAACAGGTTGCAATTCCTGGCTTGCATAGCTATAATTCAACCAGTTCCCCTTTCCTTTAGGAGGCAGCTCTGGAAACGCAAAAGATCACATCTTCTATCGGTAATGAGCCGGAAGAGAGTCCTGTACAATTAAATCCGGGAACTACACTGGTTAACCGCTACGTTATCCAAGATGTTATTGGCGTAGGCGGAATGGGTTCTGTCTATCGCGCCCGAGACCAGCATTTTCCAAATGTCGTCAAGTTGATCGCCATCAAGGAAATGATCAACCGGGCACCCGATCCCTTGGTCCGGAAGACCATTGTCCAGAACTTCGAGCGTGAAGCCAATATCCTGGCTTCCCTCAATCACCCCTCCATTCCTCGCATTTACGATTATTTTACGGACGGAAACCGATCTTACCTGGCGCTGGAATTCATCAGCGGGAAAGATCTTGAAGCGATCATCAATGAGACCCCGGGTTTTTTGACGGAAGAGCGGGTCCTGGGCTGGGCGATCGAATTATGCGACGTCTTGTGTTTCCTGCACGCCCATAAGCCCGATCCGATCATCTTCCGGGATATGAAGCCTTCCAACGTCATGATCAACCTCCAGGACCATGTCGTCCTGGTGGATTTCGGGATCGCCAAGCCCTTCCAGGCGGGACAGAAGGGCACGATGATCGGCACGGAAGGCTATTCCCCCCCTGAACAGTATCGGGGCGAGGCCGGCCCACTCTCGGATGTCTACGCCCTCGGCGCGACCCTTCACCACGCTTTGTCGCGCCGTGACCCGCGCCTGGAGCCCCCCTTCTCGTTCGGCGAACGGCCGCTCCGGAAGATTAATCCGGCTGTCTCGGCGGAATTGGAAATGGTCATCAGCACTGCCATCCAATACAACCCGGAAGACCGTTTCCCGACCGTCGAGGCTTTGAAAGATGCCCTGGTGGCAGCCGGCCGCAAGACGGGAATCCTGAACAGGATCGGCGCGACCGCAGCCATCCAATCCCAGGGGGGGATCAAGCCCCTCTGGTCGTTCCAATGTGAGGACGAAATCCGGGGCGCCCCGTTGAATTTCGACGGCACCCTCTATATCGGTTCGTACGACCACAACCTTTATGCTTTGAATGCGGCGGACGGCGTCTTGAAGTGGAAATTTGCCACCGAGGGCGGCGTTGTCACCCGCCCGGCGGTTTTCGAGGAAAACATCTTCTTCGGTTCGGACGATAACCGCCTGCACGTGGTCAGTTCCCGGACCGGGAAGATCGTCTGGACCTACTACACTGACGGACGCGTTCATTCCTCCCCGCGCATCGCCGAGGGCCACGTCTTCTTCGGCTCGGACGACCAGCGCTTGCATGCCGTCAATCTGGTCAGCGGGCGGGCTGCCTGGCGATTCGATACGGCTGCCCCGGTCCGCTCCACGCCTTTCGTGACCCAGGATCTGGTCTATGTCGGATCCGAAAGCGGCGATTTTTATGCCGTGGATTTCCGCGGCGAACTGAAATGGCACTATAAAGCCAAGATGGGCATCACTTCCTCGCCCTGGGTGGATAACGGCGTGGTCTATTTCGGATCATTGGACAGTACCCTCTATTCCTTGGATGCCCGGGCCGGTTGGGTCATCTGGCGTTTCCGCATGGGAAAGGGTTCCATCTCTTCTCCTTGTCTTTCGGATGGGATGATTTTCATCGGCTCGGCTGACGGGCACATCTATGGCATCGATGCGCATACCTCCAAGGAGAGCTGGCGATTCAAGACCGAGCACCAGGTTGGCAGTTCACCGGTCATTTATAAGGACGCCTTGTACTGCGGCTCGGCCGATGGCAACTTGTATTGCATCGAATATAAGACCGGCCGGCTGCGCTGGAAGTTTGCCACAAAAGCTCCGATCACCGGTTCGCCTCTGGTCTATGACGACATCGTCTATATTGGCTCGACCGACCATTTTCTCTACGCCTTGCTTGCATAAGGGTTGATCTCTCAAGGAGACTATCGTGAAAAAGAATATCCTGTCATGGCTGCTCGGTAAGAAGACCAAACCCTTATCGTCGCCGAATAACATCAGTACGATTCCTCTGTCCGATCAGCAGATCGAAGGAATTGTTCCGGTCGGCCAGCATATGGAGCCCCAACAATTGGTCTACGGGTGCGGACAATCGATCGGGAAACAGCGCGACCACAACGAGGACTGCATTTTTGCCTTTTCTGTGACCATCGGCGGTGAGACGAGCAGTTATCCGTTGGGACTTTTTATCGTCGCCGACGGGATGGGCGGGCATCAGTATGGGGAAGTCGCCAGTTCGACGGCGGCGCGCACCCTGGCTGGTTATCTCCTGAAACGATTCCTTCCCTCCATCGCCAATCCCAACCAGAGCATGGACGAAGCGATCCAGGACCTGATGCGATCCGCCATCAATGAAGCGCAGCGGGCGGTTACGCAGGCGGCACCCGGGAGCGGTACCACCCTCACGGCCGCCCTCATTCTCGGACAGCAGGTTACTTTTGGGCATGTCGGCGACAGCCGTGCTTATGCCGTCCGCCCGTATGGCGGCGGCGAGATCCTGACCCGCGACCATTCCCTGGTCAAACGCCTGGAAGAACTCGGCCAGATTTCATCGGAAGAAGCCGCCATCCATCCTCAGCGGAACGTCCTTTATCGGGCCCTCGGTCAGGGCGAAATCCTCGAGCCGGATATCTTCACCGCACCTTTCCCCCAGTCCGGACATTTGCTCCTGTGCAGCGACGGGTTGTGGAGCGTCGTGCCGGATAATAATCTGTACGAGATCGTTGTTTCCTCCAATGACCTTCAAGCCGCTTGCCAGAAATTGGTTGCGGCTGCGAACGACGCCGGCGGACCAGACAATATCAGTGTGATCCTGGTAGGTCTCACAACGTAATGGCAAAACAGGATTTTTACGCCCTCCTTGGTCTGAACCGAGATGCCACGCCTGATGAGATCCGTCAGGCCTATTTCGAATCTGCACGCCGGCTTCATCCGGACAAGAACCTGGCCCCCGGGGAGACGGAGCTTTTCCTGGGCGTCCAGGAGGCGTATGAAGTCCTTTCCAACCCCAAAAAGCGCGCAAAATACGATTCGGCCCTTCCTCCTGAAGCCCTGCCTGATACCATATTGGATCAGAGCGTCATCTTCAGCCGCCAGAATCTTATTCACATGCAGGAACCGCAAATTGTCTACACCATTCTGGATTTCGGCGTCCCGCTCGATTCGAATACCCATCCTGTACCTCCCCTGAATCTTTGCCTGGTCCTGGATCGCTCCACCTCCATGCAGGGCAATAACATGGATACGGTGAAAGCGACCGCCATCCAGATCATGCGGAAGATGAAACCGCAGGATATTTTTTCCGTCGTGGCCTTTAGCGACCGGGCGGAAATCATCATCCCCGCGACCAACAGCATGGAATTGGGGAAGCAGGAAGCCCGCATCCAGATGATCCAACCCTCCGGCGGGACGGAACTCTTTTCCGGCCTGGAAAAGGGATATAACGAAATCATCCGGAATGTCAACCGTTCACAAGTCAATCACATTATTCTGATCACCGACGGCCGGACCTATGGCGACGAGCAAAAATGCCTGGACCTGGCCCAGCGGGCGGCCGAGAACGGGATCGGGATCAGCGGGTTGGGTATTGGCGCAGAGTGGAATGATAATTTCCTCGATCACCTCGCTACGGTGACGGGTGGGAGCAGTATGTACGTCACCCGACCGCAGGACATCCAGCGGGTCCTGCTGGACAAGTTTTACCGCCTCGGCAAGGCTTATGCCGAAGAGACCCGACTGGAATTCGCACCGGTCCCGGGTGTGGAACTCCGCTATGCCTTCCGGCTCCAGCCGGAAGCCGGGGTCCTTTCCTACGAAAGCCCCCTGGTCATGGGACCGGTGGTGTGGGATAGCCGGCTTAAGATCCTGATGGAATTCATCATTCAGCCTGAAGCCGTCCAGCAATCCACGGCGACGATCTTCGACGCGCAATTATCCGTCGTTCTGACAGACATCTCCATGTCGAGGAAGCCCATTCCTTTGCGCCTGACGCGTCCCGTGCTTGCCGAGCCCGATGCCGATCCTCCGCCCACGGAAATCGTGGATGCACTCTCGCGCTTGAAGCTTTATCGTTTACAGGAGCAGGCGCGCCTTGAAGTGACTGCCGGCAATTATGACCAGGCTGCCGAACATTTGACCCGCCTTGCAACCCACCTGCTCGCCCAGGGCGAGCGCGGTCTTGCAAAAACAGCTTTAATGGAGGCTGAAAATATCCACCAGAAAAAATCATTTTCTCAACAGGGCGGTAAAGAGATAAAATATGGAACGAGAGCCCTGCTTATGTCAGGGAGAATCGAAGACGAATCATGATCATCTGTCCAAATTGTCAGCATAAAGAGATTAGCGGTGCCATTTATTGCAGCAAGTGCGGGGCACAGTTGATCGACTCGCGCATTGCGACGCATAAAATTCACACTGCTGAGACCCGCCGGGAAGTGGAGCGGAATACTGGGAATATCAAACCGCCCCCTACGCCGCCGCTGCAGTCCTGGATTTCCCTGCACATCATCGAAAGCGGCCAGATTCTGCCTCTCGCCGACCGCACCGAATTCACCCTCGGGCGCTCTGCAGAGGGACAGCCGATCGTCCCGGATGTGGATCTTTCATCCTATAATGCTTACGCCAATGGCGTCTCCCGCCTGCACGCTGCGATCAAACTGGTGAAGAACCAAATCGTTGTCGTTGATCTTGGTTCATCGAACGGCACTTATTTGAACGGCATTCGTCTTTCTCCTTATATCGAAACGCCAGTTTCGCATGGGGATGTTCTCTACCTCGGCAAGCTTAAGATCCAGATTTTGATCGATTAAAGGCTGAAATGGCACATACCGTCATCATACATATCATGAACGAAGACCCGATCGTCGGCGAGCTGGATGAGCTCCCGGGCGCGACGGATACCTCCATCACAGTCCATCATCCCCGCCGGCGGGATGGGAAGGACTTGCATTATCTCTCCAGCGATGTCGTGACAGTCATCTGGCCTGTCGGCGTGGTCTCCTTTATCGAGGTCATGCCGAGCGAAGGTGAGGAGAAGATCATCGGCTTCGTGAGGGAATAGGCATGGCCGAGGAAACTTTAAAGCGGCGGAAAATCCTGGTCGTGGATGACGAAGAGCGCATGGTGCGCTTCATCCGCCTGAACCTGGAGCATGATGGCTTCGTGGTTGCGGAAGCTTTTAACGGGAAGCAGGCGCTTCAACGCCTGCGGGACGCCACGCCGGATATCATCCTGCTCGACGTCATGATGCCCGACCTGGATGGTTTCGAAGTGCTCGAGATGATCCGCGAGATCAGCAGCGTCCCGGTCATCATGCTGACCGCAAAAGGAGAGGAAGACGACCGGGTGCGCGGCCTGGAAAAGGGCGCCGACGATTACATTACCAAGCCCTTCAGCCCGCGCGAGCTGGTCAGCCGCGTGAAAGCCGTCCTGCGAAGGACGGAAGGCGCCAGCGGCGGCATGCACGGCCTGATCGAGATCGACGACCGTCTGAAGATCGATTTCGACCGGCGCGAGATCTGGCTGGAAGGTAAGATCGTCAAACTGCGCCCGACCGAATATCGCCTGCTCTATCACCTCGTCCAGAATGCCGGCTGGGTCATCTCGCACGACCAGCTTCTGGCCAAGGTCTGGGGCTATGAGTACAGGGATGAACCCCATTACGTCCGTCTTTACATCAATTACCTTCGCCAGAAGTTGGAGAAGGACCCGGCCGACCCGAAGTACATCCTGACCGAGCGCGGGGTCGGTTACCGGTTCGTGGATTTCCGCCGGGAAAAAGCCGAATAGCTTTTCTGGCCGGCGCTCCGGTCCGCTTCTAACGATTTTTTTATACAGGGTTTGCGTTCTTCATACGCAAGCCCTGTATATTTAAGCTGTAATCAACCTCAAGGAAAAGAAAGGAGAAAATCATATGTCCAATCTAATCCGTTGGGAACCTGCCCGCGAAATGGTCACTCTTCGTGAGGCAATGGATCGTCTCTTCGACGACGCCTTCACCCGCCCGTTCGGCATGGGATCCGGCTTGCAGGCTCCTGCGATCGATCTCTACCAGACCGAAGAGGAAGTCGTCGTGCACACGGCCTTGCCCGGCTTGAAAGCCGAAGATGTCCAGATTTCCCTGACCGGTGACCTGCTCACCCTCAAAGGCGAGTTCAAGGAAAAGGAAGAAAAGAAGGAAAAAGCCTATCATCTGCGCGAACAACGCTACGGCTCCTTCGAGCGGACGATCAGCCTGCCGACGCTGGTCATGGCCGACAAGGCCAAGGCCGAGTTCGAGGACGGCGTCCTGACCATCCGCCTGCCCAAGGCGGAAGAGGTCAAACCGAAGACCATCACTGTCAAAGCGAAGTAATTTGTCGAGGCACGGCATTCCCTGGACAAGGTCAGGGGAACGCCGTGCCTGCTCCTTTTCAGGGATCCCCATGCCAGTCTATGAATTTTCCTGTCCCACCTGCGGACGGACGTTCGAGAAGAACATGCCGTTCGACGCCGATCAATCCAACGTACGCTGCCCGGCCGGGCACCGGCACGTCCAGCGGTTGTATTCCGCCCCTCCGGTCATGTTCAAAGGCAGCGGCTTTTACGTCACCGACCACCATCCCGGCTCGTCGGGCGAGCAGAACAAAGCCTGATCGGTTTTTGTCTTGACAGCCGGCGTACGCCGCCGTATACTTTCGACCACAATTGAACGGGGAGCCCGTGTTCCGGGCTGAGAGGAAGGCCACCAGCCTTCGACCCGCATTACCTGATCCGGATCATGCCGGCGGAG
>DATJPX010000110.1:0-12663 GCA_035506155.1 Anaerolineales bacterium
AATGCAAGGATGGCGAACTTCCTGCCCTTGCGCAGCAGACTGATGTAGGTATCGGTGGGGGAGACGCTCACGTCCGGGCCGAAGGCCTTGACCTTTGCCAGCAGGGCTTCGTAGGGCGCCTGCCAGCGGGCCCGCCCGCCCGTGAAGAAGGTCGCCACCTTCTCGCCCGTCGTCGTCTTGGGCTGGTCGACGGACCGGATCAGCATGACGATCGCCATGGCGTGTCCGCGGCCCAGGCCATATTCCTCTTTCAGCCAATCCACGATCTGGCCGGTCTTGACGCCGGGCCCAAGCAGGCCCTTCTTTTCGGCCAGGACTCGAAAATCCTCAGGGGTCTTGCCGGTCTGGGTGTATATATTGTCGAGATAGGCTTTTAATGTCATCGTACCTCCGGAATGGCCGATCGGGAACCATCAGGACTTTTTCAGCGGATGATAGACCAGGATCAGGATGCCTGCGCCAACCGGCCTGGACTCGACCAGCTCCAGGGCCGGCGCTGGATGCGCTCGTCCCTTCGAACAGGCGCTTCCCGGCTCCCAGGATGACCGGGTAGACCATCAAGCGATATTCGTCGACCAGGCCGTGTTGCGCCAGGGTCTGGGCGAGCCGGCCGCTTCCGGCGACCAGGATGTCCCCGCCCGGCCCGGCCTTCAACCCGGAGAGCGCTTCCGGGAGATTGCTCTTGATGACCTGGGTATTGTTCCAGGCAGCCTTCTTCAAGGTCGTCGAGACGACGTACTTGGGCATGCCGTTCATCTTATCGGCAAACTCCCCATCCCGGGACGGCCAGGCCTCGGCGAAGCCCTCGTAGGTGACCCGGCCCAACAGCAGGGCTCCAGCCTCCATGACTTCATCGAGCTTGAACTTGTCGCCCTCCGGACCGCGCTCGAACTGGAAGGCCCAGCCGCCGCGCTTGGTCTTTTCCGCCCCGCCCGGGTCCTCCATGACCCCGTCCAGGGAGAGAAATTCGGAGACGATGATCCTCCTCATGGCTGTTCTCCTTTTGCCCTTTGCCGGAGAGCGCCGGTCATTTCTTTTTCCCAGCGGCGGTATTCAATGCCGCCGCGGCCCGGATGAGTTCCTTCACGCCCGGTTCGTCGATCGCATTGCCTAGGTAGAAATCGATGGAGCGGGTGGCCTTGGCATCCAGGCCGTTGTTGAAAAGGCCTTTCGGGTCCGCCAGGGAAGCCCCTTTGAAGAAATTGAGCTTCACGTGGTCCTTCATGGCGGCGACGCTGCACACCAAGCCGTTCAGGGTCCAGACGGCGGTGCCCCACTTCCATTCCTCGACGATCCCAGGGGCGGCCTCCTGGACCAGCTTGCGCAGCCGGGCGAAGAGCTCGCCGCGCCAGTCGGCCAGTTCCCCGATGCGGTCCGTGATGAGCTGGGAGGCGCTCGAATTTTCTTGTGTTCGGGTTGTGTTCATGACAGTTCGAAATCCTTTCGTTGTATCGAGCCGTCCCTTCGCAGAGCCAAAGGTCGATTCCTGGGCTTGCCTTGGGATGGTCTATCCATGGGGTTCCGGGCGTTTCCTAACCGGGAATGTAATGAAGCACGACGACTCCCGACTTGAACGTCCTCGAATCGACGAGCTTGAAATCGAGCCGGTCGTCGACCCCATCGAACAGGCGCCTGCCCTCCCCCCAAACCAGGGGTTGGACGAGAAGCCAGAACTCGTCGATCATCCTCAGGTTCAGGAAAGTCTGGATGAGCTGGATCCCGCCGACTGAAAGGGTCCCGCCTTTCTCCCGTTTCATCCGCTGGACCGTTTCGACGGCGTCTTTCTTGACCAATTGCGTATTATTCCAGGCGGCGTTCCGCAGGGTCCGGGAAAAGACGACCTTCGGCATGGCGTTGATCCTGCGGGCAAATTCGAGCATGCTTTCGGTCGCCCGGGGGTCCTCGTCGGCGACCGGCCAGTAGCCCTCGAGGAGTAGGTAAGCGGCGCGCCCGAACAGGATGGTATCCACACTCTCGAGGAAGTCTGTGGAGAAATCGTGCAGTTCATCATCCGCCACGGCCACCCGGTGGTCTGCGCAGCCGTCCAGGCTGACGTTCATCGTGAAAACCAGTTTTCTCATTTTTCGCTCCCGGCAGGCAGGCGCGCATCGAGGAATGCCGTCACGACTGGCGGCAGCAAAGGCGAAGCGAGGATGTCGTAATGGGTCGCGCCCGGCAGGATCGCCAGCCGGGATTGCGGGATTCCGGAGCCGTCCCAGCCGGCGTCCTTCAGCCCGCCGTGCAGCAGGACCAGCGGCTGGCCCTTGCCTTGGACCTCGTAATACGACTTCACGCTGTTGGCAGTCGCAGCTTCACCGGCAGCTATTCAGGCCTCCTTCCGCATTCCGGTCGAGCGATAGGTCAGGAGCACGTTGCCGTTGCCAAAGGTGCGGGTGTTGACGAGCCGCAGCTCGCGTGGACCGTCCACGCCCTCGAACAGGCCGCGGCCCCGGCCCAGGACGACCGGGACGACGATCAGCCGGATCTCGTCGATCAGGTTCATATTCGCCAAGGTCGCGGCCAGGTTCCCGCTGCCCATCAGGATCAGATCCTGGCGGGGCTGCTGCTTCAATCTGGCCAGCTCTTCATCGACGTTCTTCCCGATCAGGCGGGTATTGTTCCAGTCCGCCTGATGAAGCGTCCTCGAGACGACGATCTTGGGCTTTGAGTTCATCAGCCCGGCCACGACCGGGTCATCCTTGACCGCCTCCGGCGACGGCCAGTAGCCGGCCATCATCTGGTAGGTGATCCGCCCGAAGACGAGCGTTTCGACCGAGTTGAGCTGGGCCACGGCGAACTCGTTGAACTCTGCGTCCACCCGGTGCCAGTCGATCTCG
Source organism: Anaerolineales bacterium (assembly GCA_035506155.1). GTDB lineage: Bacteria > Chloroflexota > Anaerolineae > Anaerolineales > Villigracilaceae > UBA877. Next base: position 2,838 of record DATJPX010000110.1, read on the forward strand.
CCGTTCGGGCCGGCGAAGAAACCGTCCAATGTGACCATGTCGAAGGCGATCAGTTTTCCCATCTGTCTTCCTTTCGCTCGATCCTAAATCGAGGCTGCATCTTCCCTTTCGAGAAGGCTCTCGACCGCTTCGGCGGGCGAGACCTCCCGGCGGGCCATCCGCTCGAGCGCCTCGCGGTAATGGCCTTCGCCCACCCGGGCGCGCAACCGTTCGGAGAGGGCCGCAGTCAGGCGGGTCTCCAGCTCGGCCTCCAGGCGGAGGCGCTCGCGCCGTTCCCATTCCCCGCTGGCCCGCAGGTGGGCGGCGTGCCGATCGATCGACTCGGCCAGCTCGTCCACGCCCGTCCCGTCCAGGGCGACCGTCCGCAGGACTGGCGGGATCCAGGCGGGGGAGGCTTTCCTCCCGGCCGGATGGGCCAGCCCGAGCATGCCTTTCAAGGCCCGGGTGGTCTTGTCGGCCCCCGGCAGGTCGGCCTTGTTGACGACCAGCAGGTCGGCGATCTCCAGGATGCCGGCCTTGATCGCCTGGACCTCGTCGCCCAGGCCGGGCGCTTCGACCACCAGGGTGGTGTGCGCCAGTCGGGCGATCTCCACCTCCGCCTGGCCCGCCCCGACCGTCTCGATCAGGATTGGGTCGAAGCCGGCTGCGTCGAAGACCTGGACCACGGCCGCGGTCGCCTGCGCCAGGCCGCCCAGCGAGCCGCGGGAGGCCATCGAGCGGATGAACACTCCCGGGTCGCCGGCCAGGTCGCCCATGCGCACCCGGTCGCCCAGGACCGCCCCGCCCGTGAACGGGCTGGAGGGGTCGACCGCCACGACCGCCACCCGGCGGGGCTCCCCGGAGGGGGGGCGGCGGTAGTGGAGCGCCAGCCGGTCGACCAGCGAAGACTTGCCGGTGCCGGTGCCGCCGGTCACGCCGATCAGGTGCGCCCGGCCGGTGTGCGGGAAGAGCTCGTCCAGGGACCGGCGGCCTTCGGGCAGGCCGTTCTCCACCTGGGTCAGCAGGCGGGCCAGGGAGCGGGTATCGCCGGCCAGGATCGATTCAGCTATCGACATGGGCGGGATCCTCAGGCGCGGTCCGCCAGGGCAGCGCGGATGTCGCTGACGATCGCCTCTGTCGGCGCGCCGGGACCGTAGACCCCGGTCACGCCCAGCTCTTTCAGGCGCGGCACGTCCTGGTCGGGGATGATCCCGCCCAGGAAGACCCTGACGTGTTCGAGACCGTTGGCTCTGAGCAGGTCCAGGATGTGCGGCACGAGCGTCATGTGGGCGCCCGAGAGGATCGACAGGCCGATCACGTCGACGTCCTCCTGCAGGGCGGCCTCGGCGATCATCTCGGGGGTCTGGCGCAGGCCGGTGTAGATCACCTCCATGCCGGCGTCCCGCAGGGCGCGCGCCACCACCTTGGCTCCCCGGTCGTGACCGTCCAGGCCGGGCTTGGCGACCAGGACACGGATCTTGCGTTCGGTCATGATTCCCTCCACGAAGGAACAAAAGAGACCATTTCTATCCGATTATACGCCGGATTCGGCGCTCCATCGCCGCCGGCGCTCGATTTCGGCGGGATTTTTCATCCTATCTTAATCAAAGAGTGTAAAATCAAGATAGAATTTGTCCGAATTTGGCCGAGAAAGAGGCGACCCCGGTCCAAAGCGCGATTGCCTGGGCGGGAAGGACCATTTCTGCCGGGGATCCGTCGCCAGCGCGGAGGAGGGTTGGAGCGGCCCGCGCCTGTTCGTAATGAAATCGAGGCACTGCATGCACATCTCTCTTCCCGGAACTCATCAGCATATATTCGCTCCATTCGGTCCTTGTGGCCGGCTCACGGTCACGACAATCCTGGCCTGCCTTTGCCTGGCCGCCTGCGGCGCCCAGCCGACCCCCGGGAACGTCACCCCGCTTTCGTTGCCGCCGGCCTCCCAGCCGATCCCGGTGACCGGGAGCGGGTCGGCCTGCGCCAGCCCGGCGTCCGCCACGGTCGCGGAGACGGAAGGCCCGTATTTCAAGGCCGGCTCGCCGGAGCGGACCTCCCTGCTCGAAACAGGCCTGGCGGGGACGAAACTCGTCCTGAGCGGTTCCGTCCTGACGACGGACTGCAAGCCCGTCGCCGGCGCGCTCCTCGACTTCTGGCAGGCGAATGCCGCCGGGCAGTACGACAATAGCGGCTATACCCTGCGCGGCCACCAGTTCACGGATGCATCCGGGCATTACCAGTTGACCACCATCGTGCCGGGGTTGTATCCCGGCCGGACGGAGCACATCCACGTCAAGGTCCAGGCGCCAGGCGGGCCGGTGCTGACGACCCAGCTATTTTTCCCGGGCGTGGCCCAGAACCAGTCCGACGGGATCTTCGACGCTTCCCTGGTGATGAAGGTCCAGTCCGCCCCGGATGGCGAGACGGCCGTCTTCGACTTTGTCATCCAGCCATGATTCATCGGGAGCTGACCGTGAATCTGCGCCCGTTGAATTCCAGGAAAGGAGCCGCCCGATGAGCGGATCGAACACAGCCGTGCAGGGACCTCACCAGGGCGGGGAAGTGCGGGTGGCCGGGGAGCCTGTCGAGACTGCCCGGGGAGCCATGCTGATGGTCCACGGACGGGGCGCTTCGGCCGAAGACATCCTTTCCCTGGCCGCTCAACTGGGCCTGGCGAGGTTTGCGTATTTTGCGCCCCAGGCTGCCGATCACACCTGGTATCCCAACCGCTTCCTGGCCCCCCTGGCCGACAATGAGCCCTGGCTTTCCTCCGCCCTGGCCTGCCTGGACGAGGTGATGACCAGGATCGGCGCAAGCGGCCTGCCCGCCGAGCGGACCGTCCTGCTGGGTTTCTCCCAAGGCGCCTGCCTGGCCCTGGAATACGCCGCCCGCCATGCCCGTCGCTACGGCGGGCTGGTGGGATTCAGCGGCGCCCTGATCGGCCCGGAGGATACGCCTCGCGACTATCCCGGCTCCCTGGCCGGTACGCCGGTCTTCCTGGGCTGCAGCGACGTGGACGTCCATGTCCCGAAGGAACGCGTCGACCAGTCCGCCGGGGCGCTGCGCAGGCTGGGCGGGCAGGTCACGGAACGCCTCTACCCGAACATGGCGCACACCGTCAACCGGGACGAACTCGACTTCGTCCATGCCATGCTGGATGCCATCCCGGCATCAAGATGAATCCGGCCGTCGTTCGCAGCCGCCCCGGATGATCCCTGCGAACTCCACGGCCGCCTCGGCAGCCAAGGGTCTTCCGGGATTATAATAAGACAACATCTGTCTGATTAATAGAATAGAAGCGCGGAGACGGCCGCTCCGGCGCCGGACGCGGTGCAAATGGATCAATTTCGGTACCTTTCCTATGCCCAGGAAGTGATCTTCCAAACCGGCTCCCTGGCCCTGCTGGGCCAGGCGGTCGAACGGTTCGGCTGGCAGCGCCTGTTGCTGTGCACCAGCCGCTCGGTCCGGGCCGCGGGGCACGTGGAGATCGTCGCGGCGGCCCTGGGGAGCCGGCTCGTCGCCGTCTATGACGAGGTCCGGCCGCACGTCCAGGACGTTCAGTTGGAGGAAGCGCTGGCCCTGGCGGAGGCAAACAAGACGGATGCGGTCATCGGGATGGGCGGCGGCAGCCCGATCGGGATGGCCAAGGCGGTCGCCTTTGCCCTGGGGGAAAAACGGGCCGCGGGCCCCGCCCGCTCCCCGGCGCCCACCGAACAGCCGCTCGTCCCGGTGGTTGCCATTCCCGCCACTTACGCCGGCTCCGAGATGACCTCCGTCTACGGGATCACCCGCTCGCGCGAAAATCCGCCCCGCAAGGTCACGATCAGCGACCCGCGCATCGCCCCGAAGTTGGTGCTCTACGACCCACAACTGACCGTCGACCTGCCGCCGGAGCTGACCGCCTCCACCGGCATGAACGCCCTCGCCCACTGTTTCGAAGCCCTCTATTCGATCACCCGAAATCCGCCCTCGACCGCCGCCGCCATCCGCGGCGTCGCCGCCATCCACAATTCGCTGCTGCGCTGCTTCCAGGATGGGCAGGACCTGGAAGCCCGGTCGGAGCTGCTGGCCGGCGCCCACCTGGCGGGCCTGGCGCTGGCCGGCGTGAGCATGGGGCTGCACCACGGCCTGTGCCACGTCCTGGGCGGCAGCGCCGGCGTCCCGCACGGGATCGCCAACAGCCTCGTCCTGCCGCACGCCCTGCGATTCAATGCCGCCGCCACGGCGCCCCTGCTGCTCCCGGCCGTGGCAGCCATGGGGATTCCAGTCGACCCGGGCGAGCCGGTTGCGGCGGTCGAGCTGGCAGCCGGGACGATTTTCGACCTGGCCGGAAAAATGGGGCTGCCGCAGAAGCTCCGCCAGGTTGGGATCGAAAAAACCGACCTGCCGCGCCTGGCCAGGCTGGCCTTCGAAAACCGCACTGTTCAGAACAATCCCAAGCCGATCACCGACGCCCACCAACTCGAAAGGCTGTTGAAGGAAGCCTGGTAATAAAGGAGGTGACCTGCCCAGATCGACGACGTACCCATTTCCCATTGATCGGTTGCACGAACATCTATCGGTATAAGCCAAAGGAGAAAAGGTATGCCCCCCGTCAATTCAATGGATTACAGCGGAAAAGACACCGTCCTGGATGTCGTCCGCCGGGAAAGCAGTGATTTCTTCAAGCTCGTGGACGACCCCAAGAACTGGAAGGTGCAGACTCGCTGCACCGAGTGGGAAGTCCGCGATGTAGTCGGCCACATGATCGACGTGACCGAAGGCTATCTCACCCGCTGGGACAAGGCCAGGAAAAAGGAATCGGCCGATTCGGTTGGCCTGCTGGTGATGAGCAGGGACCTCAACGACCATGCCAGGTCGTTCCGCAGCCTCAAGCGTGAAGAGGCCATCGACCGGCTCAAGAACGATTACTCCCGGATGATGGGTATCTTCGAGAAACTGACCCCCGAAGAATGGGGCAGCTTCCAGGTCACCCATCCCTTCATGGGCCCGCTCCCGACCCTCTTCTACCCGGCCTTCCACGTGATGGACTACGGGGTCCACACCTGGGACATCCGCTACGGCCTGGGCGAGAAGACCCGCGAGCTGGACGAAAAAACCGCCGGCGTCTTGATCCCATACATGCTCTTCGCCCTGCTGCCCTCCACCGTCGACGCCAAGTCGGCCAAGGGCGTGGACGTCACCTACGGCGTCGTCGTCAAGGGCAACTGGGGCGGCAACTGGCGAGCCTCCGTCAGGGACGGCAAGTTCGAGGCGAAGCCCGAGACCGGGAATTTCGAAGGCTGCGACGCGATCTTCGAATTCGATCCGTCCGATTTCGTCCTGACCGCCTTCCAGCGTTTCCCGGGCGGCGCCGCCCGGGGCGATTACCAGGTGATCAACCAGGTCCGTAACCTGTTCTTCACGATCTAAAGCGTGCTTCCGAGGGCGCATGCTCCGCGCCCTCGGAAGAATTCCACCACGACGGACGCCACGGCCACGACGGAAAACGCTCGAGAAGCATTCCTTTCCCTTCGTGCCCACCCCCTGCACTTGCAGCAGGTGCAAGCGTCGTGTCCTTCGTGGTTAATCTTTTTGGAGAAACGACCATGACCAAGATCCAGACCCAGGGCGTCCACCACATCACCTTCGTCGGCTCGAACCGGGAGGCGATCATCGATTTCTACCAGGGGGTGTTGGGCATGCCGCTCGTCTTCGAGCAGCCCAACCTGGACGTCCCGGATGAAAACCACCTGTATTTCGATTCGGGCGACGGCCGCCTGATCACTTTCTTCGTCCGCCCGACCCGCAAGAACGATCCGAGCCCCAACCCCCAGGGCATCGGCAACCTGCACCACCTGGCCTTCAACGTCTCCCGGGCCACCTACACCCAGGTGGCGGCCCGCCTGAAGGAGTTGGGCATCGAGAATACCGGCCCGATCGACCGCGGCTTCATGGATTCGATCTACTTCCGCGACCCGAACGGGCAGCTGCTCGAGATGGCCTGCTTCAAGTTCGTCCCGCCGGAAGGCTTCACGGTCGCCGACGTGCTTGCCGCGGCTCACCGCCTGCGCCTCCAGGCCGGGGATTACAACATCACCGACAAGCACCTCGCCGACGCCATCGCCGAACTGGTCGAACAGAAACAAAAGGTCCCGGCCTAGCCGGGGAGGCGTAGCGATGATGGGATTGGCGGACCGGGATCGACGCAGGGCCGGGACGATCTGGGCCAGGAACCTGGACGGGGATGCGCCCGTGGTCCTGCCCGCCTGCCCGGCCGCCTTCGACCGGGTCGGGCCGGAGGCCGCCAGCCTGCTGGCGGCGGCCATGGGCCCGGGGAGCCTGGCGGAGATCCGCAAGCGTTTCGCGGCCGGGCGGCTGTGTTACGCCGCCTGGGTCGGGCGCGAGCTGGCCTCCTACGGCTGGGTCAGCTACGAGGAGGAGATGGTCGGCGAGCTGAACCTGCGCCTGAGCCTCGTCCCCGGCGAAGCCTACGTCTGGGACTGCGCCACCCTGCCGGCCTTCCGCGGCCGCCACCTTTACAGCGCCCTGCTCAGCCACATCCTGCGGGACCTGTATGTCCAGCCGGTCTGCCGGGTCTGGATCGGTGCGGACCTCGACAACCTGGCCTCCCAGCGCGGTATCGCCCGGGCCGGCTTCCACCGCGTCGCCGACCTGCTGGTGGAGCGCGTCCTGGCCATGCGCCTGGTCTGGGCCCGCGGCCATCCCGACGTTCCCGAAAGCTGGGTGGCGGAGGCCCGCCGCGTCTACCTGGGCAACCGGGACCGGGTCTGGCTGGACTCCCTGGCCTCCTCCCGGCGCAGTTGACCGGTTTCCCGGCCGGACGGAAGGTCAGGCAATCCGGGTTTCCCACGGACCTCGTTCAGGCGAGGTCTGTTTTTTTTATGCCTCCCTTTCCCCTGCATGGTTTTGTAGGAGCGCCATCCTGTCGGTCCGGCTGTGGTTGGGAACGAGGCAGTTTTCCTCCTTGAACGGACGATCGAACCGTTATAGAATAAGCCTGGAAGTTGTTCAGGGGTCGAATTCACCCGGGGAAGTCGATCGAATACCATTCCAGTGAACTGAACCAGACCGGCCGGGGGGTCGCGGGGAACGAGCGGTTTTTTGGGAGGAATCGTATGAAGATCAGTCGCAGCCGTCTTTTGCGGCAGTCATTCCTCCGGATTAGCCGCATTTGTTTCCAGCCCTGCCCATGAACTTTCAACCTATTGGGAGTCGACAATGATCCAAAAACTCGAAAAAGCCTGGCCGTATATTTCCATCCTGCTGATCCTGGCGCTCGTCGCGGCGCTTTTCTTCTGGCAGCCGGCCGCCCGCGGGATGGCGTACCTCCTGGTCGGCCTGTCGGTCCTGGCTGCGCTGGCCTTCCTGGTCTTCAAGCCCGTCCAGGCATACCGGGCAGGCCGGCTCTCCAGGCCGGCGATGCGGCGGGCGATCCTCGTGGACGGTTTAGGCCTCCTGCTCAGCCTGGCCGCCGTCATCCTGGCGGCCGGCAAGCTGGCCGGGCTCGTCGCCCGGGCCGCCGGGAACGCCTGGGGAGCCACGGCCGGGACCCTGTCGGCCCTGACGGCGGCGCTGGTCGCCGGGCTCGCGGTCGGCCTCCCGGTCCGCTGGGCCTGGGGGGCCCTGACCCGCCCGCGCCGGCCGGGAACGGCGGGCGATCCCAGCGAACCCCACCCCTCTTGAAGCCGAATGAGCGCATGGCATTTGGATTCCCGGCGTGCCAACCTGGGCGCGCCGGGATCTCCACCCTGCGCATCCTCCCATTGCGGGTATCGCCCGGCGGCTGGCTCGCGTCTGGATAAGGAGGAGATCGCCGCCCGAGGGCTTCGAAAACCCTCATCCTAAACTCTCTAAGAATCTTGTCGCTTCGTCATAGGCAACTTTGTAATAGTATGGCGAACCATCACAAGCAGCAAGCTTCATCGCAGTTTTGGCAAAATCCTTGGCTTTGGCGTTGTTTCTTTCCCATTCAATGGTGTATTTTGCCAAGAATAGATTTACTAGCGACCTGACACTTTAACAAAAGAATAGTTGATCGGCACGGATTCTCCAATAAAATAGGTTTTGCCGAACCATTTTAGATACGGAGTAACCCAATGCCGACCAACGAGCTCTATGATACTGACAAACAAAATATGCTTGTATTGGCATTTTTTGTTATCGAATATAGACCAACCGTAATCATCTTCGTATTATTAACCCCGACTACTTTAGGCGATATTTTTATAGAGAGGATTGAAATATGGGCGCGTTGGTAGCAATTTATGGTAATAAATCTACTGACTTAGTCGAGCTAATTGACGATTGCCAATCGCGGATATCCAGGATGATCGGAAATGCTTTTCATCCCTATAAAATTCAACAAGTACATGCAACTATTACAGGAATAGGTCAGATATCATCGCTAAAATCGCAGAAACCTGGAATGAATGAACAGGATAGTAGTCAAGTAGAGATTGATATTGATGTTGATGGACTATTGCATTATCTGCTTAAGAGTGGAGTACTCCCTTTTCAAGTGCAGATTGGCGGTTATCAAAAGCGGAACTATCCGTTTTTAAGTAGGGGCACCAGTCCTTATGAACGGTCTTTTTCGCTTCGAGATGGCAAAGCCCTTATAATTGGGTGGCCTATTCGTGGAAAACCCAATACGAATCAAAATACATCTTTTATTGAACTTGTTCATGAGAGCAAGATATATCCACTCACATTGGATGATATCAGGCAAGCAGCAAGAGGGTTTGGTTTTTTGCACAAGTATTATCAGAATATCAATGACTTTGACAACGATTTCTATTTCAGAATTGGATTATTTGATACAACAGCAATTTCTGTAGAACAGCAAGAGGCGGTAGAAAACAATATTCGAACCTTCTTGAGTGATTCAATCCCGGTCATTATTGAGATTAATAAACATAACCTTTTCTTCGTATTCGGCGATCAAGAAACATTACCGCCAGATTCAACTAAAACCTATTCGGTTTCAGATCCAAGTATATCTAAAAACATTTTAGGCCAAATCCACCCCCAAACAATGGTCAAGGTCAACCACAAAAATACGGGAGGGCATAAATGAAAGTATTGATTAGTTGGTCGGGAAGTAGAAGTAAGGCGATAGCAGAATCTTTGTATTCTTGGCTGAAGTCAGTAATTCAGAGCATTGATCCTTGGATGTCCGAAGAGGATTTAAGGAAGGGCGTTCGCTGGAGTTCAGAACTTGCTAACGAGCTAGAAGAAACTCGTGTTGGTATCATCTGCCTTACACCAGAGAACTTAAATGCGCCTTGGATTCTTTTTGAGGCAGGAGCATTATCTAAGACAGTAAAGAATACGTTGGTATGTCCGTATTTATTTAATCTTGAAAAAGTCGAGCTAAAGGGACCATTATCCCAATTTCAGGCCACAAAGGCCGATAAAGAGGATACTAAAAAGCTTCTAATAACAATAAACGAAGCTTCAGATAAGCCTCTTACTGAAAAACAACTTGATGATGCATTCAAACATTGGTGGCCGGATTTAGACCGTAGATTAAAAAAGATACCTGAAATAGGAGAGCCTCCAGAAAGAAAGATGACAACAAGAGGCCTTGCTCTTGGCGATGCCATCGAAAGAGCTGGCCTTATCGATATCGAGAATCGCGACGACTCACAATATGAACTTCCCCCCACCAAGTTTTACGAACAAGCGAAACAGGAAATTTTCTTAACGGGCCCAAGTTTATACAGGACGTTTGACAAGCAAAGCGATTTTTTCAAAATCGTTTTGGATAAAAAAATTAAAGTCTTTATGATGATATTACACCCTGATTCCGAAGATGTAAATTGGTTAACTAATCGAGAGGGTCGAGCTA
>DATJPX010000111.1:0-61027 GCA_035506155.1 Anaerolineales bacterium
CTTCCTCAACTCTATTGTAGCAAGTGCTAGAAAAATTTCAAGGCCTGCCCGATCGGTGAGGTTAGTGCTTTGTGGCTCAAAGACAAATTGCTATTCGAATCGATACTGTCCTAATCCTTGACGTGGTTTAGAATATCTCCACCGGACGGGGCTAGCGCCCCGCGAAACCGCGGCGCGTTGCCTGAATTTCGTGCCATAATATCTAGTCGGTTCGCCAGTCCGCCCGGCCGGCGAGCAGGTTTATCACTAATATGATAGGCAGCAGTACTATTACGCCCCCAGGCAAATTGAGTTTTTCTTTTTCCGAATTTCAGTAAACGAGGAGAATATGGACGATTTATCTTTACAACCAGAAATGATTTTGATACCCGCCGGCTCTTTCCTAATGGGGAGTTTGAAGACTGATGAATGGCATAGTTCTGTAGAACCCGATCAATTTGAACTGTCTTTGGACTATAACTATGCTATTGGCAAATATCCAGTGACAGTGGGAGAATTTCAAGCTTTTATACAGGAAGGAGGCTACACAAAACCGATTTACTGGACAGATAAAGGTTGGAAATGGCGTGAAGAGAATAGACGTGCGCGACTTTTATTTTGGGACCAACCAAAATTCGTTGGTAATGATCGACTGCCAGTAGTAGGTGTAAGTTTCTTTGAGGCATATGCTTATTGTTGTTGGTTGGCAAATGTAACTCAAAGATATTTTCGTCTTCCAACAGAGGAAGAATGGGAGAAAACGGCACGTGGTGGCTTGAAGCTTGCAAACGGGAACGACAATCCTTGCCCAGGGCGTCTGTGGCCTTGGGGTAATGAAGTGCCGACAGTAGAACGGTGTAATTTCAGAAATAATGTCGGCGGTACAACTCCAGTGGGCAGCTACCCAAATGATGTTAGCCCATATGGTGTTATGGATATGGCAGGTAATGTCAATGAATGGTGTATATCGAAGTTCACATACCCATATATATATCTGAAAGAAAATGACCCAGAAGGCGATGATGAACGAGTACAACGTGGCGGGTCGTGGCGCTCTCGAGATGGAGGGTTGAGATGCTCATCCCGCGTTAGGCGTCGTCCTGATCCTTGGCGCGATGGCGTGCCTCAGATGGAATGCGATGGCTTTCGAGTCTGCGAAAGCCTCTCTTAAGTCGTATCAAATTTGGAACAGGTTTCAGAAGTTCACAAAGAGGCCCATACACAGTAAAACCCAGCTCTTCCAAGGCGTCTCACTCGTCGGATTCATCAGTGCCCAACACCGGCTCCACCTGACCGCCTTCGGCGCGGTCCGCGGCGGCCATTTGGTAGAAAAGGTGATTTTGAGGCTTTGTCGCCTTGATAGAATCGGCGGTGAGCCACACCGTTAGCTGCAGAAGGAAAATATATGGATCCGATTAAAAATGGGAGAGCGATTTTCAAGAAACTTGCTGAAGACTTTGGCGGTCAAAAAATCACCCAGATTTCAGAAATAAAGAGATTCTTTTCAGAGCTTATTAAGCAGACTGATGGTTTAGTAATCCTAGATTTCTTAGATACGGGAAATTGGGATAATTTTGAGTCATTTGAATTGCGTGATGATGGATTCTTAACATTAATTTGGCATGACTATAGAACAGCTGAGGAATCAGAAGAGGATAAAGAAATTAGGCAAATGATCTTTCCCGCTTCACTTTATTCTCTTGGAATTTCGATTAGCTCGATTACACTGATAATTGGAGAAAAAATGGCTATCTTTCTCCTCAACGGTTATGCAAAAACCGAGAAAGAAATCAACAAGTTATATAAATCAGAAAGTTCAGAATATAAAATCTATAACGACAGATTTTTTGAGAAGCGTATTGTTAGGAAAATATCTGGGAAATGGGAAGTTATAGACTTTCACTGCACACCAATATATTCTATTGCAATAATTCCTAAAAATAGCAGGTTTAGCAGCCTTGATTCAAAGCATCTGCTTTATACATACAATATTCAAGACCTAACAAAAAGATTGGCTTTGGTTTTGGATGCTCTCGAGGCTACAAAAACAACAGATCACGATCTAATATGCGAGAAAGTAAATACAGCTAGACGTATTTTAGAGTCTGCATTAAAGATTGAATGTTGCTATCATGAAGTTGAGATTAAAGGTGACTATTCAAAGGTATTATTAGGTCCACTTCTAAACTACGTTAGAGGTTTTCAGGAAGAAGAATATCAGCCAGTGCTGGGGAAAATGGCTGAGCTACTTAATGAGTTTTCCCATGACTCTGGAAAACCAATTGACATAGAAAAAGCGAAGTTGGCATGCATTCTAGTTATGACACATTTAGAATTACTACGTCATGAAATCAGAAAGTGACATTGAAAAAAGCAGCTAACACCGCCTCCACCTGACCGCCTTCGGCGCGGTCCGCGGCGGCCATTTGGTAGAGAAAGTGATTTCACGAAGTCTTGTTCAATTCAAATCGGCGGTGAGCCAATCCGTTGGGCGCGTCGAAGTAACGTTGTCTCATTAGGTAACAGATGAGTCGTAGAGTGCAACGGGTCACATTCCATCTTGATTCTAAAAAGATCAAAGAATTGCCCCCTGTAGAGATTAAGGCTATCTTAAGAGGTGCAGATGATTTGATTGCACACGGTGGCCGAAGCTTACTGGCTAAAGTCTTGAAAGGCTCCTCCTCAAAAGATGTTCTGAATCTGCAATTGAATTTGAGTCCAGTGTATGGTTTCTACCAAGGCTTATCGGAAGATGATGTTTTAGCCAGAATCGATTGGGTCATTCTGAACGGTTATTTACGACTGGAGTATGATTATCGTTTACCACTATTGGTGTATACAGAGGCTGGGTGGGAAATTGAGAAGGAAACCTATACTAACGAATTGCTTGCTGGTTTTGACAGACTCTTAGAAACAGGCCAACGGCCATACGATATGGGTTTTTTGAAAGATAAAAATCGTGCCCTGATCTGGAATTTATTGGACAAGATCCAAACTCTTGGAGACCCAAAATATATTCCCGTATTGGAGGATTGGGAATTGGTTGATTACAAGAAGGTCAAGGAGAGAATACAACACGTGGTTTCCCAATTATCATAGGGCGGCCATACCGATACTGCCCACCTTTTTGTAGTCTCAACTCGACTTTTTCTGAGTTGAGACTTTTGTTTTTGTGGGTTGAGTTTTTTCTCCCCGACTTGTTGCACAATCCCTTCCTGGAGCTTTTCGGTTCGCCAGGATGCCTGATGGGAAATCTACCAAGTCCGGCCTAAATTGGTGTATCATTCGCTTGCTGGGTTTCTCAACCGAGGTTGGAGAAAGGGATGTATGCATGACTCCGGAAAACAATGAAAAATTCATTCGTGGTTTGCAGCGAGCCTGGATCGCCGAACAGGCGAGTCTGCGAATCTATCGGGCGCTGGCGGACCGGGAGAAAAACTCCTCCCGAAAGAGTGTCCTGTTGAAACTGGCTGAAAACGAGGAGCAGCATGCCCGGCGCTGGGCGGATCGTTTAGGGGAGTTGGGCGGGCAACTGCCTCCGGATCGGGAGACGATCGGTCAAAAACTATGGCGCTGGGTCCTGGTCCAGAGTGGGACGGACAATGCCCTCAAGCAAATTGAAAACGCCGAGGATCGCGATGAGGAGCAGTATGCCCATCTCCTCGAGCTGGCCCCGAGTCCGGCCGACCGGCAGGCGATCACCTCCGTCAAGGAGGACGAGCAGTTCCACAGCCGCTTGATGCACAAAGCCGGGACAGTCCCGGATCCCGGGACCAGCCCGCAATCCCGGCTGGACCTGATCCTCCACAAGGAATCCTGGCACAAACGCGGCGGGGGCTGGATTGGCCAGGCGATCTATGGAGCCAACGATGGGCTGGGATCGGTTTTCGGGATCGTCTCGGGTGTGGCCGGCGCCACCGCCGGCGGTCCCGCGGTCCTGATCGCCGGCCTGGCCGGCATGGTCGCCTCGGCCCTTTCGATGGGTTCGGGGGCCTACCTGGCCAGCAAGGCTGAACGAGAGGTCAACCTGGCCGAGATCGGCCGCGAACGCAAGGAGCTGGAGATCCACCCGGAAGAGGAGATGGAAGAACTTTCGCTCTTCTACCAGTTGAAAGGTGTGCCGGAGGAAGAAGCCCGCCTCCTGGCCAGCCGGCTGATCGCCCAGCCCGAGCAAGCGCTGCGGACGCTCACCAGCGAAGAGTTGGGCTTCACCGAACAGGTCCTCTCGAACCCGTGGGTCGAAGCCCTTTCAGCCTCCCTCTCGACAGCCCTGGGCGCTTTCATTCCGATCATCCCCTTCTTTTTCACCCATGGGTACGCGGCCATCATCGCTTCGTTCGCGATCAGCACACTGGCTCACTTCCTGATCGGGGCAGCCAAGACTGTTGTCACTGGCCTGAGCCCCTGGAAGAGCGGACTGGAGATGACCCTGGTCGGTCTGGGTGAGGCGTTGATCACATACCTGCTGGGCCTGTTGGTTAGCCCGGTGGTGAAGTAGCCGGCTGGCTAGACCCCGCCGAAGGTCAGGATCAGATCCGTCAGGAAGGCAAAGAGCAGGCCGGCCAGAGTTCCCCAGCCGGCCTGGATTTTTGTCCCCGGCTGGTGATTCAGGTAGAATAATTCACCCAGGATGTAGACCAGGGCCCCGGCTGCAAGTGCCAGGAAAAGCACGGAGGCGATATCCGAGATAAAGTAGTAGCCGACCAGGGTTCCAAGGAAGGTCGGCCCGCCCCCGATCAGCCCCACCAGCCCGAGGAATTTCCAGGAGGGCTGCTCGGTGCCCATCAAAGGCCCGACGATCCCAAACCCTTCGGTGGCATTGTGCAGCCCGAAACCGATGATGAGGATGACGGCAAAAGCGATGGCGCCCCGTCCCGCCGACTGGCCGATCGCCAGGCCCTCCGAAAAATTATGCAATCCGATCCCAACGGCGATCATCAAAGCCAGGTGGGACGGTTTCGTTTTCTGGCCCGAGGCGGTCGCCCGATGGAGGAAACGCTGCTCGAAGAAGATCAGCCCCAGCAGGCTGAAGCCGAAGCCGAGGATGAAAACGATCAGGAGGAGCAGGGAGCCGGTCAGGTTTTTCGCTTCAAGCCCCGATTCGATCGGCTCTGCGAGCTGCCTGAAGATGTCGAAGAAGAGGAAAAGCAGGATCCCCGTCGATGTCATGGAGAGAAAAGACCGGGTTTTCTCCGACATCCCTTTGATCCGCCCAACCGGCAGGCCGAGAAAGATCGTCAGCCCGGCAATTGCCCCGAGTAAGATGGTTTTCGGAAAACTCATGATTCCTCCGGAATTGGTGTCGAAACCTGACCGTACCAGGTCCGCAAATTGGGGGGATTATATCAATAAATAAGATAAAAATAATAGCAATTATTGGCGCGGTTGAAGTATCCATAAATGGGGGAAAGGCGGAGGAGGTTGATGACAGTTATGCTACACTATACGTGGGCAAGCTTGACGCCGCTCGATCGCTCGTCACTGTAAATGGCCGAAGAGAGAATTATGAAACCAACCTTCCGCATTCCCCTGAGGAACACCGAAAAAATGCTCGACCTGCGTGAGCTGCGCGAGCAGTTGATGGGAGTTCTGTTGGTCAGCTCGCTGATCGTGGGGGCGCTCCTCTTCGGTTTCGCCATGATCCCGGCGATTCGCAACGGACTGTATCTGGTCGTCTCGGTGTATAGCATTCTTTATATCTACACCATCCTGATCACGCTCGTTCGCCGAATTCCATATTACGTTCGCTTGATCTGTTGGCTGGCTTTGTTTTATGTTTTCGGGGTGATCAACCTGGCGATGAACGGGTTCAATGTCGATGCGGGGCTGTTCTTCATCACCCTGGTCGCCATGGCTGTGATCCTGGACGGTTTACGCGGCGGCTTGATCGCATTGATTGCCAGCGCCGGAACGATCTCCGTTTTTGGTTTCGTCATGACCACCCAGCACGTGAAATTGAGCATGGGCCTGCCTCAGACGGATCCCCTCCTCTGGATCATCGGGGGAATGATCTTTTTATTGATGGGGATGTTCCTGACGTTGACGATCACAGTATTCGTGTGCGACATCGAAAACCACATGTCTGCGGCGGCCAACCTGACTGCCAAGCTCACCCTTGCCAATGCAGAGCTCCAAAAAAGCGAGGAGCGTTACCGCTCCCTGGTGGAAATATCCCCGGAACTCGTTTCCCTCTTGGATCCCCAGGGGACAGTGTTGATGGTCAACCGGACAGGCTTGAATCTGTTTCGCTACGGCACTCTCGAGGAAATCGTCGGGCGGAACATTTTCGAATTTATCCTTCCCGAGGATAGGGACCGGGTCGGATCGGTATTCGACTCGATGGTCGAATCCGGGAATTTCCACGAGATCGAGTGCGTTGCCGTCCGGCGGGATGGCACGCAGTTTTTCGCCGAATTTAATGGCGCGATCATCCAGAACTCGGACGGCCTCGACCGTGGGATCATTATCGTTGGCAACGATATCTCGGATCGTAAACTCCTCGAGAAGGAATCGCTCGAAGCAAAGGAGTTGCTCGTAAAGACCGTGAAAGAGACCCGGGTAGAGCTGGAGCGCACGACCGGCAGGTTGACGGAGCTCGTTTCGCATGGACCGGTCGCAATCTACAGTACCCGGGCGGAGGGCAATCACGCGGTTACTTATATGAGTGAAAATGTTCAATCGCTCCTTGGGTACAGCGCCAAGGATTTCATCGGTAACGACACCTTCTGGCTGGATCGCCTCCACCCCGAAGATCGGACGGTGCTTCTGGGCGAGTCGGAGACCAACGACAAGATCGAAAGATTGGTCTGTGAATATCGTTTCCTGAATGGCAATGGGAAGTATCGCTGGATGAGGGATGAACGATTGCTTCTCCGGGACGACGATGGGAACCCGGCGGAATATGTCGGCTCCTGGTCGGATATCACGGAGAGGAAAGAGATCGAAGAGACTCTGAAAGAATCCGAACGGCGTTACCGCCAGCTCTATGAAAGTATCCAGGATGCCATTGCCAGTGTGGGTATGGACGGCCGGATCATCCAGTCGAATGAGAGTTTCCGGAAAATGGTGGGTTACTGCCAGGAAGAATTGGAAAAGCTTACTTATGTCGATTTGACTCCCGCACGATGGCATGAATTCGAGGCAGGTATCGTCCGGGATCAGATCCTCCCGATGGGATTTTCGGAGATCTACGAGAAAGAGTATCGAAGGAAAGATGGGGTCATTTTCCCGGTCGAGTTACGGACCTTCCTGATGCAGAACGAGAAAAAAGAATCGGTGGGAATGTGGGCAATTGTTCGTGATATCAGCGAGCGAAAGCAGGCCGAAGGCGTGTTGCGGGCCGCGGAAAAACGATATCGCACACTCCTCGATAATTCACTTCAAGGGATCATCGTTTATCAGGACGGGCACATCGTTTATATCAACCGGGCCATCGAGCTTTCCTTTGGGTACATCCTCGATGACCTCTACTCGATGACCCCGCAGGAAATCCTGAACCTGGTCCACCCGGAAGATCGCTCGATGATCCGAGAGCGATTGCAGCTGGGAATCGACGAGCTGCCTGATCCGGTGCAATATACTTTCCGGATTCTTCATGGAAAGGAAGGAATTCACTGGCTGGTCGCCCGAACGATTTCACTGGACTATAACGGCAAACCGGCGCTTCAGACTTCCACCATCGACATCACTGACCTGATCAAAGCCGGTGAGTCTCTCAAAGAGAGCGAGGAGCGTTATCGCTTGATTACCGAGACCAGCCTCGATGGGATTTTTCAGATCGATTCGTCCGGGGTGTTGCGCTTTTTGAACGATTCCTTTGCGCAAACGTTCGGTTATTCGAAGGAGGAATTGATCGGTTGTTCGCTGACGAATTTCATCCAGCCCGAGGATGTCGTCCAGTACGACCAGTTTGTGAAGGAAACTTTTTCGGGGGCAAAATTTCGCGGGGAGCTGGCTTTCCATCACAGAGACAGTCATACTTTGTTCATGAATGTCAGCGCTGTCGCCGTGATAAACGAAGGTCAAACCTGGGTGACTGGCTTCGTCAGCGATATGACGGATTACCGACGAATCCAGGGTGCATTGCGTAGGAGCGCCGAAACGAATGAGGCCATCCTGAATGCAGCCAACGCTTATGTCGCCCTCCTGGACCCGGATGGAAACCTTCTCTCGGTC
This sequence comes from Anaerolineales bacterium, assembly GCA_035506155.1. Lineage (GTDB taxonomy): Bacteria > Chloroflexota > Anaerolineae > Anaerolineales > Villigracilaceae > UBA877. The sequence goes on from DATJPX010000111.1 coordinate 8,155, forward strand.
AATTCCAAATTCGCGGACAGGTTTAGGAAGACACCCGAGGAAATGATCGGCCAGTACGGATTCGGATTCCTCAATGATGAGATTGCCAAGACCCGGATGGACCAGTTTAAATCTGTTCTGGAGACCGGGAAAGTGGCGAGATATGACGATTACCGGGCGGGAATCTGGTTCGATAACAGCATGTGTCCGGTTTTCGACAAGCAGGGGAAAGTGGCCTCCATCGTGATTTATTCCACAGATGTTACGAACCGAATCAAGATGGAAGAATTGCTCCGTCAAAGCGAGGAACGCTATCGCACCCTCGCCGAGGCAGCCCCAGAAATGATCTTCATCATCGGCAGGGTGGGGGGGATCGAATATGTCAATTCGAATGCGGCCAAGTTTCTCGGCTCCCAAGTCGATGATGTCATCGGCAAGGATCGGCGTATTTTCTTTTCCGATCAGACTCTTGACCATCAAAACAAAAGCATTGCCAGGGTTTTCGAGAAAGGCGAATCCTTTTATACCGAGGAGGAGAACACCGCCGGTCCACGATGCGTTTGGATGGGAACCTGGCTGGTCCCTTTGAGGGACGCAGCCGGCGAGATCATTTCCGTGATGGGCATTGCCCGCGATATCACCAAGCAGAAACAGACCGAGTTGGCGTTGCTGGATATCCGTGACCAGCTTGAAAAACGGGTGGAAGACCGGACTGCCGAATTGATCGCTTCCCAGGAGCAGCTTCGCCGGGTGACCAACCAGATCGTGACTGCCCAGGAGGAGGAACGAAGGCGGGTCTCCCGCGAGCTGCACGATGAGGCGAGCCAGGCGTTGATCACATTGAAGTACAGCATGGCTTTGATCGATAATGAACTTCCCGAAGGCCAGGCCAGCGCAAAACAGAGGCTGGCAGACGCTGCCAAGATCATCGACCAGACAGTCGGTTCCATCCGGACGCTCGCTCACAGCTTGCGTCCACCTGTCCTGGAAATCGGCGGGATCAACCTGAGCTTGAAGGATTACTGTATGGAATTCTCCGAGCGGACGGACATCCGGGTGGAGTATCAGGGCGTGGAGATCCTCGGCCTGCCGGATGAGATCGGGATTAGCCTGTATCGGGTCGTCCAGGAAACCCTCACCAATACCCTCAAGCACGCTCAGGCCACCTCCGCAACCGTGAAATTGGAATACAGCAGGAAGACCATCACGCTTTCCGTTGCAGATAATGGGCGCGGGATCGAAGGCCTATCCATCTCGAGCGGGATCGGCCTGCTCGGCATTGAAGAGCGTATCAAGCTCCTGGGGGGGAATATCAAAATACAGTCGCGCAAGGGCAGCGGGGTAAAGTTGATCGCGGTCGTACCCTGGGCAAGTTCCGATAAGGCGGGTACTGAATAGGCAGATGTATCACACCGCCTCACTTCCTCACTGCGGCCATCTATAATCGAGGGTGTGCTACTTGGATAAGTGGAGAGAAATTGATGTTATCCAAAATTCATGTTGCCATCCTGGATGATCACCAGAGTATCATCGATGGCTTTATCTATCGCTTGTCGAGCGATCCAGCGATCCAGATCGATGCAACCGCGACATTCGGCGAGGACCTGGAGCCGATGGTCGCCGACCACGATATCAACGTCCTCCTGCTCGACGTGAGCGTGCCCAACTCAGCCGAGAACCATAATCCATTTCCCATTTTGTATGTCATCCCACGCTTGCTGCAAAAATATCCGAGTCTGAACATCCTGATCATTTCCATGTTTACCCAACGGACCTTGATCGACGCCCTGGTTGATATTGGCGTGAGCGGCTATATCTTCAAGGACGATCAAACTTCGATCCAGCAGTTGGCAAAGATTGTCACGACTGTTGCAAACGGCGGGATCTATTTCAGCCCCGGGGCGGTTCGGGACGTGCGAAAAGAACAGGCGAGCTCCATCCTGACCCCGCGCCAGCTCGAAGTACTCTCGTTATGCAACGCCCAGCCTGACAGCGATACGACCTCCCTGGCGAGCAAGCTGGGGATATCCGGTTCGACGTTGCGGAATTTGCTTTCCGGGGCGTATCTGCGCCTTGGGGTGCGGACGCGCGCGGCTGCCATCGCCAAAGCCCATGAGTTGGGGATCATTCCTGTTTTTCCCAAAATTGCCGTCGGCGAGGACGAAGTCAAAAAGAAACCCTAAATGGGCGGTTTGCATGGGGATCAACCGATCATATACCGAATTCAAATTCGGTACAATTGTCTAGATGAGATTCTCCGGTGTCGGCATATAATGGTGAAAAGATTTTTTCTGCCTTTCGGAAGTTGTTGATGGTCTGGAAGGGTTTGGAATAACGAGCGGGGAATCGAGGGTGGGCTTCCAATAAAATAAAGAGCGACCAATCCTGCCGGATGGATTATTTTAAAAGGGGAGCCGGCTCATTCGCCGGATGGCTCAACCCATGCCATCCGGCGGTGTGTTGCAGGTGGGGCTGGATCCGCGCGAAATTGGTGTCTCACGCAGGTCTTATTTTCCCGTGATTTAATCGACTCAACCTCGCCGCGTTGGATCGGATATCCTTCATGCCCAACCGACTCGCCAATTCGACCTCTCCTTACCTCCGCCAGCATGCAGACAATCCAGTGGATTGGTATCCCTGGGGACCGGAAGCCCTGGCAAGGGCCCGGGACGAGAACAAGCCCATCTTCCTGAGTATCGGGTACTCCGCCTGCCATTGGTGCCACGTCATGGCCCACGAGTCTTTTGAAAATCCCGAAACAGCCGCCTTGATGAATAGGCTCTTCGTCAGCATTAAAGTCGATCGGGAAGAGCGCCCGGACCTGGATGCCTTTTATATGTCCGCGGTCTCCTCGCTGACCGGGCAGGGCGGCTGGCCGCTGTCTGTCTTTTTGACCCCCGGCCTCCAGCCGTTCTACGGCGGGACGTATTTCCCGCCGGAACCTCGCCATGGATTGCCCGCTTTCAGGAATCTCCTGCAATCCATGGCGGACGCCTGGCGTGACCAGCCTGATGAAGTCCTGCGGGTCGGCGGGCAGGTCGTCTCCCACCTGACCGGGCAAAGCCAGTCAACCGGCCAGGGGAAAGATTTCCAGCAGGTTGTTCTGATGAAGGCGGTCGAGAACCTGATCGCGTCGTATGATCCGAACGAGGGCGGCTGGGGGCCGGCTCCCAAATTCCCGCAGCCGATGGCCATCGAATTCCTCCTGCGCCGTCACCTCGCAGGGGATGCGCAGGCGCTCAAGCCTGCCCTGCACACCCTGCGCGCCATGGCGCGCGGCGGGATGTACGATATCCTCGGCGGCGGCTTCGCCCGATATTCCACTGACGAAACCTGGCTTGTCCCTCATTTCGAGAAGATGCTCTACGACAATGCCCAGCTTGCCCGGGTCTACCTGCATGCCTGGCAGTTGACCGGGGACGATGACTTCCGCGCGGTGGTCGAATCCACCCTCGCTTTCGTCGCCCGCGAGATGACCTCCCCCGAAGGAGGATTCTATTCCAGCCTCGATGCCGATTCCGGTGGGCAGGAGGGGAGCTTTTATGCCTGGACCCTGAATGAGATCCGTTCGATCCTGGGCGCTGATGCCGACCTTTTCGAGCTGGCTTATGGCATCCGTCCAACCGGCAATTGGGAAGGCAGGACCATCCTGCAGCGGGCCGTCGATAATTCCACCCTCGCAATCCATTTCAATCGGACGGAGGATGCAGTCGCCGCGAAATTGCTGGATTCTCGAGCGAAGCTCCTTGCCGCCCGCTCCAGCCGCGTCCGGCCTGCCACGGATGACAAGGTTCTGACCGCCTGGAATGGATTGATGCTGGAAGCCTTTGCCGAGGCCGCCCGGGCCTTTGACACCCCCGAATATTTGCAGATTGCCTCCCGGAACGCCGGCTTCCTGCTGACGGCCCTTCGCCCGGATGGAAAGCTCCGTCGGGCCTGGCGCGACGGCCGGCCCGGCCGGGAGGTCTTCCTCGACGATTACGCCGCGCTGGTCCTCGGTTTGCTCGCCCTCTACCAGGCCGACTTCGATGTGCGCTGGTATCTGGCGGCCGTCGATTTGGCCAAGGAGATGCTCGATCGTTTCAGCGACCCGGCGGGCGGTTTCTTCGATACCCCGGAGGATGCCGAGCACCTGTTCGTCCGCCCGAAGGAACTCCAGGATAGCGCTGTTCCTTGTGGGAGTTCCCTTGCCGCCGAGTCCCTGCTGAGGCTCGCCTCCCTGGAGGCGACGGGCGGCTGGGAGACTGCCGCGCAGGCGACTTTGGGGGTCGTAGCCGGGTTGGCGCCTCGTTATCCGACTGCCTTCGGCCGCTGGCTGTGCGCGGCGGATTATTCGCTTGGTAGGGTAAAACAGGTCGTCATCGTCGGCGAGCCTGGCGATCGCTCCACTCAAGAGCTGCTTGCAGAAACCCGGAAGGGTTATTTCCCAAACTCGGTTGTCGCGGCTTCTTCGTATCCGCCCGCGGAGGGCACGCCGGGCCTGCTGGCGGACCGGCCGATGGTCGACGGAAAGGCGACCGCATACGTGTGCGAAGGATTTTTCTGCCGCCTGCCGGTCACCGACCCCGGCGAGCTTGCCCGTCTTCTCACCACATCCGACTGATTGTGATTCGATCGCCCCAAACCGCGCCTCACGGGATCATTCCTTGTGAGGCGCTTTTCGATTGAATGGTAGAATAGCGTGGTTTTTCGAAGGATGAAATTGCTGTAAAGATTCTCTGGTGTGGAGACCCTTCGTGATCATCAAAGTAGAGCATTTGACCAAATCGTTCGATTACTACAAAAAAGAGCTCGGCCTGCGAAATTCGATCAAAAACTTGTTCTTTCGTGAGAAATTGACCAAGACAGCCGTCAATGACATCTCCTTCGAGATCGAGGCGGGAGAAGTGGTCGGCTTTTTGGGACCGAACGGGGCCGGGAAGACCACGACGCTGAAGATGCTCTCCGGGATATTACATCCCACCGGCGGGAAGGCCTCGGTCCTCGGATTTACCCCCTGGGAGCGGCGGAAGGCATTCAAGATGCAGTTCGCCATCGTGATGGGCCAGAAGAACCAGCTCTGGTGGGATCTGCCTGCCAACGAATCCCTCTTTCTGAACAAGTGCATCTATGAAATCGATGATCGCACCTACGAATCGACCCTGGCCGAGCTGACCGAGCTTCTGGATGTAAAGGGCCTGCTCGACGTCCAGGTCAGGCGCCTCTCCCTGGGCGAACGGATGAAAATGGAGCTGATCGCGGCGCTGATCCACAAGCCCAAGCTGATCTTCCTCGACGAACCCACCATCGGCCTGGATCTCATCTCGCAGAAGAAATTCCGGGATTTTTTCAAATATTACAACCAGGAGAAGAAAGCTACGATCCTCCTGACCAGCCATTACATGGAAGATGTTGAAGACCTTTGTAAGCGGGTCGTGATTATCAACCAGGGCCGGATCGTTTTCGACGGCGACTTGCAGAAGGTTAACGAGGTATTCGCCCAATCGAAGGTGATCAAATTGCAACTCTCAGAGCGGGTGGGCAGGGAGGCGCTGGCGGCGTTTGGGAAAGTCAGGGAGCAGGGTGAATTTTCCGCCACCCTCGAAGTGCCCCGCCAGGAGTTGAAAAAGATTTCCAAGGCAATGCTCGATCGCCTCCCGGTGCTGGATTTTACGATCGAAGACATCCCGGTCGAAGAGGGGATTGCGCTCATGTACCAACGCCAGGAGGCTGTCTGATATGCCCTGGCTGAGGAAGTACATCAAAACCTTCGAGATGGGTTTCCAGACTGCCCTCGAATACCGGCTTAACTTCGCCATCTCGCTGATCAGCGCGGCCTATCCGATCTTCATCCAGTCCTTTCTCTGGACCGCGATCTTCAACAGCGCCAGCGGGTCCGAAGTCTACGGCTACACCTATCGCCAGATGATCGCCTACACCTTCCTGGCCGGATTGGTGGCGCGCCTCGTGCGGACAGGGTTCGAGTACGACATCCTGGATGACGTCAAGACCGGGAAGTTCAGTAAATTCCTCGTCCAGCCGCTGGGCTACTTCCCCTACCGGCTGGCGAATTTCTTCGGTCAAAAACTCCCCGGCGTGGCGATGATCCTTGGCATCCTGGTGTTCGTGTTGCTGGGGTTAAACCACTTCTGGGGTGTCTCCATCGAATTCAGCCGCGTTCTCCTTTTCCTGGTGACCCTGGTCCTGGCGATCGCCCTGAACTTCCTGATCTTCTATTGCATCAGTTCGGTGGCGTTTTGGATCGTTGAAATCGGCTTCCTGTTCGAGGGACTGCGCATCGTCATTATTCTGCTCAGCGGCGGGATTTTCCCGCTCGAGGTCTTCGGGGCGCGCTTCGTCCAGGTGATGAATTTCCTGCCCTTCAAGTACACCGTCAATTACCCGATCAACGTTTTAAATGGCAAGATCCCGTTCGGCGAGATCGGCTCCGGGATGGTCGCCCAGTGCATCTGGATCGGCCTGTGCCTGCTGGCGGCGAATTATCTCTGGAAGATCGGCAGCCGGCGTTTCATTGCGGTGGGGGGCTGACGTGGCTGCGGTTCTCCGTGAGATCAAAAAGCATCTGACCCTGTATGGGCTGCTGATAAAGTTCAGCGTCATGTCCCAGATGGAATACCGCTCGAACTTCTTTGGGAACATGGCGATGGAAGCCGGTTACCTGCTGGTCAAACTGTCGTATGTGATCGTGATCTACCGGTCGGGCGTCGCGATCAACGGATTTTCACCGGACGTGTTCCTGCTGTTCATCGGCACTTTCGTTGCCTTGACGGGGGTCTACGCTGGGTTTTTCATGATCAACGATTACGACCTGCGCCGGAAGATCAAGGACGGCGACCTGGACGTGCTCCTGACCAAGCCGGTCTCCCTGCAATTCATGGCCACCCTGCGCCAGGCCGACCTGGGTATTTTCGGCGTCGATGCAGTCGCGGGCGGCATCATGATTATTATCGCCTGGGGCCGCCTGAAGCTGCCGGTGACCGTTGGCAGTGTTGGCGGTTACCTGGGTTTCCTGGCGATCAGCTGCCTGGTCAGCTACAGCCTGTTCCTGCTGCCGCAGATCCTGTCGTTCTGGTTCATGAATACCAGCGCGATCGCCGAGATCACCGATTCGTTCTGGGATTTCAACAACCTGCCGATGACCATTTATACCCAGGCGATCCAGCTGATCGGCGTCTTCGTCCTGCCGATCTTCGTGATTTCCAATTTCCCGCCTTTGTTTGCCCTGAATCGGATGAACCCGGTTTATATCGCCTGGGCGGCCGCCCTGCCCCTGATCCTGCTGGGGCTCGTCCGCCTTTTGTGGCAGCGCGGCCTGAAGGCATACAGCAGCGCCAGCAGCTAGCCTAGCACTTATTCTCCCCGATTTACTTCAGCCGGACCACTTTTTCCGCCCGCAGGAGCGGCTCGGTCCGCGACGGGTCCACTTCCACCACCCCGGTGACCAGCAAGGGTTCCGAGGTATGGACGGCGTTGCCGGCCTGGCGGTAGGCGTCCGGGAAAAGGACCACGTCCAGCATCCCGGAGAGATCCTCCAGGGTGAAGAACATCATCGGCTCGCCGCGGGCCGTCCGGCTGCGATGCCCGCTCTGGCGCAACCCCGCCACCGTGACGCGCTGTCCAACCCGCCCGGCCGCCTCGAGGATTGTGATCGCCCCGGCTGCAGCGATCCGCTCCGCAGCCAGCTCCAGGGGGTGGGCCTCCAGGCTGATGCCGAGCAATTCCTGTTGGGCTTTGACTTTTTGCTCCAGGGACCATTCCTCCCCCGATTGAAGGCCCCATGCGAACAGGCTGGGTTGGCCGGCCTGCCAGCCGCCGCCCTGCAGCCGGTCGAGGATGGCAGGGATCGTCCCCCAGCCTTCAAAGGCGCCCGCTCTGGCCAGGTTTTCGGCTTCCTGGCCGCGCGGGTCGGCCCGGGCGAGGAAATCTTCGAGGGAATCATAGGGCTGGAACCGGACGATCCGCTCGATCGTCCGCCCGGTCAGGTCGCGCAGCTGGTCGAGGCCCATGTACAGGCCTTTCCCGCCGGTGGGGAGGGGAGCCACCCGGAAGTGACGCCCCGAGCGATTGACGTGCGGCGGGCGGACCGTCAGACCCAGGCGGCGGGCCTCGCTCAGGTAGACGCGCTGGCTGTAGTAGCCGCCTCCGTTGGCCAGGACGGCTGCCATGAATTCGGCCGGGAAATGGGTCTTGCACCAGGCCGACCGCCAGGACACCCTGGCGTACGAAGCCGCGTGGGCTTTGGGGAACCCATAGCCGGCGAAGGCAGCCATCATTTCCCAGATGCGCTCCCCGGTCTCCGCCGGAACGCCGCTGCGGGCTTCCGCCTCGGCGACGAATTTTTTCTCGAGCAGTTGCATCTGCTTTCCCGGATCGAAATGGCTCATCGCCCGGCGCAGCAGGTCGGCTTCGGCCAGACTGAAACCGGCCAGTTCGTGGGCGATCCGCAGCACCTGTTCCTGGTACAGGATGACCCCATAGGTCTCGGCCAGGAGCGGCTCGAGGGCTAGGTGGATGTGGCTGACCGGCTCCTCACCTTTGAAGCGGCGGACGAAGGCATCCTTCAGCCCACCGGTGAGCGGACCGGGACGGTAGAGGGCCAGGGCGGCCATGAGGTCGTCCTCGCTGCGGGCCCGGATTTCGCGCAAGGTGGCCCGCATCCCGGGGCTTTCGATCTGGAAGCAGCCGATGGTGCCACCGCTCTCCAGCCGGGCCGAAGTCGCTGGATCCTCGGGCGGAATCGATTCGAGCACGCCCAGGGAACCGGAGTATTCGCCCGGATGGTTTTCATGGATGAATTCGGCCACATCGCCCAGCACGGTCAGGCCGCGGATGCCGAGCAGGTCGATCTTGACCAGGCCCAGCTCCTCGACCGAGCCAAGGTCGAGCTGGGTGATGATGATGCCCTTGCTGCCCGAGCGCATCACCGGGACCAGCTCGGTCAATGGACCAGGGGAGACGATCAGGCCGCCGGCGTGCACCGAGAGATGGCGGGGCAGTTTCAAGAGCGCCTCGGCCTCATCGAACATGCGCTGGTAGGAGGCGGGAGGGTAGCGGGTCCGCAGCTCGGCGAAGGGGGATGGCGGGACCGGGTGTTTCTCGTCGGTTTCCTCGTGTCGAGCGAAGAAGGCGTATGGCAGCTGCTCGACCAGTTCGCGCACCTGCTCCGGCGGCAAGCCGTGCGCCTTGGCCACGTCCCCAAGTGACGAGCGAGGCCTGAAACGGTTGACCGTCCCGACCATGGCGACCCGGTCGGCTCCGTACGTATCGAAGACGTGCTGGATGATGCCGTCGCGGCCGCGCGAACATAAGTCGGTATCGATGTCTGGTGGAGTGGTGCGGGCCGGGTTGAGGAAGCGTTCGAAGTAGAGATCCAGGCGGAGCGGATCCGGGCTGGTGATGCCGAGGCAGTGGGCGACCAGGGAAGAGGCAGCCGAGCCGCGACTCGAGAACGGCACCCCGGTCCGGCGGGCAAAGTCGAGCAGCTCTTCCACGATCAGGAAAATCGGCTCGAAGCCCATGCGGGAAATGACCTCGAGCTCATGGTCGAGCCTTTCCTGGATTGGGGGATCGATCTTCCCATACAACCTGCGCGCCCCGGATTCGGCTTTTTCCCTGATGACCCGGGCGATCGAGCTGCCCTCGGGCAGGGGAACGGTTGGCATGCGCGGGATTCCCAGCGGCAGGTCGAACCGGCAGCGTTCGGCGATCTCCTGGGTAGCTGCCAGGGCGGCGCGCGAACCCTGGAAGCGCCGCTCGATCTCGGCGGCCGGGACGAAGTACGCGCCGGCCGGAGCAGGAGCCTTTTCGGGCAGTTGGTTGACTGGCTGGTTCAAGCGGATGGCAGAAAGGGTGCGCTGGAGGACTACTTGCCTTGCTTCCAGGTAGTAGACCGGATGACAGACGACAAGAGGCAGGGCAAGCCGCCCGGCGAGGTGGGCGAGCGGCAGGGCCTGGGCCGGATCTTGCAGGGTCAGGTAAAGGCGGCGGGGAAAGAGGTCCCGCAGGGGGCCGATGCGTTTTTCGCTGAAATCCGGGGAGAGCGAGGCGAGGGCGATCAAATCCCGGGAGTGCAATGCCAGCAGATCGACCGGGCAATCCGCTTCGGGGGCGGGGCGGAGCGCCAGGGCGCTGCTCAACGCGCACAGGCTCGACCAACCCTCCAGGCTGGTTGCCAGCAAAGAGACTGGACCGGTTTCCAGGTCGATCTCCAGACCGAGCACGGGCTGAATTCCGGCTTTCCGGCAGGCGAGGACGAATTCCACCGACCCGCTCAGTAGACGATGGTCGGTGAGGCCCAGGGCGGGCATTTCGTCGGCCTGGGCGGCTTCGACGAGTTCGACCGGCAGGGCCAGGCCTTCCTGGAGGGAATATGCCGAATGGGTGGTAAGGTGGATGTACATCTGCACGATTCTAATTCAAAGTGGGGGAGAATTGCCCAAACGGGTGGACAGTGAAGGGAAAATAGGAAATAGGTAATATAACAATTGCGACCGAATATGCTATAATTAAACTGTACTGAAGCGACAAGAAAATATATTTTCGTCCTGCAAGTCGAACCCAGTGGGTAAATCATTCGCTTCCCGGTAATTCATCAACGATCTGATCAATGATTTGTCCCGTAAAAACGGAAAGAGCGGCAGCAGCCATGTGTCATGTTGCGCATGGGTATATGATCTGAACCGAACTATTTATCGTTCCTGATCGTAACATCCACTCGACATTAAGTTTTCATTTACGAAGCAGGGTGGCCATTGGACAGGCCGAAATGATATTGACGATCCACTACCGATTCAAACAACTTCCAAGATCTGGCCGAATGATCCAAGCTGGAGGCTGGCGCCATTCCCTATCGGCGACACGCTCACTCCATTCTCGGGACTTGTGCCTGTCCAAATGAAGTAAAGTTCGAACAACTTCAGCCGCCACCCTTTCCTTCCACTTTGAAAGGGGTCCGACATGAGCACATTGCATATTTATTTGTTCGGCAGTATGCATCTGCTTAAGGAAGGTGATTCAAGCGACATCCGCCTTCCGCGCGGCGTCCAGGAGTTGTTCGCTTATTTACTGCTGGAGCCGCACCGTACCCATTCCCGCGAAGTGCTGGCCGGGAGGCTCTGGGATGATTTTTCACAGGACCGGGCGAGATATTGCTTGAATACTGCACTATGGCGGCTGCGGAGGATCATTGAGCCGGAAGGCTTGCCGCGGGGGACTTACCTGACCACGACCCCCGACGGCGAGATTGGATTCAACAGCAACAGCGATTATTGGCTCGACATCGAGGATTTCAAGAAGGTCGTTGATCACGTTCTGGATTCACCTCCGGACCGAATTCGCACGCAGGACTTGATCGAAATGGAAAACCACCTTTCCCTCTATACTGGCGATCTCCTGGAAGGGATGTACATCGACTGGATCTTGCGCGAACGGGAGCACGTACGCATGATGTATCTGAACTCCCTGGCGTACCTGATGAGCTGTTACAAGAGCCGAGGCGAGTACGGCAAGAGCCTGACCTACGGCCTGAAGCTGCTGGAGTTCGACCCTCTACGCGAAGAGATCCATCGGGAGGTCATGCGTTTGTATCAGGTCAACGGCCAGAGGGCGTTGGCCTTGCGACAGTTCGAAGCCTGCCAAAAAATACTCCTCGACGAATTGGGGGTTTCGCCGATGGAAGAAACCCGCGCCTTGTACCAGGCAATCCTTATGGAAAATGATTCCCGGCCAGCCACGCCTGGCCGGCGGGACCACCAACGCCTCGACCTCGAAAATTCCCTGAAAACTCTCAACGATGTATTGCAATCCTTCCTGGATCTTCAGGGCCAATTGCGGCAAACCATCCAGCAGCTACGCGATGAAATGCAAGATGAGGATGGATAATTCACCGCCTATCGCCCTGTGATTTTTCCCGGCGCCCGCCTAAAAGCGGGCGCCTTTTTATTTTTTATTAAGATAAAAAAGAGATAACTTGGTGATATCGGGGTGATAAACCGGTTATTCCAAATCGCTAAACTCGATGTACTGATCGATCGGGCAGACCTTTCCCGCTGCCATTCCTTATCGGGGCACTTCCCCGGGATGGATGCTTATCAGGCGTTCGAAGGATGATTGAATATTCGTCAGTACGAAATATATCAAACCAGACAGCCATACTATGAGCTACGACCGCTCTCCTTTCGTCTTTATTGTCCGAGTCTGGTTTGAGCCACGTGAGATCAAGGATGCCGAGGAGAATTGGCGCTGTATGGTGGAAAACATCGACACACGCGAGATCAATTACTTCCTAAGCCCGGAAAAGCTGGCTGAATATATCAGCCGCGCGACCGGATTCACAAAACCACAAAACGAATCAAGCGAACCCAATTAGCTTATGTACACCGCCTTACGAGCCACCAGCCTGACGATTGCCAACCTGCTTCAACAGCATTTCATTGCCGACACCAGTTTGCGCCAGCTCTTCGATCCGGCCCACGGCGGGACGATGGTCGTTTCGTTGAACTCTCCCGAGGAGATGACGGAGAACAAGGAGCAGGGGGTTTCCGTCTGGCTGTATATGGTGAACAAGGACGGCGACCGGCTCAATGACAATATGGAACGGATCAGCCGGACAGAGCTTCGCCATCGCCCCCTGCCTCTCAGTCTGCATTATCTGGTTACACCGATCGTTGCCCTGAAGAACAAGCACAACAGTCCGGAGACCGAGCAGATCATCCTCGGGAAGGTCCTGCAGGTGTTGCACGATTCCCCGATCCTGAGCGGTTCGATGTTGCAGGATGATTTCACCGGCAAGGACTTGCAGATCAACATCCATCTCGAGCCGATGACCGTCGATGAAACGGCCCGCCTGTTCGACGCGTTGGAGCGCTCCTATGAGTTGGCCGTTTCGTACCAGGTCAGCCTGGTGATGATCGATTCGGAACAGCAGCCGGTGACTGCCAGTCCCGTGGGCGTGGCCAGCCCGGATTACAGCATCGAGGTCGGATCCTGATATGAACCGTCTGGATGTGACCCTTAATGATGCTGTCACCACCGTCGCGCTCGACGATCCAGTCGGCGTCGCGAACCGGAACTGGGGCGTGGTCGCCTTGCGGGTGGTGGACGAGCTGACCGGGGAACCGCCCCGCGGATCGATCAGCCTGACCTGTTCGAATCCAGCCCTGACGACGCGCGTTGCGGAGGATGGCCTGGTGGGCCTGGCGGCCGTGCCGGCCAAGGTTTTCCCAGGCCTGAAGACGGTCAGCTACAGCGCCGGCCTGACCATCCAGGCAGCGGGTTACCTCGGGATGAGTCTGACGGCGACACTGCCGATCAATCCGGCTTTCCCGGCCAGCTTCGATCCGCTGATCCTGCCCGACCTTCCGTTGCACCGACTGCCGATCGTTTTTCGCGGCCGGACGATGCGGCTGGTGGCGGGCAACCTGCAGGTTGCCCCGGCTGCCAGCGTGCGGGTCTCCGGCGTCTGGCGCAGCCTGCCCCCGGCCAATGTCGTCATCCCGGCGGAGGCGCCAAACCTGATTGCCCTGTCCCAACCGCTCTACGCGAACCGGGCGAATGCAATTTCTAGCCTGGCCCGACGGGATCTGGCGGCCGTCGCAGGCGACGACAAGCAAATGATGGATTCGTTGCCGGCAGGGACGACCACGCTGCGCCTGTCGAACCGCCATGGCCTGACGATCGGCGACGTTCTCCTCGTCGAGGGCAACCGCCCGGATCGGGAGGAATTCCTTTCCATCCTGGCGATCAACGGCGGCAGCACGCCCGATCAGATCGCCCAGATCAGCCTGCAGTTCCCGACGGCCTTGTCGCACCGCCAGGGATCCCTGGTCCAACAGGCCGTCAATTCCGGCCCGCTTGGGGCGGCGAACACATTCACCCAGGACGGCATCCCCGGGGATACCACGGTATTTCTCAATGGCTTGGTGGGCTTGACCCCGGCAAACCAGGTCCGGATCAGCGGAGGCGCAGCGGACGAATTTCACGGCTTCCAGATATACGCCGGCCAGAGTGATCCGAACGGTTATTATCGCCTGCCTCCTCTCAGCCGGGTGGCCCAGGTGGAACTGCAAGCCACCGACGGGATCCATACCGTGAAAACTATCGTCAGTCCGAATTACGAACAACCCGAGAACCTCGTGGATTTTGTGTTTTCGTAAGCACCCGATCCATTGTCCATCCAGGTCCGAAAGATCCTGGAATCGACCACTCAATTCTTTGCAAGGAGGAAGACCATGCCAGAATATTTAGCTCCCGGAGTATATGTCGAAGAAGTCGATACCGGCAGCAAGCCGATCGAGGGCGTCAGCACCAGCACCACCGGAATGGTCGGCGTGACCGAGCGCGGACCGGTGAACATCCCCATCCTGGTCACCAGTACGGGCGAGTTCACCCGCTGGTTCGGGGAGCGCCTGAACATCCTGGATTTTTCCAACGGCGACGACCGGCACTGTTACCTGCCGCACGCCGTCCAGGGCTTCTTCGACAATGGCGGCAAGCGCGTGTATGTCACCCGCGTCCTCGACACGGTCGGGGCAGTCAACGCGGCGGTCTTTTTGTTCGACCGCGGCGACATTGGCTCGCTCCAGACCATGTTGTTGCGGGGCGCCGCAGAGTTGACCGGCACTGCCGCCAATCCGCCCCGCCTGGTCGTTTTGGATACGATGGGCTTGAATCCGAACGATTGGATCCGCGTCGGGGACGGCAGCCAAGCCGAGTATCGCCAGTTGGATGGCGCCCCCGGAACCGATCATACGATGATTGCCACCAACTTTCCGATGAACCGGTCTCACCAGGTCGGCGATACGGTGGAAGCCTTTACCCGTACGACCATGCTGAGTTTGTATACCATCGTCGGGGACCAGGAGGCCGGCGCCCAGATCCTGACCATTCAGGGAGACAGCCTCAACCTGGCTACCCTGCAGGCTGATGCCCTCGCCGGGACTGCCCTGGTCGAGGTCAGCGGGGCAGATGGAAAGGAATATCGCTTCCTCACCGACGTCCGGCACATCACACCGGTCACAGCATCCGATTCCCAGGCGACCGTCCAGCTCGATAGCCCGCTGACCATGGCATATGCCAACGCCAGTTCTGTCCAGCCACTGGACATTACCGGCGTGGCAGCTGCAGCCTCCAGCGTCGACACCGCTTATACGGCCGGCGACCGCCTGCTCTTTGCGGACAGCAACAGCGGGTTCACTGCAGCGGACATCCTGGTGGTGGACCGGACCAACGACGACCAGGAGGCTCGCTTGATTGGGTCTCTCGAAGTCTTTACGATCGACAACGGCGCCTATGAGGATTATCCTGGCGGCAGCCTGGTGGAGGAAGTCACAATCGATGCGGCCGGGACGACGCTGGATGGGCTGACCGTGGCCCTTGCCACCAGCATGAAGCTTCACAGTGTGGATGGGTTGATGGTTGGCGAGCACTTGCTCGTCGGGCCGGCCGGCCCCAACCAGGACCCGGTCGCCATCCGGGCAATCGATGCCGGAAGCTTGATCGTCACCCTGGCGGGCGGGATGCTGCATGGCCACTCCAATACCGATCCTGTTCAGCCGGCGTTGCGTTCGTTGACCGCGACTGCCTCGGCCGGGAGCAGTTTCCTGGCGGTGGACAATCGCCTGGGGATCATCGAAGGCGATGTCATCAAGCTGAGTGACGCAAGCAATACCGAATACCTGACCGTGACTGCTGTGCCTGGGCGGGCGACCAACCCGGTCGCCCCCGACGCCGGCAACTTCGTGGTCTTCCCGCCGATCCGCAACGACTACTCCACGACGGCCAAGGTCGAACTCCAGACAGCTCCAGCGATTGTCGCCTCAACGCCTGCGACAGTCACCGTTCTGGATGCTGCGCCGGGTGAGACCGAACTGCTGACCACGAGCGCGACCGGATTCGCCGTGAACGATTTCCTGCGCCTGACGACCGGCTCCGGGGCGGTGTTCTACCACCAGCTTGCCATTGCCCCGGTTTCCCGTGTGCCTGATACGATTACTCTGCAAACGGCGCTTCTATTCAACCATTCGACTGGCTCTGTTGTAACGGCGCGGAAGCCGCTCTTCACCGTCCAGGCGCTGGATGCCGGCGCCTGGGGTAACCGGCTGCGCATCTCCGTCTCGGACGAGGATCCCGGCCTGGTTGCCAAGACCGACTTGACCGATCACGGTCCCGCGACGCGCATCCGTCTGGGATCGCTGGCGGGCGTCGAGCCTGGCACCGTCCTCGAGCTCCAGGATCCGGCCACGGACGAGCCGATCGGCGGGCTGCTCAAGGTCAACGCGATCAACCGCTCGACCGGCGATATCGCCCTGGCCGGCACCGGCCTGGATGGCCCCCAGCAGGCGGCGATCGTCGCCCTGCCCCCGGGAAGCTTCCTCAAAGCGGTCTCGCGGGAGTTCTCGCTGACGGTCTACCTGCTCCGCCAGCCCGATCCGGCCATGCCTTCCCGCAACAACACGATCCTCGACGCGGAGAGCTTCCGCTATCTCTCGATGGACCCGCGCCACAGTCACTATATCCACAATGTCATTGGCGACATCAACGGCCCGATCCGTCAATCCGACCGCCGGCCGGACGGCGACTCCTGGTACATCCGGGTCCACGACCTGGCTCAGGATCTGATCGAACCCACCCGCACGACCACCCTGGAGAGCAGCCGCCTGGGTCCCGAAGCGCTGATCGACATCCTCCCCGATGGCCGCGAGATGCCTGCCCGGCACGCCCTCTACAGCGGCGACGACTCGATCGCAACCCTAACCGACGACGATTACATCGGCGAGGACAATGTCGTTCCCGAAGACCGCACCGGCCTGCAGTCGCTGCGGAATGTCGAGGAGATCAGCATCGTCGGCATCCCCGGCCGGACCTCCATGAAGATCCAATCCGCCCTGATCAACCACTGCGAACAGGCCCGCTTCCGCTTCGCCGTGTTGGACGGCCCCCAGCCGCCCAAGGACACCATCCCGGACGTCCAGGCTTTGCGCCAGAACTACGACACCAAGTATGCGGCCATCTACTACCCCTGGCTGGTCATCCCCGATCCGTTCCCGACCAACCTGGCCCGGGTGGCGAACTATCCCATCCCGCCCAGCGGACACACCCTGGGCATCTACGCCCGGACGGACATCGAGCGGGGCGTCCACAAGGCGCCTGCCAACGAGGACGTGCGCGGCATCGTCGGCCTGCAGCGGGTCCTGAACAAGGAACAGCAGGACATCCTCAACCCGTATCCGGTCAATATCAACGTCATCCGGGACTTCCGCGACAACAACCGCGGCATCCGGGTCTACGGCGGGCGGGTCATCACGAGCGACTCGGATTGGAAGTATGTCAACGTGCGCCGGCTGTTGATCTTCATTGAAGCCTCGATCGAACGCGGGTTGCAGTGGGTGGTCTTCGAGCCGAACGCCGAGCCGCTCTGGGCGCGGGTTTCCCGCTCGATCTCCAATTTCCTCACCCTGGTCTGGCGGAACGGCGCCCTGGAAGGCACCAAGCCAGAAGAGGCCTACTTCGTCAAGTGCGACCGCACCACGATGACCCAGACCGATATCGACAGCGGCCGGCTGATCTGCCTGGTCGGCGTCGCCCCGGTCAAACCGGCAGAGTACGTCATCATCCGCATCGGGCTGTGGACGGCCCATGCCGACAGCTAGAAATGTAAGGAGGCAAACCCATGGCAACCGGAACACGAACGGATCCCTATCGCAGTTTCAACTTTCGCGTCGAGATCGACGGCTTGAATGTCGCCAGTTTCAGCGAAGCCAGCGGCCTGACCGCTGACGGCGACTCGGTCGACTATCGCGAGGGCACGGATGCGCGCAACAACGTCCGCAAGCTGATCGGCCTGCGCAAGTTTTCCAATATCACCCTCAAGCACGGCTACACCCACAACGATGAGCTGTGGAAGTGGTATAGCAACATCCTGAACGGCCTGGCCGACCGGCGCAACGGTTCCATCATCCTGATGGACGAGGCCCACAACGACGTCCTGCGCTGGAACATCACAGATGCCTGGATCAACAAGATCGAAGGCCCCAGCCTCAAAGCCAGCGGGAACGAGGTGGCCATCGAGTCGATGGACCTCGTCCACGAGGGCATCAGCATGGAACTGGCCTAGCCTCACGGAGCGTAAAGCGTGCCCGAATACCTGACCCCCGGCGTTTATTACGAGCGGGTGGATGCCAGCCCCGGCATCACCGCCGTCCGCACCGACATCGCGGGATTTGTCGGCCTGGCCTCACGCGGGCCTGTCGACACCCCTGTGCCGATCCAGTCCTGGCGCCAGTTCCAGAGTTACTTTGGCGGTTTCAGCGGCTCGGCCTATCTTGCCTACGCGGTGCGAGGCTTTTTCGAGAACGGCGGGCAGCGCTGTTGGGTGGTCCGGGTGGCCAGCCGGGAGCCGAACGGCGGGTCGGCCGCTGCAGGGGCGACCTTGCATGACTTGAGCGGAGATCCGCTATGGGAGATCGAGGCGTTCAGCCCCGGGAGCTGGGGCAACAACCTCTCGGTCATCCAGGAAGAAACCCATCGGGCCCAGACGATCAGCGTTCCTCTGAAATCCCTGCCGCAGTATGCCACGGTCGCTTCGATCACTGGCTTCGTGCGCGGCAGCCTGGTCAAGCTGTCCCAGGACGGGACGATCGCCTACAAGGTGGTCACCCTGGTCGATCCGGTCGAGAAGCGCCTCTATTGGGTCAACCCCGATCCGGAGGCGCGACTCCCCTATGACTTACCCCTGACCGGCTTCGACATGGACCAGGCTATGCTGGTCGAAAGCGTCGAATACAGCCTGCAAGTCAGCGAGTCGGGAATCCTGCAAAGAGTTTACGAAGGCCTGTCGATCGTGCCCCTGCATCCCAGCTATGGACCGCTCGTCCTGGCCGATATCCACATCCCCAAGCCCGGCGACCCGGACCAGACCATCCCGGCGGCGCCCGAGCCGGTCGTCATCCGCGAGTTGCGGGAGGACGGGTATTTCCGCCTCGGCGAGGTGTCGCCTGTTCGGGAAAGCGACCAGGATTTATGGCTCACGATGAACGGTGGCATCGACGGCTTGCGCCTGCTAGGCGCCTACGATTTCATGGGAGAGGATTTCGATCCGTTGGACAGCGATGAAGTGCGGGCCTATAAGGACCGCGGTATGCGGGCGCTGGAGGCAATCGAGGAAGTGGCCATCCTGGCGGTTCCCGATATCAACATCCATCCGATCCAGCCCCCGATGCTGAGTCCCCTGCCGCCCTGCATCCCGGATCCATGCCTCCCGCTCCCGCCGCCCGTTCCGCAGGGCCGACAGGCGAGCGACCAGGAGATCCCGCCGGTATTCAGCGAGATGGATGTCTATCGTGTGCAGTCCGCCATGATCCAGCAATGCGAGCATCTGCGCAACCGGATTGCCCTGCTCGACTCTCCTTACTCTGTCAGCCATCAGGACGCGTTGGGACCCGGCGCGGTCCAGGCCTGGCGCCAGCGCTTCGAATCGAAGTACGCCGCGTTTTATTATCCCTGGCTGCGGGTGGTCGATCCGCTCCGGAACGCCCTCGGCCTGACCCGCGACATCCCGCCCTGTGGACACGTCGCCGGGCAGTATGCCAACACCGATTTGACGATCGGCGTGCACAAAGCGCCTGCCAACGATGCCCTGCAGTGGATCCAGGATGTGACCGTTCCGGTCAATGATGGGATGCACGGCATCCTCAATCCGCTTGGGATCAATGCCATCCGCCCGTTGGGTGGGCGCGGCTTGCGCATCTTCGGCGCCCGCACTACCAGCTCCGATCCGGACTGGAAATATGTGAATGTTCGCCGGTTGATGATGATGGTGGAGGAATCGATCGATTTGGCGACCCAGTGGGCGGTCTTCGAGCCGAACGACCTGTACACCCGCACCAAGATCACCCTGTCGATCACCAGTTTCCTGCTGGTTCTCTGGCAGCGCGGCGCCCTGGCCGGGAACTCGGCCGAGGAGGCTTTTTTCGTCAAATGCGACGACGAGATCAACCCGCCCGAACAGCGCGAGCTCGGCCAGTTGCTGGCGATCGTCGGGGTTGCCCCTTCCATCCCGTTCGAATTCGTCGTCCTGCGGGTTGGACGGGTGAACAACGCTTTCGAGATCAACGAAGTGAGTTAGCACAGGAGCATTGGAATGTCAGTCCTCGGCACGCTGGGCCTCGGCATCCGCACCGACCCCATCCTCAACCATAACTTCGTCATCAGCCTGATCGACACGAGCAGCACGCTCGGCCTGGTCGGATCGATCGCCATGGCGGCGGTCTTCGACGTGCTGGCCGGAGGCTTCAGCGAGTGCACGGGACTGGAAATGTCCCTGCAGGTGGAGGAGTACAAAGAGGGCGGCAACAACGGCGCCGTGCTCAAGTTCCCGAGCCGGGTCACCTGGTCGAACATCACCCTGAAGAAGGGGATTGGCGCCGGGACGACCCTTTGGGACTGGCACTACGACTTCACCCAGGGAAAGGGCAAGCGCCGGGACGGTGTGATCGCCCTGTTGAACGATCTGCACCTGCCCAACAACATCTGGTATTTCAAGCGCGGTCTTCCGATCAAATATTCCGCCCCGGTGATGAACGCCTCCCAGAACAACGTCGCCATCGAAGCGGTCGAGATTGCCCACGAGGGCATCTGGCAGGTCCCGTACGTGGGATTGGGTACGGCGGCGGCGATGGCCGCGATCAGCATAGCGATGAAGGCATCCAGGTAATCATGGCAGTCAATATTCAGCATGCTACCAGTACGGTCCGTTCCGTCGATGGGAACAGCCTTCTCACGCCGGAAGTGATGAAGCAGATCATCGATATCGTCATGCAGGTAGTCGACGAGCGCATGCGCGACCAGCAGCGGGAACGCGCCACCCGGCGGGTCACCCCGGGCGTCGCCTACGAATTGGAACACGAGGAGTAGTTAATTCATGGAGCAGCTCCAAAAAGGAAGCCTGATTGCCACCTTCAGCACCGGCAACATGGACATCCTGGATTTCCAGTACAACCCGACCGAGTTCGGCCTGGAGAAGAGCGTCCAAACCCAGGAGATCAACATCCCCGGCCTGGATACGCCCCTGCTGCAGTTCGTCCGCGGGCAGGACGAAAAGCTGACCCTGGAGTTGTTCTTCGATACCACTGACAACGGGATGGGCACCACCGCCTCCAGCGTGACGGAGCTGACCGACCCGTTCTACGCCCTGGCGAAAATCGAGCCGGGCGGACATACCCCGCCGCTTGTCTCTTTCCTCTGGAACAGCAAGTTCCCCGGCAGCCACCTGCCCGACTGGACCGGTGGTAGCCAGAGCCGGCCGGACTTCACTGGCGTGATCGAGAGCATCCGCCAGAAATTCAGCCTCTTCAATTCCCAGGGGGTTCCGCTACGGGCGACCCTGACGATCGTCATCAAGGAATATAAAACCCTCCAAGACCAGATGAGGCAGCTCAACCTGACCTCGCCCGACCGGACCCACAGCCACGTCGTCCGGACCGGCGATACGCTCTCCGGGATTTCGTCCACCTACTACCACAAACCCGGCGACTGGCGCGCCATCGCGGATGCCAATGAAATCGAAGATCCGCGCCGCCTGGCGCCCGGGACCTTTCTGACCATTCCGCCGGCCAGCCTATGACAACCGTGACGAAAGTCGTCCAAGAATCGGCTGCCTTCCAACACTTCCGGGTGCCGCAGTTCCAGGTCAAAGCCCAGGGAGCGCCTTTTTCACCGGATGGGCGGGGCGGCAGCGTGATGACCAATTTCGTCCGGGACGTGACCCAGCTCACCTACAAGGACAGCCTCAAGGAGATCGATGGGTTCGACCTGACCGTCAACAATTGGAATGCGACCACTCGGGCCTTGAAATACGTCGGCTCCGAGACCCAGCAGTCGTTGAACGGTTCGGGCGCCCAGTCCACCTTGTATCACCTCTTCGATCCGAATGCCAAGGTTTTCGAGATTCACATGGGCTACCTGGACAACCTGCGGATGATGATGAAAGGCAACTGCACCGGTTTCGAGCCCAAGTTTCCCAATAGCGGGGCCTCGACGATGGTCGTGCATGGCCTCAATGTGTTGCACAAACTACGGACCAAGCAATACAGCGAGAATAAATTTGATGACAAAAGGCCGAGCAAGGTTGCCCAGGCGATCTCCCAGAAAACGGATCCTGAAAAACACTGCCGGCGTTTCCCGATCCCGATCGAGATCAACCAGGCGGCGTTGAGCAAAGAAAAGGCTCTCGAAGCAATTACCGAGACGAACCAGTACGACATCGATTTCCTTTTCACCCTTGCCAGGCGGGTAGGTTATATCGTCTATGTCTTCACGGATGATTCAGGCCAGGACCGGCTCTACTTTGGTCCTTCCCAGGGAGACGCCCCCCAGCCGCTCCGCAAGGTGACCTATGAGTTGAAATGGGGCGTCTCATTGATGGATTTCAACCCCAGCATGAATGCAGCCAACCAGGTCTGGTCGGTCACCGTCCGAAGCTACAATCGCTCGACCCGTAGCACGATCAGCGAAACGGTCGACTTGAATGATTCGTCGATCACCATCAACCGGGACCTGATCCCGCTCTTATCCGGCAGCCTCCAGGCGGGCGCCTGCGGCGATCGCCAGGAAGTGGTGGTCAACGAGCCGGTCAGGAACTCCGCCGAAGCCCGCCAGCGCGCCCTGGCGATCCTGACCGAGCGCTTCAAGCAGTTCGTGACCGCTCAGGGGAGCACGATCGGTCTGCCGGACCTGCGGGCCGGGATGCAGCTCAATATCCAGGGCCTGGGTTCCCGGTTCAGCGGGCTCTACTTCGTCACTGATACCGCCCATACGATTGGCGAGAGCGGATATACCACCCGGTTCACCGCCCGCCGGGAAGACCCGGGGAGCTGAGCCATGCCGAACCAGTATCCGGGAGTCGTGATCGGACGGGTCAAGGAGATCGACGAAGCCAACGCGGCGGTCAAGCTGGAATTTCCCTGGCTGGACGAGTCATACCGCAGCGATTGGGCGCCGATCGCCATGCCGATGTCGGGCAAGAAGCGCGGCGTCTAC
This sequence comes from Anaerolineales bacterium, assembly GCA_035506155.1. Taxonomy (GTDB): domain Bacteria; phylum Chloroflexota; class Anaerolineae; order Anaerolineales; family Villigracilaceae; genus UBA877. The sequence goes on from DATJPX010000111.1 coordinate 31,168, forward strand.
TTCATGCCCGAGCAGGACGATGAGGTCCTGGTGGCCTTCAACCAGGGCAGCTTCGATTCACCCTTCGTGGTCGGTTTCCTCTGGAACGGGGTCGACACCCCGCCCGAGAGCGACCGCAAGAACCGGGTCATCAAGACGCCCGGAGGGCACACCCTGCGGTTCGAGGACAAGGACGGTTCCAAGAAGATCATCTTGAAATCGAACGGCGGCCACAACCTCACGATCGATGACTCTGCCAATACGGTCACCGTCACCGATTCCGGAGGCAGCAACCAGGTCTTGATCGACTCGGGCGGAACGGTCACGGTCAAAGCTGCCAGCAAGGTCGTCGTGGATGCGCCCCAGATCGAGCTGACCTCCGGGGCCGCCCACCCGCTGGTGTTCGGCGACAGCCTGATGACCTACCTGAATGCCCTGGTCGCCCAACTCCAAACCCACACCCACCCCGGCCAGATGGCCGCCGGCGTCCTTCCGGTCACGCCGATGGTCCCGGGGGCCAGTTTCCAGACCTACCAGAGCTCGAACAATTCGTCCAAGGTCAAGACCGGGTAAACAGGAGAAAGCTCGATGGCGGCGTTGAAAGGTGGCACCCTATCCGATTTCGCCGGCAGCATGGCCGAGTCGATCGAAAAGGCCCTGGAAAAAGAATGGCAGGCCGACAAGGGCTCGGCCCTGCCCGCCGACGGCAAGGACGAACGGCGGATCCTGCTGGCTGCCATCGCCAGCGGCATCTTGAATTACCTGGAAGCCCACCAGGACGAATTCATCAACAAGATCACCCTCCAGTCTGGCTCTACGACGACCGACAACACCGTCACCAAGCTGGATTTGAACATCCAATCCTGAGGCAGGCATGGCAACGACGAACGAACGTGAATTCCTTGGCATCGGCTGGAAATTTCCTCTCCAGGTAACCCCGGACGGAAAGCTCGGCCAGTCCAGGTACGAGCAGCGGATCGAGGAATCCGTTTACCTCATTCTCAGTACCAGCAAAGGCGAGCGGGTCATGCTGCCCGACTTCGGCTGCGGCATCCACGATCTCGTCTTCGCCCCGAACAATCCCGGGACCCTGGCACTGGTCGTCCAGAACGTCCGCACGGCCCTGGTGGCGAACGAGCCACGCATCGACGTGCTGGACGTCGCGGCCGAGAGCGCCCCAGAGAGCCAGAATCTCCTGCTCATCCGGATCAGCTACCGCATCCGGGCCAACAATTCCATTGGCAACCTGGTCTATCCCTTTTATATCGGAGAAGGTGGTTAGCTATGCCACTTGCAGATCATATTCCCACGCTCGACGACCGGACGTTCGACGACATCATGACAGAGGTGCGTACCCGCATCTCGCGCTATACGCCGGAATGGAAGCCGGTCTGGACCGATCTGAACGACAACGATCCCGGGATCACCCTCACCCAGGTCTTCGCCTGGATGTCGGAGATGCTGCTCTACCGGATGAACAAGGTCCCGGAATTGAATTACCTGAAATTCCTGCAGCTGCTCGGGATCGAATTGAACCCGGCTGGACCGGCGACAGCGGAGATCGCTTTCCCGGTCAAGGCGGATTACGCGGCCGATACCGTGATCGTCCCCAAGGGAACCCAGGTGTCGGCCCAGGCTTCGGACGGCGGTGCTCCGGTCATTTTCGAGACCGAACGGACGCTGACGGCATTTACCGCCCAGCTGGCCTCTGTCCAGGTCTACGACAGCTATGCCTATTCCCTGGCGACCGACGCGAATACGGATGCCGCCCAGGGCTTCGAGCCGTTCGGTCCGCTCGCCCGGGACGACAGCGCCCTGTTACTCGGTTTCGATTACGCCGGTGATTTTCCCCACCTGACAGAGCTCAACCTGGCTTTCAGCAGCGTTCCGAGCGAGTCGCAGTCCGCCGCCTACCAGTGCGGCTTCCCTGGAACGCCGGCTTTCGGCCCGGCCGTCCTGGTCTGGGAATACTGGGATGGCGAAGATTGGATCAAGCTCGACCTGCTCAAGGATGAGACCCTGGCGCTGACCCGCTCCGGGCACATTTACCTGAAGACGCCCGCCAAAGGCAAGATGCAGACGGATGTCATCGGGGCAGAAAGCGCCATGTTGTACTGGATCCGCGGGCGGGTCACCCAAAGTCAATACGAGAACCCGCCGCAGCTCCTGGCCGTCCGCACCAACACCGTTGGCGCCACCCAGGCCGAGACTTTGCGGGACGAGGTCCTGGGCGGGAGCGACGGCCGCCGTGACCAGGTCCTGACCCTTTCGCGCACGCCCGTCCTGGCCGGCTCGTTGCACCTGGAAGTCGATCAGGGCGACGGCTTCGTCGAATGGACCGAGGTGGAGGATTTCTTCGGCTCCTCCCCTACCGATCTGCACTACATCCTTGACCGCACCAGCGGGGAGATCCGCTTCGGGGACGGCGTCAATGGTGATATCCCGGTTGCCAACGTATCCAATCCGTCTGCCAACGTGGTCGCCCGGGAATACCGGGTCGGCGGCGGGCTGCGCGGGAACGTCCCCGCGGGCGCCATCTCCAACCTGGTCACGACCATCGATGGCCTGGATACGAGCGGCATTGCCAACCTGATGGAGGCCGTCGGAGGCCGGGACGAGGAAACGATGGACGAGGCCAAGAAGCGGGCCCCGTACACCATCCAGAGCCGCTGCCGGGCGGTCACCACGGCTGATTTCGAGCTGTTCGCCAGCCAGGCGGCGAATATCAAGCGGGCCAAGGCCCTGCCGCTCTACCATCCGGACTTTCCCACCGTGAAGGTGCCCGGGGTGGTGACCGTGATCGTCGTTCCCGACAGCAATTCGGACATGCCCACCCCGAGCGAAGGGACGCTGCGCACGGTCTGCGCCTACCTCGACCAGCGCCGCCTGCTGACCACGGAAGTATACGTGGTCAAGCCGACCTACCAGAAAGTGGAAGTGACTGCCGAAGTGACGGCCAACGACGACGCCGACGTCGGCGTGGTCAAGACTGCCATCGAGGACGCCCTGAGCACGTACTTCCATCCGTTGAAGGGCGGCGAAGATGGACTGGGCTGGCCGTTCGGCGGGACGATCTATTACTCCCGGGTCTACCAGCAGATCTTCGAGGTCGACGGCGTCCAGAGCATCCAAAGCCTGACCATCACCCTGGATGACGAGGATCAGCCGGCTTACCAGGATGTTCCGCTCGGACCGGTCTCTCTTCTCTACAACGACCAGAACGATATCTCGACGAATTATTCCTTCGAGGCGACCAACGCATGATGCCCAACCCGCTCCTGCCGCCCCTGCGCCGTCCGCCTGACGACCCGACCTCGCTGCTTCTGAACGGACGGGTCGGCTGGCAGGCCGACCATATGGATAACCTGGTATTCGGCCCGGCCGGCGAGCTGGAACTCGACTTGCTTCCCGAGTACCGGCGCACCTTGACCGAGCCGGATGGCAGTTTCGGCGGCTTGGCTCTCCCAACCAACCTTGCCATAACGGCGGATGGAAGTCTCTTCCTCTTGGACCGGCGCGGTCCGAGCCTGAAGCTCTTCGATCCCTGCACTTGCCGGTTCGAGACAGTCCCGGCGATCGGTGGAAGTGGCCCGGGCCCCCGGCAGTTCTCCGATCCGCATGGGATCGGCATCTGCGCTGGGAATCTCTACGTCTGCGATACGGGCAACCACCGGGTGGGCGTCTTCGGATTGCGCGGGTTTGCCCTGCGCGGCCATTGGGCGCCGCCCGCTTCGGCTGGCCTGGCGAATCCCTGGGAACCCTTTGACATTGCCTTCGACGGAGCCGGCCGGGCTTACGTTTCGGATGGGGCCAACGGCTGCATTCACCGATTCTCGCCTCGCGGCCATTGGCGGGCTTGTTTCGCCGGTTTCGGGGTCGTCACCGCGCTGGCCATGGATTGCCGGGACGTACTTTACGCGGTCACCGACGGAGACCCGGCGGCGGTCCACACCCTGGACGGGAACGGGGCGATCGAGCCGGTTCCGGCCAGGCCGGATTTCAACGCCCTCTGTTTCCCGCCCATCCCGTTCGAAATCGACATCCAGGGGCAATTGCATCTCGAGACGATTTGCACGCCCCAAAATGGAAGTCCGGCCGAAACGCTCTTCGACTTGAACGGCGATCCGGTCGTCGAGACGGGCATCGTGAATTTCCCGACCTACGAAAGCGACGGAACGTACATCAGCCTGCCTCTCGACAGCCAGCTCTACCGCTGCCAGTGGCACCGGATCATCCTGCACGGCGCTCTTCCATCGGGCTGCCAAGTGCAGGTCTGTACATACACGGCCGAAGCCGCCTTGAGCGAAGCGGAACTGACCGGCCTGCCTGCCGAGCAGTGGCAGACCCGCCAGGTGGCCCGCGGGATGGATGACGGGCGGTGGGACTGCCTGGTCCGCAGCGGAGCCGGGCGTTACTTGTGGCTGAAGCTGGTCTTGCACGGCAACGGGATGATCACCCCGTCCCTGTCCAGCGTGGAGATCGAGTTCCCCCGCCTTGGACTGCGGCGCTATCTTCCGGCAGTCTTTGGCGAGGAGCCGGTCAGTGCGGATTTCACCGACCGCTTCCTCAGTCTTTACGATACCACCCTGGGCGGGATCGAATCCGAGCTCGACACGCTGGCGCGCTACTTCGACCCGCTGTCCGCTCCGGCCGATGGCCCGGACCGGGACTTCCTTTCCTGGCTGGGAATGTGGATCGGGGTTTCCCTCGACCGACGCTGGCCGGAAGCCCGGCGGCGCGAGTTCCTCAAGAAATCGGGAGAACTGTTTGCCTTGCGCGGCACCTCCCTCGGCTTGTGGAGGCAGCTCCTGGTCTACCTGGGCATGCAGCCCGGGCAGGTCTGCTGCCCGGGCGAAGTCGAAGAGCCCAGCCGGAAGACCTGCTCGCCGGAGAATCTGAACTGCGCTCGGCCCGAAAAACCGGTTTGCAATTGGGAGCCCCCGAAGCTGATATTGGAGCACTTCCGCCTGCGGCGCTGGCTTTACGCAGGCGCCGGCCGGCTGAACGAGGATTCCGTGCTCTGGGGCAAGAGCATCGTCAACCGCTCCCAACTGGACGAGAACGCCCAGGCCGACCGGACCCAGCTCAAGATGACGCAGGATCCGTATCGCGACCCGTTCTACGTCAGCGCCCATAAATTCACCCTCTTCGTGCCGGCCCGGTACGGGTCCCGCGACCAGGACAAGAAGTCCCTGGAGACCCTGCTAAAAGTCGAAAGTCCGGCCCACACGCAATTTTTCGTCAATTATGTGGCCCCACGCTTCCGGGTGGGCGTTCAAGCCACCATCGGACTCGATTCGGTGATCGCCCGCATCCCGGAAGAAGACATCCTCAGCGAGGCGGCCCTCGGCCAGGATTCCGTCCTCGGTTTGGAACGGAAGGATGGTCCTCATTTCGAACTCGGGAACGGTCCCCGCGTGGGAACGACAACAGTGATCGATTAGTTTTTATACAGAAGGAGACGCCCCTATGGCCAATGCAAATTCACAAGACCAGTCGGCAACCTGCCCGGAATGCCAGTTCGGGCCTTTCGAGCGCAACCACTTTTTCACCGGAAAGCTGATGACGGCCCGGGATTTCAGCGATGAGACCCGCTATCACAGCGATCGCATGCGCCACCATAATGCCCGGTTACACGGGTGGGGCGTGGTCTGCGGGCTGAAAGTGAGGGCCCATGATAATCCTGCCTGCCGGGACAAGTTCGTCATCATCGAGCCCGGGACCGCCCTGGATTGCTGTGGGAACGAGATCCTGGTGACCGAAGCCGTGACGGTCGAGCTAGACAAGCTGCCGGCGATCGCCGACTTGATCAAAAAGAAGGACAGCGACCCACACCGCCTGCAGATCTGCGTCAGCTACAAGGAATGCCCGCGGGAGGAAGTCCCGGTCCTGTACGACGAATGCGGCTGCGACGACGGGCGCTGCGCGCCTAACCGGATCCTGTCCTCCTTCGAGGTGGATGCCATCCTGGATGCGGCTCGCACGATCAAGAGCACCGGGGTTCCCGGCCTCAAGTACGCCACCACGATCAACCCGCCTCATGCGGCCATGGTGGTCCTGCATGCGGATACCAAACGGATGTACGCCATCGCCTCCGACCAGATGTCCGTCTACCAACTGGACACCGAAACGTCCATGGTGGTCGGGACGGCTACCCTGAAAGCCCAACCGGTGGGTCTGGCCGTCTCGAACAAAGGCGACCGGTTGTATGCGGTCGTCGATACCGGGAAGAAGCGCCAGCTGATCGCCCTGGATACCGCAAAATTCGACGGGACTGCCCTCAACAGCGTGGACATCCCCAACGGCGAAGCCGGTCCGATCTACCTGGCGGTGGCTCCTTCGCCTGACAATCGCCTGCTCAGCCTGGCAGGCCAGGCCGGGGAACTGGCTGTCTGGCCGGTCGACCTGGACAAAAGGGGTTCCGGTTCCAGCCTCAAACCAATCCTGGTGGAGCTTGGCAAGGACCTGGCGGGCCTGGCGATCGCGAGCAATGGAAAGACCGCCTATACAGTCGATCAGACCAATAACCAGGTGGTCGTGGCGACATTCAAGAGCAAGACCAATGTAGCCAAATCCCAGCCGCTCAGCCTTCCGGAAAGGACAGATCCCTCCGGACTGGCCTTGATCGCCAGCTCGGCGCCCGACCTGCTGGCCGTTTTCAGCAACTCCGGGAAGAGCATGGTTGTGGTCGATCCGAAGAACAACAAGAGCCTGGGCGGCACCGGCCTGGACTACGCACCGGCTGCCGCAGCGGTTGCCGCCGGCGGCCATTGGGCATACGTGCTCGAGAACGACGGGCAGAAGAGCTATGTCCAGCCTGTGGATGTGACCGGCATCCAGCAGGGCGTGCCCCAGGTGACCGGCGAAGCCGTGCCGGTCGGCGACAACAGCCAGGCCGTCGTGGTGACGCCGTCGGGCAACCAGCTCTATGTTCCCTCCGAGGGGGATCCGAATCAGGTTTCCTCCGGGGGGGTGAGCGTGGTCACGGTCGATGTGACCAAGTGCGCCGATATTTTTTGGAAGAGCCTGGATGGTTGCCCGGCCTGCGATACACCCAACTGCGTGGTCCTGGCGACCATCGACGATTATGTAGTCGGTGACAAGGTTGAGGACCAGACCGATCCGGCGGCCGATCCGCTGGCGGACCAAGCCGACGGGGTCGCCCGGATCGACAACCGCACCGACCGGAAACTCCTGCCCAGCACCGAGACCCTGACGGAAGTGGTCGAATGCCTTTTGGAACAGGGCTGCGACTGCACCGGCGGCGGGACCCAGGGTCCCCCCGGCCAGCCCGGCGCCGGGGTGACGGTCGTCCCCGAACCGGCCGGTCCGAACTGCACCTACGGCGGGATCAAGGTCACGGATGGCAAGGGCCAGGTGACCTATGTCTGCGACGGGGCGCCCGGAACGAATGGCCTGCCTGGCACGCCGGGAGCCGCCGGCCCCGGCTTGGAACCCGGCCTGACCCAGATCAAGGCCTTGAGCTGGACCCACAATTCGGAAAACAACCCGCCCATGGCCGTCGCCCGGCTGGCGACAGGTGTCGGAGCTGCAAAGGGTTACGTGATCGAGTTTACGAATAAAGTTCATGTCCTTCCGCCGACGGCAGCCGGTCAGGTGGACCACTCCATCAACGATCATCACGTCTATCAGGTCTTCGTCTTGACAAAAATCGGCGCCTTGATCCGTTCTGAGCAGCTCGCCGGGACGATCGTCCCGGTCAAGGTAACCGACGACGGCCTCGGCCATATCACCACGGCCACCGAAATCCTGGATATCGATGCGAACGCCGTGGCATTCCTCTTGGACTTGTCGGTGGCTCTCAAGGACGTGACAACCCTTAACCTGCAGAATTCTGAGAGTGTCGAGCTACGCATCTGTCTGCAGGGCGACTTCGTGGTGGATGTCAACGGCAAGGCCGTCGACGCCGAGTTCGCCCGGGCGGAATTGCCCACCGGCGACCGTCCGAGCGGCAGCAACTACGGCATCCAGGGCGGCCTGTTCGAAAGCTGGCTCTGGACCGGCAAGAAAAGTTAACAGGCTAGGACAACTATGATCAATACAACCAAAACCAACATTTTCACGAATCTCCCTGCGACCCGGACTCAGACGAAGACGACCACCTGCCAGACGGGCTGTCCCTGCCCGGAATGTGGCAGCCTGGAATGCCTGTGCCGGCCGCGCTTCTTCGACGGCCAGCTCCTATCTGCGGACGACCTGACCCGCCTCGAGAATTACATCGTCAAGAAGAATCGCCTGCACAACCGCTACCTGAACGGTTGGGGCGTGGTGGCCGGGCTGGAAGTGGTCTGCCACGCCTGCAAGGACCAAGTGGTGGTCCGGCCGGGATATGCCCTCAGCCCGTGCGGGGATGACATCCAGGTATGCGACGAAGTCGCCGTCCCGATCTGCGACCTGATCAACCAGTGCAGGCCCAGCCGCAGCGATGACTGCTACTCGACCGGCCTCACCCCCGAGGAAGCCGGTTGTGCGGATGCGCAGCAGGATTGGATCCTGATGATCTGCTACGACGAGAAACCGTCCCGCGGCATCACGCCCCTGCGCAACACCGGCGGGTCGGCCTGTTGCTCGAAGTGCAACTGCGGAGGGTCTTCCTCCTGCGGATGCGGCTGCCACGACCGGCCGGCGAGTACTTCCAAGGTTACGACCTCTTCCCGCTACGGTCCGGCCCAATGCGAGCCCAGCCTGATCTGCGAGGGCTACCGCTTCGAGGTCCAGCGGGTTACCCCGGCGCTTCGCAAGAACCAGAAGCTGACCCAGGGTGCCATCGTAGAACGTTTCCTGGAATGCTACCGGGAACTGGCCGCCGTCATCCCCGACATGCCGACCGACCTGTCCAATCTCGATGATCTCCAGCAGTTCTGTTGTGACATTCGGGATTCCTTGCGGGAGTTCTTCTACACCCACAGCACCTACAACTGCCTGCTGGACGAGCGGCTGGCCCTGGTCATCTGCCCGACCCGGAGCAACTATTCGACGGATGCCGACTTCAAGCAGGCCCTTACGGAAACTTTCAAACAGGAAGTGCTGATCGTCACCGAATACCTCAAATACTGCATGTGCTCGATCCTGCTCCCGCCTGTCGACGATCCGGTCCAGGAAAACTGCGTCCCCCTGGCAACGGTCACGATCAACAGCGCTGACTGCCATATCCTGGAAGTCTGCAACCTGGATTCACGCAAGTTCGCCATCACGGTCCCGACCTTGAGCTATTGGATGTCCTGGTTGCCGATCGGCCAGTTGATGCGCAACCTGACCGAGAAATTGTGCTGCCCTCCGATCAAGGACATGAAGTGGAACTTCACGCTCGGTGATTACAAGTACCAGCCGAAGGATGTAAAAATGAAAGATGCCTACGCCGCTCCCCAGGACGCGCCGCAAGCAGCCCCTGCCCAGGAGAATGCCGGGAACACCCAGAAGATCTATTCAACTCCCAGCCCAAGCCGGGATGCCACTACGATCTTCGCCAACGCCTGGACCCAGCGGGCCAACTCGATCGACCTGCAGGCGATGATCCTGGATGCTTTCGGAGCGACCGACGCGCAGGGGCAGCCGTTCATGACGGATGCCGAGCGGCGCAATCCGCTCACCGCCATGCTGGCCAACCAGTTGGGAGTGCCGATGGTGGAAAGCTTCATCCCATCGAGTTTAAAAGGCGGCTTGAATGCCAAACAGGCGAATTCCGCCCCCAGTGACATGGAAACCCTGAAAACCCAGGTGGCAAATCTGAACGACCTGGTGATGAAGCAGCAGGCCACCATCGACAAGCTCAGCAAGAAACAGGCCAAGAAAGGCTAACGGAGGCTGCCATGACGACCGACCAGGCTCAACGACCACGATTCTATGAAGGCCAGTACCTCGGCTCCCAGGATTTGACTGCCGCCGTCGATTACGCCCGCATGCTGGCCGCCCGCCACGCCTTGGGCGCGCACACCTGGGGGATCGGGATCGGATTGGAATTGAGGGAAGTTCCCAAACCCGGCGGTTCTTTCAAGCGGGTCGATGTGGTGCTCGAGCCCGGTTACGCGTGGGACGGGTTTGGTCGGGTGATCAATGTCCTGGCGCCCTACAAGGTCCCCGAGTCCCTCTTCGACGCGATCAAGTATGACGTCAACATCGACTCCGCCGGCCTTGGCCGTCTGATCGAGATCTGGATTCGCTACGACGAGGTCGGGTTCTGCAACCCCTCGCCCGGATTCGAGGTTTGCGACACACCCGACCAGTCTGCCCGCATCCAGGAGACCTTCCGGGTGGTGATCGGGCAAAGGAAGTCGCACATCGACCGGCACGACCCGATCGTGGTGGCCGGCAAGAGCTCGGATGCCCAGAAGGCGCTGAAGCTCTTCGACCCGAACGCCCCGGATATTTACGACGAATCCATTCCTCAGCAAACCTTCCCTAATCCCGGCGACAAAGCCGAATGGCTGATCCCAATCGGGTATGTGCGCTGGCAGCCGGTCCAGAACGGGCCCGGCAGTTTCATCCCGCACCCGGCCGAGGACGATCCCAAGATCCGGGCTTTCCGTAACTACATCGGCGTCGTCACCGAGGCAATCGAAGCCGCCGACGGAGCCATCCGCCTGCGCGACCGCACCCGGGATCCGGCGAAGAGCTTCTACCAGCCGCCGGCCGAGGAACTGGTGAACGTCGAAGGCCACATGCGCGTCGAGGGGGACGTTCGGCTGGCCGCCGGCAACCTGGACTTCCGCGTCCAGGACGGCACGGACATGGGCACCCCCATCCGCTTCCAGCGGACCGGTGACAAGGGCAAGCTGCCTGGCCAGATGGGCGGACGATCCCTCCAGTTGGTGCTGGGTCCCGACGATCAGACCGACAACCAGTTCAACATTGGGCCGGTCAAAAAGGATGGCACCTTCGTCCCGCAGGTCACGGTCGTCTCGAGCGGCCAGGTCGGCGTGGGGACGACTTCCCCCGATCGGCTGGTCACCCTGGCGGGAGATTCAGGGACCTACCTGAATATCAAGGCCGACAAGGGCAAGGAGGAAATCCTGATCGGGGCCGATTCCAACGGCGGGATCGTCTCCAGCATGACCAATAACGACCTGCTGTTGCGGGCCGGCGTCAACGACACCAAGGTGACGATCAAGACCGATGGCAAGGTCGGCATCGGCACAGGCACACCCGACCGCCTGCTGACTTTGCAGGGCAGCCAGGGCACCTACCTGAACGTCAAGGGAGACGGCGGAGCCGAGGAAGTCCTGCTCGGCGCGGACGCGGCCGGCGGGATCGTCTCCACCATGACCAACCACGACCTGGTCCTGCGCGCTGGCACGAACAGCTCGAAGGTCTGGATCAAGACCGACGGCAAGGTCGGCGTGGGCACGGGCACGCCGGCCCAGCAGTTCCATGTCATCGGCGACCGGCTGCGCCTGGAAAACAACGGCAAGTACGTCGACCTGCGCACGGACGGTTCGCAGGTGGATCTCCAATCCGAGACCAACAAGCTCTACCTGCGCAGTTCCGGCCCGAGCGGCAACAACCAGATCATCATGAACTACGACTCCTCCACGGACGGGGAGGTCGGCATCGGCACGGAAAACCCGCAGGCCAAACTGCACGTGGCCAGGAATGTCGCCGGCGACAACACCGATCCCACACAATATGTCGCGATGATCGAAAACACTGCCACTGCCCCGGGTGGGGATGTCCTGGCCCTGAAGGTCAATGACGGCATCCCCGATATCAACAACAGCTTCATCACCTTCTTTAGTGACAGCGGGGTTGCAGGAAGCATCGAAGGCTACCCGGGCTGGTGGGGATTGGGGGTCTCCTTCAACAGTTACGGGGCGGACTATGCCGAGCGGCTGCCCCACCTCGACGACCAGGAAACCTTCCAGGCCGGCGACGTGATCGGCATCGTAGAGGGCAAGGTCACCCATCGCGTGGGAGGGGCCCAGGCCGTTAGCGTCGTCACCGATCGGCCGATCGTGGTGGCGAATTCGCCCCGCCCGAGCGATCCGCGCAAATTCGAAAAAGTGACCTTCATCGGTCAAGTCATGGTCAAAGTCAACGGCCCGGTCAAGGCAGGCGATTACATCGTCCCCTCCGGGCAGGACGACGGGATCGGCCTGGCCGTCCCGGCCGAGAAGCTCAGCGTGGAGCAGGCTGGACAGATCGTCGGCCAGGCCTGGGAGACGGTCACGGCGGATGGCGTCAAGCGGGTCCTGACGGCCATCGGCCTGCCGGTCACCAACGCAGCCCTCCTGCGGGTCCTGGGGGAGCAGATCAAGGCACTGCAGCAGGAGGTTGCCGGCATCAAGCAATGAGTCCCGCATGCTGACCATCCAGGAGTTCCAGTCGAGTTACCTCGTCAATCGGGAGGATCCTAATCCCGAAAAGCTGCGGGCGCGCCTGGATGACATCGTTCAGAAGCGGCTGCCGACGGCCCTGGACGATTTGCTGGAATATTGGGAACGCCAGAATCCCGGCCTGTGGTTCATCCGTGACCTGGAAATCGAACTGGATATCAACGCAGCCTGGGATGACGACCTCGTGGCGGACCTGTGGGCCGGGAAGATCTTGCGCCAGCTGATGGAATGTTCGACCGGCTCGACTCCGGCCAAGGCAATTTTCTTTCCCGATCCGGCCGCTTACCGGTCCCACTTCCTGATGGATCTGGCTGCCGGCCGGGCCTGGGGAGTCTGGTATTACCAGCAGTTCGATGGTCTGCGGGCTCTGCCAACTTCGACGGCGATCTGCACCGCCCTCGCAGAGGATCCCGACCTGGGCGTGGCGGCTTTGGCCCTTTTGGAGCCGGAGGAGCTGGAAAAGATCCTGGCTGCCTTGAGTGAAACCGATGCCCGCCGTCTGCTGGCTGCTTACGCAGCGGCGTCGGAGGACGATTCGCATCAACCCGGCGATCGGGCGTTGTTCGAATTGTGCTGGCAGGCCTGGCAGGTGCCCAGGCGCTCCCTTGCCGAAGCGGGAGAAATCATCTTCCACCTCGTCCTGGCGATCCGCCGGGGAGCGGCATCTCGGCCGCTGGCCCCGCTGATCCGGGTTTTCCAGGCATTGTCCCGCCTTTCCCGTTTGCTTCGCCATCTGGATGGACAAAGCGCCGGCCGTGTGCTTTCGGTCCTTTCGGGCGGCGACCCGGCGAGCCTGTATACGACGACCGGCCGGGCGGACGGCGAGGCCCTCCAGCCCTTATTGGGCGCAGAACCGGAGTGGATCTGGCAGGTGGGACAGGCCCTGGGCGGCCCCGGTTCCGTTTCCACGATTGAGGCCGGAACCCTGGCCGACGAAGAAGTCGTCGGGACGGCCGTCCGCTACACCTCCTTGGGCGGAGCCTTCCTGCTCCTGCCCTCCCTCGCGGAATTGCCGCTGGCCCGGCTGACCCGCGACTGGGCGGGATTGAAAGGGCTTCCTGCCGTGACCTTGCTGCGCTTCCTCGTCTTGGCGGATTCCCTGGGCGGCGTCCACGTGGAGCGGGCCTGGATGGATCCTTTGCTGCGCGACCTGCTCCTTCTTCCGCCGTCGTTCTCCGCAGAGGATCTTTCTGCATGGACGAAATCCATCCCGCCTCGGAAGTGGATGGGATTCGTCCGCCAGTTGGCCGATTGGCAGGCCGAGGCGGGCTTCAGTGCGAATCCACGGCTGGCCCTGACGCCATTGCCCAAAACGAGCCGCCTCCTGATCCTGGATGTCTCCCGAAATCTCTGGCGGGCCGTCGCCGAACCCGAAAGGGTGAAACTGCATCTCCACCCGGGGGAGGTGCTCTATTCCGATGAGCCGGACCTCCTCATCCCGGCCGGGTCGACTGGGATCCGGATCGCTCCTTTGGACGAGATCCAGGAGATCGAAGCCGGGACCTCCCTGGCCGAGGTCAGGGCGCGCCTCTCCCAGGTTGGGGAGGATTGGGAATACTTGCAACCGCCTTCGCACCTGGCAGGTTCGAAAGCCGGCTCGGCAGCCATTGCCCTGGCTGCCCGGGATGTGCTGCACCTTTTTGCGGGCCGCCTGCCCGGTTTCTCCCGCTCGGGTCCGGAGTACCTGTTCCGGAATTTTCTCGATTTTTCCGCCAGCCTGGAAGAGGGAGCGGACCGGCGCATCGTCCGGGTCGGGAAGCCGCCTCTCTCCCTGGTCTTGGGAATGGCCGGCCAGAACCGGCAGACTTACATCCTCGATTGGCTGGATGATCGGCCGTTTGAGCTATACCAACAGGAATGAACATGGGCATGACCCCCTTGGACTCCATGACGATCGAGTTGTCCCGGCTGGACGTGCTCCTGAGTCGGGAAATATTACGGTTGAGAGCCTCGTATCAGCTTTCTCTGGACGAGTTCCGGGGATTGTATATCTCCGACGAGCAGGTGGATCAACTGGTCCGGAAGAAACAGGCGGAGGAGAATCCCATCCCGGCGGCGGAGGAACTGCTGGCCGCCGCCGACGACCAACGGGAACTGGCCAACGCCAGGGAATCTTTGCCATGGCGTCTGCTCGCCGAGCGCTTCGAGCTGAATCCGGTTGAGCGGGATTTCCTGATCGTGGCCGTCGCCCCCGAGTTCGACGCAAAATACGAAACGATCTACGCCTACCTCAACAACGACGTCACCCGGAAGTGGCCGACCGTCGACCTGGCCCTGCGCCTGGCGGGTCGCACGCACAGGGAACGCCTCGAGCTTGCCGTTGCCATTCGACCGGGGAGCCGGCTTTTTTCGAGCGGCCTGCTCCAGCCTCTGACTGCCTCCGCCGATCGATCCTCCTGGCTTTCGACCGGATTCCGCCCAGCCCCTCACCTGGCCTCATTCCTGCGGGGCGAACGGGTTGTCGACCCGCGCCTGGCAGGAATTTGCCAGTTCAAGGCGGAGACGGAAAAAACGGATTGGGAGAAATTGCCGGTATCGAGCGGCACCCGCGAAAATCTTCGCGGATTGGGGAGGCTGCTTGAGACAAAGCGTATTCCTATCCTGGTCTTTCTTGGCAGGCCCGGCTCGGGTCAGCGGGAGGCTGCCGGGGCGGTTTCGACATCCCTTGGATTTCCGCTTCTCCAGGCGAACCTGCTCGCAGGGGCGGGGCGGTCCGACCTCGGGCAGCTCCTCGGGCTTCAGTGCCGGCTGTACCATGCCGGCCTGTACCTTCATGAAGCCGAGACGCTTTTCGAGCGGGAGGGGAGCCCCACCTCGGAAGGGCGCCGGCTGCTCCAATCCCTGGCCGGGTCCGGCCTCCCGGTCTTCCTCGAGCTCGCCCCCGGTTCGGACTGGCGCAGCCTCCTGCAGGACCTGCCGGCTTTGCCTTTTTCGTTTGACGACCTCGACCAGTCTGACCGCCTGCGCCTGTGGCGGGAAGAGATCGAACAGGCGGGCATTCCGCTCGCGGATGACCATCTGGAATCCCTGGCGGACCGATTCATGCTTTCTGCGGGCCAGATCCGGGAGGCCGTCCGGCTGGCGGTTTCTTATCGAGCCTTGCAGGCTGGCGAGGCCGAAGAACAACTCGTCGAAAGCCTTCTGAGGGCAGCCCGCGATGTATCCGGCCAGGGGCTGGGGCGGCTGGCGGTCAAGCTCGAACCGATCTATACCTGGGAGGAATTGGTCCTCCCGGCGACGACCCTCCGCCAGGTCCGGGAGGTCGCCGCGGCCATCCGCAATTACCGGCTGGTCTATGAGCAGTGGGGTTTCCGGAAGCGACTGTCCAGCGGCCAGGGGTTGAAGGTGCTCTTCTCGGGCGCCTCCGGCACCGGCAAGACCATGACTGCCAGCGTGATCGCCCGGGATCTTGGACTTGACATCTATAAGATCGACCTCTCGAGCGTGGTCAGCAAATACATCGGCGAGACGGAAAAGAACCTGGAGCGCATTTTCCGGGCCGCCGAGAGCAGCAACTCCATCCTGTTCTTCGACGAGGCGGACGCCCTTTTCGGCAAGCGCTCGGAGGTCAAGGATGCCCACGATCGCTACGCCAACGTCGAGGTGGCGTACCTGCTCCAGCGCATCGAGGATCAGCGCGGCGTGGTCATCCTCGCCTCCAACCTAAGCCAGAACATCGATGACGCTTTCAGCCGGCGGATGCATTATGTCATCGAATTCCCCTTGCCGGACGAAGAACACCGCGCAGAACTCTGGCGGGGCATGTTCCCGGCGAGCGCCCCTTTGGGGGAGGATGTGGATTTCACCTTCCTGGCCCGCCAGTTCGCGATCCCCGGCGGCGACATCCGCAACGTCAGCCTGGAGGCGGCCTTCCTGGCGGCCCAGGATGGACGGGTCATCCGGATGCACCACCTCGTCAGGGCGATGGCGCGCCAGATGCTCAAGCAGGGCAAGCTGCCTTCACCGGCGGATTTTAAACAGCATTACGCCTTGACGGCTGAGGAATAAGCCATGAAACGATCCTTGAATGGACCGGAACGCGATTCACGCTTGGAACAAAAAGCAGATGGACATCGTCGGAAGCCCACCACCCGCGATGAGGCGGCGCCCGCTGCCGACATCCACTCGGCCGGCAACCAGGCCATCCAGACCATCCTGCGGAAAGCGAGACCTTCGTCCGGGGTCAAGGTCAGCCAGCCGGAGGATAGCCATGAACGGGAGGCCGACCGAATCGCCGAACAAGCCTCTTCTCCGCAGATTCAACGGAAACCAGCTGTCCTGTCTGGCGCCCCGCGGGCCGAGGCTGGGGACATCTCCCAGGCTCTGGGCTCCTCCGGCGGGAGACCTCTGGATGGCTCCGTTCGTGAAAGGATGGAGGAGCGTCTCGGACAAGATTTCAGCAGTGTACGAGTCCACACCGACGAAGCGGCGGACCGGTCTGCCCGCCAGCTCGGTGCAGATGCATATACGGTCGGCCGGGACATTGTGTTTGGCGCAGGTCAATATGCCCCCCAGACCGGGACCGGCGAGAAATTGCTGGCCCATGAACTGGTCCACGTCGCCCAACAGGAGCGAGGCAGCGGCTCGAGCGGCCCAATCCAGCGCCAAAAGTCGGCCAACCAGGCGCTTACAGATGCGGCCGGCGTACCAGCCACCATGGATGCTGTCAGCTTTTCCGCCACATTGGCAGGCGGTCAGGAACTGATCAGCGATACAGACAAAACCATACATACCGTCTCGGATACTCGTGTGGAAGCTCTCGTTACTTCAACTCGCCTGACGATCGACTTCACGCCGGAGTTGGTCATTACAATGAAGAGTTTTCCTTACTCAAACATCTGGGTGGAACAGATCTACTTCGATTTCGCGACGGCCAGGATTGGATGGACCATCAGCGCCCGGGGAGCAACCTGGGCTGTCAGCTGGTTATCGGGTCTGGCAGGAGGCTCTGAGGTAAGCGCAAGCGTAGGCGCCGGCCTGCAAGCACTTTTCGCCCATCTTCCCGCTGTGATGAGCACGCCAGGGTATGACCCGTTTGCCGATCCTGACCTGGCCAGCAACGTGAACTCGTTTTTGTCCAGCTTATCCTCTGGTGGAGGAGGCGGAGCCAAGCTGCCAACCGCCACGAACGTCGGCATGCGGGCCGACTTTACCCTTGGAGGAGAGATCCGCAAGGGCAGTGGGCGGATCAGCCTGGTAATTCCCAGTGGAACACACGTCAGCGTGGATGTCGACCTGCAAGGAGGCATTCCCGAGAGTCTGAGCGACGTCCGTGTCAATGAAATCCGGCTCAATCTGGATCCTCCATCCGGAAGCAGTGCGAACATCGAGCTAGAGATCATGAAAACAGGAATCCCGGTAATCTTCCTACACAGGGCGACATTCTCTGCAGGCGGACGCCTAGAATTCAGCTATACCTTGGCAACAGAAGCCCTGGAGGGATTCTTCCGTGTATTACTGGTAAGTGCGGCGGTTGAGTCGGGGCAAGCTGACAAGGTTGGAGAGAATGCCCTCGATCCTCGCCAGCCAACGGCACATGCTGTCGTGGACAGCCAAATCCGCGAGAACCTGGAACCCCTGCTGCGTGACCTGGTCCTGAGCAACCGTGGCGCCATTTCTGGGATCGACCTAGCAGACGTGTTAGGGTACAGCCCTAAGTGAACGGCCAGATGAACGCAGATACCTTCGGATCCAACCCCCTGTGATGAATAATGTGAGCCATTCGTGAGCGAAAAGGGTACTGCAGCACCTATTGTTGACAAGGCGAAAAACACTCAGCGCCAGCCCCCATCCCCCCAGGTACCGGCTCCGCCACTCCCGGAGGAGGGAATCCTTTCAGCGGTGGGGAATCAGGCCGTGCTACGACTTTTCCAGAGGGGAAGAATCCAGACAAGCCTGCCGGTCAGCAAGGCCGGGGACCCGGCCGAGCGGGAAGCGGACGCCATCGCGGACGACATCGATCATGTCCCCGAAGCTCGGCCGCAGCAGGCCTCCAGCGCGGCCGGCGCCGGCATGAACCGGCCGGCGATAGCGGATCAGGCTGGGCTTCACCCTCTCCCTGGAGACCCCGGCCGTCCCCTGGCCCAGGATGTTCAGGAGAGGATGCAAGATCGATTCCATCAGGATTTTTCGATGGTGCGGATTCATACGAGTCCGACCGCCTCGCGCTCGGCGGAAACGCTCCAGGCTAACGCATATACCTGTGGAAATCATATTGTCTTTCGGAATGGCTTGTACGTCCCTGAGACACACCTTGGGCGAAAATTGTTGGCGCACGAATTGACCCACGTCATGCAGCAAGGCGGCGATGGGCGCATGATCCAACGCCAGGAAACCTCCCAGTCTGGCGCCGCGCAGGGCCCGACCGCCCTGTTGAATTTGGGGGATCCCCTGAGCGCTTATACCGTCCTGCACCGGGCCATATCCGCAGATCAATGGGCGGGCTTGAACCAGGCTGCCACCAACCGGATGAACAGGCAGTACGCCCGCCGGGGCATGCCGGCAGAATCATCCGCCGCCTCGACAGTCGCACCCTTGACCGAGATTACCATCCCGGCCCAGACTCTCCTGCGGCCGGAGGAGCCCACATCCGACGAAAATGTCTCCTCCCGGCTGTTCACGGCTCTGACGACGGGCGGGGATGTCACGGCAGCCGGAGGGATCACCCGCGACCATATCGCCTATATGTGGTATCACTCGTCCCCTTCGGCCTTGCGTTCCAATGTCCGCGTTGCCCTGATCGACCCCCAGGGTGAGACCGAATTGCCGCCCGGATTGACATTCCAGGTCGACAACCATCCGATCGCCTCGGAGGATGGTGGCTTGTATCTGGCCCCGGTCGATCATGCGACCAGCCAGTACCTGCCTGCCATCACCGAGCAGGTGAATAACGAGGTCCAGCGGGTCGTAAGAGCAGCGGAGTTATCCGGAAAGGCCCGGGCGGTGATCGACTTCGGCCGGACGATCACCGGGCGCAGTCCAAGCGCGATCGCCAGCGATGACTTCACCCAGTTCATCGCGGTCCTGAACGACATGAAGCAGCGTATCCAGACCTATAACGAGTCCAACCCGGAAACGGCCGGCCTGCTGGGGGGCATCTCGACTGAATTGACGGCGTTCATCGACGGGAGCGCACGGCCGTTTGCCACCCGGATCGAAGCCGAACGCCAGGCCCATATGCCAAGCCAGTCCGTAGGTGAGACGATGCTTGGCGAGGCCAGCCAGCAGATGGCCAATCAACGCCAATTGATGGAACAGGCCAGACATGAGGGCTTTTTCAGGTCGCTATTGACTTATTTTGCCGCCGGCCAGGCTGGCCGGACCGCCGGTATAACCAGCGGAAGTTATATGACCGTTAATCTGCTTACCGGGAACCAACTGGAGGTCAGCCGCGAGCTCCATCAGGCGTTCCGCGGAGGCCGGATTTCCCTGGATGACTTCCAGACCGGGGTCAGCCAGGCGCATACCCTTGGGGCTGTCGTTGGAAGCATCAATGCCATCCTGATGATTGCCAGCATAGGCCTGGCCGGACCCGTTCTTGGGGCGGCACCCTCGGCCGGGGCGATGATCCTTTACGGGGGCACCACGGCCGCCCTCTCCACGGCCATCCCGATGACGGTCAGCTCGATCTATGCGGCCTATAACCCTCTTCAGGGCGAGTTGGCCCAGCAAATCTGGATGGGAGGCAGCTATCACACCCCCGGCGAGATCGCCGGGTCGAGCCTGCTGGCGTTCGGCATCGGGGCCGGGCTGTCTTCGATCGGTCCGGTCTTCAACTGGTTCTCGAACCGGACCAACGCCCAGCTGGCGCGTGCCCTGGCGGTCGCCAGTGCGGAAGGCCGCCCCTTGACGACCCTGCCCAACGTTCAGAGCACCGTCATTTCGCCAGGGGTGGTCGAGATCTCCGTCACCGGGCAGCCGGGCGTCATCCGGGTCACCCGGAACGGCTGGCAGGTCGTCATGCGGGCCGGGTCGGGTCCGCAAACGGTGATCACGGAACAGGCCTGGGGCGAGCTCCACCCCGAAGTGGCGGGCCGGATCGAAAACCAGTTCCCCGCCCTGACCGGGATCCGCGACACGGCCCTGGTCCAGCCCCAGGGAGGCATTCCCCTCCGGTTCGGGGTGACCCAGGAAGGCTACTTTGCCATGGCTCCGCAGGCCCGCAACCCGGTCACGATTGGCGCATGGGGCAACCCGGCCGGAGGAGGCACTGGGGAGTTCCCGATCATCCTCGGGGCCGGTGGGACGGGCAGCCGCCCGGTCTTGCAGCTTCCTTCCGGACCGTCCACGCCCCCGCGGCTTTACAGCGGTCAGGTCATCATCGATCTGCAAGGCGGGGATACCCGCTTTACCTCCGGGATGGTCGCCGGCCAGCCCGGCGCACGTGGTTACACGGTCGAATCGGGCGCCTGGATGCTCGGTTACCAGAACATTACCCGTACGGTCTCCCCGTTGACCGGCGGACCAGTCACCGCAATGGATGATCTGAACTTGGCGATGCAGATCGCCCGGAATTCGCCGCGCTGGAGCCTCGGAACCCCGGTCTCCCAACTGGGCGGTGAACTTCCCCCGGGTTTAAGCCTCGAACAGATCGACCCGGCCGGACAGCTCTTTGCCCAGCCGCCAGGCGTTTCCCTGATCACGGAACCGTTCTTCCCGGCCCGCGGCATGGGCGGGCGGCTGATCCCGATTTCGATCGGCGGTCAGCCCGCCCAGATGGACGTGGCCGGTCTGGAGACCACCATACACCCCGAGTTGTGGGGCCAAGGGACCCAGGTTTATATGCGCCGACCATTCGCCCTTCAGGCCCTCTCGCCCGCCCAGGCGGATGCGATGGGGCAGGAGGTCAACCGGATGACCCGCCCGGGCGGCTTCTTCGAGTTCCGCCTGCTCCGCTCCGGGGACCGGCGAATCGCCCGGACGATCGCCGCACAGATCCCGGGGGCGGAAGTCGTCGAAGTGGACCAGCGCGCCATCCGTACGTTCGTCGATAGCGGCTACTCCTCCCTGCCTGCGGATACCCGCCAGGCGGAAATCCTGCGGAACGCCGAATCCGATCTGCGGGCCGGCGGATTAGGCGGCGGCAATTTCAACAGCATCATCCGTATCTACAAGCCGGCAGGCGGGTGAGATGACGGACAAGACCAGAGCTGCGCCGGCCCAGGAGAAAAAGCCGGATAAATCCCTCCCCCGCATCCAGGCGGCCTTGTCGCCGGCTGGACCGGATACTGCGCAGGCAGCCGGCTTTTCCGCGGCAGGGAATTTGGCCATTCAGAACCTTCTGCGAAACGGGATCGTCCAGGCCAGTCTCTCCATCAGCCAGCCGGGGGATCCACTCGAGCAGGAGGCGGATGCACAGGCTCATTCGTTTACGGTCGGGCAGGTCGCCGCGCCGAAGATCCAGGCTAGGAACCGCGATGATGCGATCAGCCCGCCGACGGGATCCGGCGGCTTTTCCCTGCCGGCAGGCACGCGTAATCGAATGGAGGCCCATTTTGGCCGTGACTTTAGCGGCGTCCGGGTCCATACGGACCAGAGTGCCTCCCGCTCTGCGGAGGCGCTCTCCGCCAATGCCTACACCTTCGGCCGGGATATCGTCTTTCGACAGGGCCAGTACGCTCCGGACACTGCCCGCGGACAAGCCTTGCTGGCCCACGAACTGACCCATACCCTCCAGCAGGGAGGGGAGTCCAGGTCCATTCAGAGGAATGGGAACGGGGCGCCTCTCCCGCCGACTGCGGCCGCCGACACTGCAGCGACCACGGTCGTAACGGCTGTTCGGGCGGACGATGTGGGCGCGGCCGTCCCGCCGCTCCGGGATCGCTCCCAGGGTGAATTGGCCTCGATCCGGCAGATGGTCTTCAACCAGACCGGCTACTGGCTCGAACACTGGTTGATCAGCCATATGAATCGAGCCAATACGCGCAATACGGTCGGGCAAGGATTGATTGCTTTGGCCACCGCCCTTCCGGTGTTGGGGGCAGGCGTGGGGATGGCTTCCGCCCTGGCCGGTCCAGGCCGGAGCGATCCTGCCACCAATGGAACCGCCGAGGAAGGCTTGCGTCGCTTATGGCCGGTCGTGCCGTTGATCGACAAGCTGGAGCTCTACGACGAAGGGTATCGCGAGATCGAGCAGGCCCAACTGGATACGATCCGGTCTGCCAGCGCAGAAGAACGGGCTGCCGCGGCGCGTGAAACGACTCGCTTGACCGCAATCTATTCAACCATGAACGCAAGGGAGGAATACGATGCTCGGAATCTAATCGACGCGAGCGCGGAAGCCAATTATGCCACGGCGATGCGGATGCTTAATCGCAGGGATGAGGAAACCCTGTTCGACGCCATCCTGGCTTTGGCGCCTACCCAACGAAGGCAGTTCATCAATGACCAATACGTCAATCTCTTCGATCTCCTTCCCAACTGGCAGTTGACCATCGTCCGGTCGATGATGGAGGGTGGGGAAGCCCAGGCCTTGATCGCCCGTCTTCGCCTGGCGACGGAAGGACGCTTGGATGACATGACTGCCGTCCAGGCCGTCGTCGATCGGGCGGTCGCTCTGCTCCGGGAACGGCGAGAGCTCCAGGCTTCGTTGAATGCCCCCGGGTTGCCGGCTGCCGAGCGGACGAACGTCGAGAGCCGCCTGCAGGAGCTGAACGACCTGGATACGCTGTTGCAGTTCCAGCGCGGCAGGAACGGAGACCTGGTCGAAAACAGCTTCATGGGCCTCCTGGCCGGCGCCCGGGGGGACTCTTCCGCATTCGGAGCGGACGTGAGCCGGCTGGCGGAGTTCGCCCCCGAGGGCGCTGGACGCCGGGATTACCTCTTCCAGGTAGCCAAGCAGCGCATCCTGATGGCCGGGAGCGACCTGCAGGAAGTCCAGACCATCCTGATGACCCTGCACGCCCCGCCGGTGGCTCGTCCGGCTGGAACCGGAGCGGCACAGCAGGCATCCAGCCAATACGAGGCGGACGTCCAATTCCGCAACGAGGTCATGGCTGACCCGGCCGTCTCGGCTGTCATTCACAGTTTTACCGGTTTTCAGCAGGACTTGATCAACATGGCCAGGACGGCCGACGAATTCGGGGAAGTTACGGCCCAGTTGAACGCAGCCTTGAACACTGCCAATGACGGGGAATTCTTCCGCCTGGTCCTGCGGATTGCCCGGAACGACAGTTGGCGAGTCCGCTTCCAGAATACGGCCGGCGATCCCTTTGATGTCTATGCCCGGACGCATGGCCGGCGCCGGGAGATCATGGAAACGATCCTGCGCACCCAGCATATGCCCCTGGCGGATGTGCTCGGCTACAGCGGGGATGTGGATTTTCTCCGGAATGCATTAAAGGAGCTTCCCGAAGCGGACCGGACCCGGCTGCGCCAGGGCTGGTCGCTCATTCACAACCGTCCGGTCGGGCCGCTGACAGCCGACCAGGATGCGGCCCTCCATGCCTACCAGGATTTCGAGGCCCGCGTGCGTACATCGCAAACTACCTGGGGTATTTTCGATCCGGCCGGCTTCGAGTCGGTCTTGCGGGCTGCCCTAGGGACCGAGCCGACGGCTGATGAACTCTCCAGTGGCGCCGGACGCTATAATGCGGCCCTTTTCATGCACGAGCGGGTGGCAGCCCGGCAGGCCCTCAGACGCGGCGTGGCGACCCGTTTTACCGAATCCGATGAGACCATGGATGCGGCCGGGCGGGAATTCGAGGCTCTCTGGATGCGCCTGCAGGACAGTCACAGCCTGACGATGATCGACTTTGCCGGGCTTTCGGCTCTCTACCAGCGTTTCGAAGGCCGCGCGGAGGAATTCACCCAGGCCAATGACGCCATCGGCGAGATGGCCGGGATGATCGCCGCGACCGTGGCTGGGATTGTCGTGGTCGCTGCGACGGGCGGGGCGGCAACTCCTGGCGTGGTTGCCCTGGCAGCCGCCACTGGCGCAGGGACGCGTGTAGTCACCCGGGAAATGTTCGGGGACCAGTACTATAACGCCATGAGCAATCAGGGCGTCCGGGATGCCCTGATTGGCGCGGTTGACGCTGCCCTGGCTGTGGTCAGCGGCCGGCTTGCGGCGCGAGGCGTGGAGCTTCTCGGCCTCGGCGGCCATGCCCTGACCAGCCAGGCTGCCCGGATGGCTGGCGAAGTGGTCGAAGAGGCCACCCGTCCCTTGACCACGAAGATCGCCGCCGGTGCAGTCGAATCCGCCCTGGACGGCGCCTTCTCCGGCGCGGTTAGCGAAGGGTTCGGCGCCTTTACCGATGAACGGACCTGGCGGCGCGGCATCATGGACGGTCTGGTGCGGGTTGGGCAGGCCGCCATCGTCGGCGGGTTGACCGGCCTGGCGACCGGCGGGGTCATGGGCGCGGCCATGCCGGTCCTGGGGCGCGGGACGCGCTGGCTGTGGAATGCGGTCGTCGGCCAAAGCATCGAAAACACCCTCGAGCGGGTCGGCGCCCGAGAGACCTTGAACGCAGCCCGGGCGGCTGCCCGGAGTGGGAACGTGGACGAGGTCAACCGTCTGGCCGCCGAGCTGGAAACCCACCTCAGCCCGGAGGAAGGCGCCGCCCTGCGCGACCAGTTGAACTCCGACCTGCGCCAGGCCCTCGGCCACCCGCCTGGAACTGCTCAGCCCGCCTCGGATGCCCAGGCTCGCCTGCTGGCTGAAAGCGGCGCGCTCGAGGAAGGTTTGCGGAATGAGCTCTTGGATGCAGAAGAGGATATCGTCCGGCGCAGTCATCCCCAGCCGAGCACGGAGCCGGGCTATATCGATGAAGTTGACCTCGGCAATGGTCATACGTGGCGCAGGACCGAGGAAGGGACCTGGTGCCGGTTCTCCAGGCCGACCATCTGCGGGACGGTCATCCGGAATGGACCGGCCATGTCTCCAACGGCGCGCGCCGAGGCGGAAGCGGCTTTGCTCGATATCCAACGACTTGTGGAACAAGCTGCCGATGCACGCCGGGTATCCGAACAATACCCTTCGATTTATGCGAAACTGAGTCGGGAGAGAATTCCCGGCCAGCGGACCATTAACTTGAGCGTACTATCGCCCCAGGAACGCCAAGTCCTCGAAGAGATATTTACCCGCGAAAGCGACCCCGAACTCGAGCAGTTGACCCTCGCGGACGTCCGGGATGCGATGGGACGGCCCGCCCAGGAAAGTGAAAGACTTTACCAGCTTCAGGATGCAGCCATCGGCAGGCTGCGTGAGTCTACCCGACCTTTATACGACAAGGTGCGGGCTGCCTCACCGACGGACCGAGTTCGCGACCGGATCATCGGCCGGGCTCGCGGGTTGGACCAGATCAGTGGGATGGCGCCGCCTTCCGGGGCACTGGCCGCTGATCATGTCGTCCCGGTCAGGGAGATTGTCAACATGCGTGGCTTTGCCGAACTGGACTGGGTCGACCAGGTTGGCGTGGCGAATTACGAGCCCAACCTGATGGCGGTCGATCGTTCCGCCAACAGCTCACGGGCGGATTGGTCGTGGGCGGAATGGCCCGACCGCAGCCGTTATTCAGCCGACGCCATGCGCCGGATGGAAGCGGCGGAAATTCGCCTGCGAGCGGAATTACAGGCCGAGATCGATCGGCGCCTGACGGCCTCCGGGCGGACGGTCCGGCAATGAATCAGCAGACCATCACCCATGTCATTGCCGGCCAACCAGTGACGGTCCACTGTATCGCCGGCCAAGGCGCCCTGGCGGCGGATGTCTTCGAAACCCTGGCGAAGTTGTCGCAGACGGAACCGCTCCGTGCGGGCCTGAAAATCCGCTTTGGGTGGTCGTCGTTGACCTTGTGCGAAGGCGTGCAGGCCGGCCTGACCGTCTGCGAACCGGATTTTGATGGGAATCCCTTCGAACAAAACCGGCCCAGCCTCGGGGTCACGCTGGGTGTGCTGGCAGAGCAAGCTGCGATCTTGAAGCGGGTATCAGTGGATCCGGTCGAAGTAACTTTCGATCAATTCATCGTTCTGAGAAAAGAGGCGTTGTCTTCTACGACGATCGTCTTGAGCCGAGGGCCATCCACTTCTGCAGACGACAGTGGTTGGAGCATCGACTGCCCGGATCAACCTTCCGGACCGGAACGGGAGGAAGATTACGAGGCCAAAAGGGTGTACGAGCTGTTGAAAACCCGCCCGGCGATCCTTCCGGTCCTGATATTGCCGGTAGGGTATCTGGTCGAATTTCAGGGGAATCTCATCACCGAAGTACTCGACGAAACCGGCCAGGATCGATTGATCGGATGACAGGCAGGGATCCCAATTCGGGAATTGACTTACGCTTGCGACTGATGAATTTGTGATAGAATAGAACTCCTGTTCTGTCCTTTTCGAATCCTGGGATCCCCTTATGGACTTCAAACTCAACGCCCCCTTCCAGCCCACCGGCGACCAGCCGGAAGCCATCCGTCAGCTCGTCGACGGCGTCCAGCGCGGTTACAAGCACCAGGTCCTGTTGGGAGCCACCGGCACCGGCAAGACCTTCACGATGGCCTCTGTCATCCAGCAGCTCCAGAAGCCGGCCCTGATCATGGCCCACAACAAGACCCTGGCGGCCCAGTTGTACGCCGAGTTCCGGGAGTTCTTCCCGGAGAATGCCGTCTCCTATTTCGTTTCCTACTATGATTACTACCAGCCGGAAGCATACGTCCCCCGGCACGACCTCTACATCGAGAAGGAGACCGAGATCAACGAGGAGATCGAGCGCCTGCGCCTAGCGGCCACCACGGCCCTCATGTCCCGCCGGGATGTCATCATCGTCGCCTCGGTCTCTTGCATCTATGGATTGGGCAACCCGGAGGAGTACGGCAAGGGGGTGGTGGACCTGAAGGTGGGGGAGATCACCCGTCGGAACGGCCTGATCCGCCAGTTGGTGGATGGGCAGTACCAGCGTAACGACATCGATCTGCATTCGGGGACCTTTCGGGTGCGCGGCGACACGCTCGAGATCATCCCGGCATACGAGGACAAGCGCGGCTATCGCATCACCTTCTTCGGCGACGAGGTCGAGCGCATTACCGAGCTCAACCCGGTCACCGGGGAGATCTACGGCGAGCCCCAGCAGGTGAACATCTATCCTGCCAAGCACTATCTGGCTCAGGAGGACAAGCTCAAGGAGTCGATCCACGATATCGAGAACGAGCTTCACGAGCGGGTGGCCTATTTCAAGGCCAACGGTAAGCTGTTGGAAGCCCAGCGGATCGAGCAGCGTACCGAGTACGACCTCGAGATGCTGCGGGAGGTCGGTTATTCCTCCGGCATCGAGAATTATTCCCGCCACCTCGACCGGCGCCCGGCCGGCTCGCATCCCTGGACGCTGGTGGATTTCCTGCCCAGCGACTACCTGCTGATCATCGACGAGTCGCATATGACCATCCCGCAGGTGCGCGGCATGTACAACGGCGACCGCTCCCGCAAGGAGACCCTGGTGGAGTACGGTTTCCGCCTGCCCTCCGCCCTGGACAACCGTCCGCTCAAGTTCGACGAGTTCGAGCAGGTCATGGGCCATACAATTTACACTTCCGCTACGCCTGGGCCGTACGAGATCCAGCACGCCGAACAGGTGGTCGAGCAGATCATCCGCCCGACCGGCCTGGTAGACCCCGAAGTGGAGGTCCGCCCGACCAAGGGCCAGGTGGACGACCTGGTCAAGGAAGTCCGGGAGAGGACCGAGCGCGGCGAGCGGGTCCTCGTCACCACCCTGACCAAGCGCATGGCCGAAGACCTGGCGGATTACCTGATGGAGCTGGGGATCAAAGTCCACTACCTGCATTCGGAGGTAGAGACCATCGAGCGGATCGGGATTCTGCGGGACCTGCGCCTGGGCGTTTTCGACGTGGTGGTCGGGATCAACCTGCTGCGCGAGGGCCTGGATCTGCCCGAGGTTTCCCTGGTGGCGATCCTGGATGCAGACAAGGAAGGCTTCCTGCGCTCGGACACGGCCCTGATCCAGACCATTGGCCGGGCCGCCCGCCATGTCAATGGACGGGTGGTCATGTACGCTGACCGGATCACCGACTCGATGCGGCGGGCCCTCGACGAGACCACTCGCCGGCGCGCCAAGCAGGTCGCCTACAACACGGAACACGGCATCACTCCGGTAAGCATCCACAAAGCCATCCGGGACATGACCGCCGAGTTCTCCGCCAAGGCGGTCGCCGAGTCGAAAGCCGAGTATAAGACCGGCAAACACAAGGATGTCACCTCGCGGAGCGAGCTCCAGCGGGTGATCGCCGAGTTGGAGAAGCAGATGAAGGAAGCCGCCAAGAACCTGGAGTTCGAGCGCGCCGCCGCCCTGCGCGATGAAATGTATGAGTTGAAGTCTGTCATGGCGGCCGACGAAAGCCTCAAGCCGTGGGAGAAGCTGAAATTGTTGTCCGGGGAAGAGTAGCGGGGCTGAGCGGAGGAGCGCTCTTAGCGACGAAGACGAAGCCCGAGAGAAGCTGCCCTTCGTCTGCGGTTCCTCGCTTCACTCGAAACCTCCGCTCAGGGCCACAGGGGGTAGTATGTCCCAATATGTCTATATCCTTCTTTGTGGCGATGACTCCTACTATACCGGCAGTACCGGTGATCTGTCCCGCCGTTTGTATGAGCATCAAAACGGTAGATTGCCCGGCGCTTACACATTCCGCCGCAGGCCGGTCGAGTTAATGTGGTATACGGAAGTACCAACGGTCATCGAAGCATTAGGATATGAGCATCAGATCAAGGGTTGGAGTCGTGCCAAAAAGGAAGCGCTTATCCGGGGAGATGTCGAGGGGATTCATGCCATCGTAAGAGCAGAAAGAAGGAGGCGCGAGAAACAATAATGAAAAATGGCCCTTCGTCTGCGCTCGCTAAAAAGCGGCTCGCTCCGCTCAGGGCCTGGAGAAAAAACTATCGGGGCGGACCGCGGTCCGCTCCTGCTGCTAGATACCCAACCTGCCTTTGATCTCGTCGACTCCCTGGGTGGCTTCGCCCATGCCGACCCCGTGGATCTCCCGGAATAAGCGGATGGCGTCCAGCGTCTTGCCATTCCTGATTGCCTCGAGAATGCGAGGATCGTCGGCCGCAGCCGGCTCGGGGACGAATTCGACTCCCAGATGTTTATACAAAAATGCGATCTGGCCTTCCAGGTGCACGATCCGGCCGCGTAAGCGACTGACCTCCTCATCGGTAACCATAATTTTCTCCTTATAAAAATAAAATCTGGATCGAGTTTATCCACTTCGTTTCTTGAAGGATATCCAACAAAGGTAGGGGCGGACCAGAGTGTCCGCCCCTTTGGTTATCTGCCCTTGACCAACGCCACTCCCAAAGCGGTGATCTCCTCCACCGCCTCTGGGATCAACGTCCCGGGGCAGGAAATATATATACCTTTTGGCGAGATCATCACCGTCAATTGGCCAAAGAGCTCGTTTGTTTTTTGCACCTGCTTGAGCGGATAACGGGTCGCCCAATCTGCCAGCGGGGCGACCGACCAGGGATTGAGGAACTGCCGGGCCGCGCTCGGGTCGCTGGTGAAGACGGTGAAGTGCGGATCCAGCTTGGGGTCC
>DATJPX010000112.1:0-10380 GCA_035506155.1 Anaerolineales bacterium
CGCTATCTTCCTGTTGCTGTGGAGAATGTCCTCGTCCAGGTGGATGCCAGCGGGCGGACGGCCCAACTCAGCGGCCAGGTCGCCCTGACCGGCAGCGGCGCGGCCACGACCCTGTGGGTCCTGGCGACCGCATACGATTCCACCGGGAACGTGGTCGGTGTGCGCCGCTGGGATTCCCCCACGCCGCTCTCAGCGGGGACGCCGGGCCAATTCAGTTTCCAGGTGTCCAGCCTCGGGCCGGTCATCCAGCGGGTGGAATTCCTGGCAGAAGCCCGGCCCTAGCCGGTCATTTCATCGTCACGTAGAAAAAGTCACGGCTCTCGATCGAAAGATAACGCCGATCGCCGGGTCCTTTCATCTGGTTCAGCAGGACCACGGCCTGGGGTTTATTGTTCTTGCCGAACTGGATCGCCTCGAAATGGGTATAGAAGTTGTTGATGTCGAGCTGGATGGCCTGGTAGGCTCCTGCCGCCCGGATGGCCCGCGCCAGGGAAGGCAGGGTCAGATCGAAACCGACTGCATAGTAGAGCACTTTCCGATCCTGGCTGATCCCGAGGGCGGACCGGCCGGTGGCGGTATCCCCATAGGTCGTATAGCCCCAGTCCTGCGGATCCGTCACGGCGGTGCGCGGATTGACCGCCCCGTCCTGGATGATCAAGGGACCGTTCTGGCGATAGGTCACCAGGTGAGGCGAGGAAGTAACGTCCTTCCCCCATGCACCCAGGACGATCCTGCCGTCGTCATAGATGCCCACTGTTCCAAATCCGTCCCGCGGCGGGATGAGGGTCACGCCGTTCAGCATCACGCCAAAATGACCATGCTGGGCCTTGAATCCGCCGTTGAAGGCAGCCAGGATCCGGCCAGGCTGCATGTCGCCGGCCGGGATGCGGGCCGGCCGCGTCACGGCCACCGGCGACTTCGGCTCGTCGTAACCGAGGACGAAATGCAACCATGTGGCCTGGAGATCGAACGCCACCACTGCAACCAGGGCATAGGGCCGCTGGGGATCGGGCTGCAGGAAGGTCCGGTACGCGACGACGTTCCCGGCCGCATCCCACAGGTATGGCGTCCATTGTCCTTCCCCCTGCACATTCCCCAGCGGAGGCACGTTGGCCAGGACCCAATCCTGGTGAACATTGGGGGAAACAGGGATGAGACTGGCAGGGGCAGGTGCATTTTGCTGTGTGACTGTCCCGGGGCCTGCTGATTGCCAGGGAGCGATCGGCTGGGCTTTGGTAACACGATATTTGGTCTGTTTGAGTTGATCCTGGGCGCTCAGGACCAGGTTCTCGACCTCAGCCACGAACTGGTCCCCGAAGACGAAACGGGCTGCGTCGACCGTACGGGCGCCCAAATTGGGCCAGATGTTGATTGCTGCGTAGGAAATCCCGACCAGCAGGACGCCGATCGCGACCAGGATGCCGAGCGCAAGAAGAAGTCGCCGGCTGAGCGTTTTCCCCGATTTTTTCCCGTCCATTTGCATACCTCTATAAATTGATCATTTGATTATGCTCTTATTATAGATTTCCGGGTTTATTAGGAGATTAAAAAAATTTCCCCGAGGATAAGAGTTCGATAAGTGTCGGTCCTGGAGGATCGTAGAAAAAAACCGGGCGGGTCCCATGGGATCCGCCCGGCAGCCTTAGTGCTGGAGCCACAGATACCGATCGATCGGGATGGCGATCGGCGTCAGGACGAAGCCTTTCACGTACGGCTTGACCAGCATATAGGAAACCCCATGGGAGATGAACAACGCCGGCGCATCCTGAACGATCATCTGCTCGGCCTGCTGATAAAGCTGAATGCGTTTGGTCACGTCCTTTTCCAGGCGCGCCTGGTCAAGGAGAGCGTCGAGGGCCGGGTTGGTGTAATTGCCGGTATTTTGCTGCGCGCCGGTGTGGAACAACACATCGGCGAAGTTCTCCGGGTCGGGATAATCGGCGCACCAGCCGCCCGAGAAGATCTGGCCGTGCTGGTCCGTATGAAGGAGGTCGAGATATTTATCCGGCTCGACATTCTCGATGGTGATTTTCACTCCCAGGTTCTGTTCCCACATCTGCGCCATGGCGGCCGCACTCGGGTTGGCGTCCGAGCCGAACCCGGCATCCGTGTAAACGATCGGGGGCAATCCCTGGGGGCCGCCGTATTTGGATTGGGCCAGCAACTGGCGGGCCCGGACCGGGTCGAAGTCCAGGCCCTGGAGGTTGGCGTTGAATCCGGGCAAGGCGGGCGGATAAAGACCCTCGGCCGGGATGCCGATGCCGTTATCGACCACGTCGATGTACTTCTGCCGGTCGAAGGCCAGGCTGAATGCCTGGCGGACCTTCACGTCGTCGAAGGGGGGCTTGGTCACGTCGAAGGTCACATAGTCGGTGCACATGTTCACGCCGCTGACCAGGTCGGCGTGCAGCGGGTCGTTCGGATCGAGGACGCGCGGCACGTCCAGCGCGTCGACCCCGGTCATGTCGATCTCCCCGGATTCGTACAGGCGGATCCCGACGCCCGAATACAACTCCACCACGATGGTCGGGATGGAAGGCGGTCCCAGGTAGAAGTCCTGGTTGGCCTGGTAGACCATCAGTTGGAAACTGTCCCAACGGACCAGCTTGTAGGGTCCGGTGCCGTTCGGGGTGCGGTACCAGTCGGAGCCGGATTCGACGTTTTTCTTGTCCAGCACGAAAGCCACCGGCATGGTCAGCTTGTAGAGGAAGTAGGCCTTGGGGGCGTCGATCGTGACCTGCAGGGTGTGCTCGTCGAGGACCTTCAGGCCCGAAATATGGTCGGCAGTACCGGCGTGCATCTCAGCCACGCCCAGGATGTCACCCAGGTAAGTGAGGACCGTGTCGGAGCCGGTCGCTTTGGCGGCAGCCCGTTCCCAGGAATAGACGACGTCCTGGGCGGTCACCGGGCGCCCGTCGTGGAATTTGGCATTTGCCCGGATGTGGAAGGTATAGACGGTGCCGTCCGGGGAGAGGTCCCAGGAATAGGCCAGTTCGGGAACCAGGTCGAGCTTGGGATCGAGCGAGACCAGCCCGCTGTAGACCAGCTTGTCGCCGCTGCTGTGATCGGTAGCCGGATCGTAGTCGCGCGGGTTGGTGCTTTCGCCACCGTTCAGGAACAGGGCCTGGTTGCGGTTGACGCCGTTGACGGTGGGAGCCTGGAAGCTCATCCCGTCCGTCAGGGCCTGGACTTCTCCGGCGTGTGACTGGTAGCTCGACGAGCCGGCGATCGTCATCATGAGGAAGACGCGTGACCCGTACACCAGGGCGGTCAGGTTGACGGTCAGGTCGTTCCCGCTGTAGACGCCTTTCACCACCCGGCTCCAGGCCTGGACGGCGTCGGTGCGCGTCAGGGCGGAATCGCTCAAGGTGGTGATGTTTTCCATGCCTTGCAGGGCGGAGTCCGCGTTCTGCTTTATGAAGCTCTCCGCCGTTTCCCCGGATTGGGCCGGGAAAACGTACAGAAACGAGCTGATGGTCTGGTCCTGGCTGAGGAAGACGACCAGGACCGAGTCGCCCTGCTGGGGCGGCTTGGTCGCCCAGCCGCGCGGATATTTGACGGTAACCCCGTTCTCCTGGCTGATGTAGGTATAAGGCGGCATGGTCGGCGCAGCCGTCCCGTTGGCCGCCGGGGTTGGCCCCGTCGCGGTGGGCGTGGCGCCCGAAGCCTGGCAGGCCAGCAGCATGAAGGCGATGACCAGCAAAACCGATGCGAGTCTCCGGCTCGTTTTCATTGTTTCCTCCCGTGACGACGGCGGGTGGCAGTAAAGATGGGAATGCCGACCAGCAGGAGCACTGCCAGCAGGCAGGCGCCTCCAAACTCAAGGACGGTCAGGATGTTTTTAAAAGCGGGACTCATGGCCTGGCCGCGCGGCGCAAGGGTTGCGGTGGGACCGGCCTGCGACGGCGCCTCGGCAGGCGCGGCGGCTGTTGCGGTGGCCGTCGGCTCGACCGGGGTGGGATGCGGCGTGGCGATCCCGACCGTCGCGACCGGGGCCGCCCCGATCGGCACCAGGGTGGGCACGGCGGTGGGGGTCAGGACGGGCGTCGGATTGGCGGCGCCGGCGCGGGGGGATGCCCCGATCGAGGTCCGCCAGGCATCTTCCAGTCCGTCGGTGTCGAAGCCATAGACGGCCTGCAGCGCCTCGTCGGCGGTCTGCCCGGCGCTCAAGCCTTTCAGCAGGCGGGTCATCTTGTCCCGCCCGTAGTTCTTGATCAGGAAGTTGACCACGCTATACGACTCGGTGTAGGAGAGCGTGGCGCGGTCGGATTCCTCGGAGAAATTTCCCGTCAGGGAGCGCAGGGACAGGAGTTTGTCGTCCGTTTTGGCCTGGTCGAACTGGGTCTGCTCGGCGGCCTGGACGCCGCCCTCGCCGTACATCGCCAGCCCCTCGTTCAGCCAGGTGGGGACGAAGCCCAGGCAGGAGAAGGTCAGGTGTCCGACCAGGACGTGGGTCAGCTCGTGCGCCTCGGTGCTCTTTCCCCAGTCCAGCTGATCGGATGAGACGCCGATGATGACGATGTCGTTTGCCGGATAGGCCTGCCCGCCGACCCAGGAGGGTTCGTACAAGATGGAGTCTTTCAAGTCGTTGGTGTTGGCGTAGATGTAGATATCCACCGACTTGTCCGGCTTCAAGCCGACATCCGTGGAGAGGCGCACCAGGGCCTGGGCGGCGGCATCGTGCAGTTGCTGCCCGAAAGAGGCGCCGCCGTCATAATAATGAAGGTTGATGCTGCCTCCGCTGATGACCTGCCAGGGGTGCTTGTTATCGATCCAGGTGACGGTCTGGCGGGGGCTGGTGAACTGGACCCCGTTCGCATCCTTGACCTGCCACTGCCACCAAATGGATGCGCCCGGCGGGAGCGATCCGGACTGGCGCATCTCCCAGGTCCATTCGGCTTTGACATCCGCCGCGGGGGTGAATTGCGGGAAGGCCTTGGCTTCCACCGTGCCGCAGGTCTGCTGGTCCACGCCGTATTCCAGCACCACGGTCTCGATGTTGGCATCCGACTTGAATTCGGCGCTGAAGAGGACGCTATCCGGGAAGGTCAGACTGGCCTTGTCGCCGGAGACCTGGATGCCGGTTTGGGCGCGAACCGGTGCGGCCAGTCCGCCGAGGAGTACGAGGAGCAGGAGGAAAGTGAATATCCGGAGTCTTGCCATACAACCCCTTTCTGCACTGAAGATGATAAATAGTATAGCATTTTTCGACGGGAGGCGCCCTCAGCCTCACTGGCGGATTTCGACAAGTCATTGCCGCCCGTTACCAACCGCCCGAAACTAAGATACAATTCACGAAATTTCCCCTCTCCTCGAGCGAGACCATCCCAATCCCTGACAGGAACACATTATGAATCCATTCCTCGCCCTCATCATCACTTTCGTCCTGGCCCTGGCCTGGCTGCGGATCATGGACTTTGCCGCTCATCGCGGCTGGATCGAAAGCCGCCTGAGCCGCAAGTTCATCCATATCGGCACCGGCCCGATCTTCGTGCTGTGCTGGCTGCTCTTCCCGGATGTTTGGTACGCCCGCTGGCTGGCCGCCCTGGTGCCCTTCCTCATCACGATCCAGTTTGCACTGATCGGGCTGGGCGTGGTCAAGGATGAAGCCTCGGTCAAGGCCATGTCGCGCACCGGCGACCGCCGCGAGATCCTGCGCGGGCCGCTTTTCTACGGCATCGTGTTCGTCGTCATGACCTTGATCTATTGGAAGACCTCCCCGATCGGCATGACGGCCCTGATGCTGATGTGCGGCGGGGACGGCCTGGCCGACATCATGGGGCGTGGCATCCGGTCGCAGAAGCTGCCCTGGAACAAGGGGAAATCAGTCGCGGGGTCGCTGGGCATGTTCATCGGCGGGTGGGTGCTCTCGGCCTTCGTCATCGGCGTGTTCATCGGGGCGGGCGTTTTCAAGATCCCGTTCGCTTCCACCCTGCTGCCGATCACAGTGATCGCCCTGGCCGGTACGGCGGTCGAATCCCTGCCGCTGGCGGAGGTCGACAACATCACGGTCACCCTGGTGGCCGTTGCCCTGGGCTATCTGCTGTTCAAGTAATCGCTGCCGGCTTCCGAAGTTATTGTGGAATCAAAAGTGCCTTCCCACGGGAAGGCACTTTTTTGTTATTCGAGAAAGGATCGGGAGAGGATCTGACGGGACCCTTACGGGGTCGCGGTCGGTGTTTCGGTGCTGGTTGGCGTATCCGTGGCTGTGTCGGTGGCCATGGGGGTATCGGTGATCGTCGGGGTGGGAGTCTTGGCCTTGGGATGGATGACGATGCCCGCGGCGGTCAGCGGTCCGCCGGTCACGTCCCGCGGGGTGATGATGGTGACGTAAACGCCCACGACGAGCTCGCCGGCCCGGTCGGGCGGGAGGATCTTCGTATCGGGGGTGATCAGGAAGGTGAATGTCTCCCCGTCCTTATCCTGGATAGTGATGCTCACGCCTGGCTGGTAATCGGTGACGATGCCGACGCGATGGATCTTCTCGGGCTTGCCGGGAATGACCAGGATCATGGCGGCCACCAATCCCTGGCTGTCGTCGCCGGTCGTCCGGATGGTCACTTGCTGGCCGACCTTCAGGTCGGCGGTCGTGGCGGAGTGTCCCAGGGTCGGGATCCTGACCTCCGTCTGGTCGGTCAGCGTAAAGACCAGGCTGGAGCCGTCTTTCAAAGTCAGGGTCAGGCTGCCGGTATCCACGGCGCCGATCATTCCGGTGTAATTTTCCGGCCTGCCGTGATGCGGCCCGCCTTGGTCCTGGCCGTTATTCGGATTTCCATTCCCCTGGCCGGGATGGTTATCATTGCCGTTGCCGTTCCCGGGATGATTGTCGAATCCATTCCCGTTTTCGGCGCCGTTCCAGCCTCCATTCCCATTCCCGTTGCCATTGCCGTTGCCGTGCGGATCCCCGCCGGGGCCGCGTTCGGTGCCTCTCGGGCCGGGCGTGTGAATGGGGGTCTTCTTCAGTAGATAATCTCCTGCCGGGCTCGCCAGTACATTTGCGGTCGTGAAGAACAAGGCCGCGAGCGTCAGGATGGTGACGAAAATCCAAATCTTTTTCATGCTGAACCTCCTAGGGTTGATAGGTCAGGGTGAGGACGAGGTCGATCTCATTCCCGGCCATGTCGCTGGCAACGATCTGGATGGAGTTCAATCCCTCGGCCAGGAGGATTGTTTCCGTAAAAGCGCCCGCATTCAAGACGTAAGTATCCGCGTTGACCGTCAAGACCGCATCTTCCGAGACTTCGCCGCGCAGTTCGACCTTTGGCTGGGGTACCACGGCCTGGTCGGCGGGGGAGAAAACGGTCAGGGCGAAGGGACCGTTGGTCAATTTCACCGGGGTGACCGACGGGACCGGACCCGTCGACGGATTCGAATTTCCGGCAAGCCCGGAGCAGCCGACCAGGAAAAACAGGATGGGAAGAACTTTCCAAATCCGCATGTCGCCTCTTACTTTATGGTCTGTCGTTTTGCCCTTGGCCGGGCTCATGGGTCTTATCAGGGAAACCAGGCCCATGCCCGTGGCCTCGGGGAGTTTTGGTGGGCTGGCCGTTGTTGGGACCGCCATGGTCCGGGGTCGGGGTTCCAGCGGGCTGATATCCGCCCGGGCCGTTTCCGTTCCCGGATGGGACCTGCGTGCTGTCAGGGTTGGTCGGATTTCCATCCGGGTTTTCGTGTTTGCCCTTGTCCGTACCTTGGATCAGCAGGCGGAATCCCTGCGGGTCGGTTTTTCCCAATTCGGCATCCCGCACCTGCTGTTGGAGACGGTCATGGACATTTTGAAGGGCCTGAAGGCTGGGGTTATTTCCTTCCAACTCGTGCAATTTTTGGAGCTGGCCGGCCGCATGCTCTGAAACCTGGCCGAGGGATTGGGTCATGGCGGGGTCGCCCAGGCGGACTGCCAGGGAAAGGGTTCGGTCAAGCTCATCCTGATAGCGGTCGATCAAATTTTGCGGAATGGCTTTCCCGGCGGCCTGCAAGGCGGTGATCTCGTCCACGCGCCGGTCGGTGAATTCGAGGGTCAGGTTCAACTGCGCCTGCGGGGAAACTGTCAGGGCGAGGTGGACGTCTTCGCTGAAGGTTTTCAGCGGGTAGAGCGTCTCGTCAGGGAGGCTGCTCTGGGCGGCATAGACGGTCGAGGCCGTCCCTGCCAGGAAAACCACCGCCAGCACGACTGCTGCCAGGCGGGCCAGCAGCGGGAGCGCGGGCCGTCTTTCCTGCGAGGGCCGACTGGCCTGGGGTTGGACGGCAGCCGAGATTTTCAGCGTCTTGGCCTGGTGAAGGAAGGTGGCCTTGCCGGCCGCAGCCGCAGCGCGGTCCCTGGCAGGCGCTTCCCGCAGCGGAGCGAGAAGGTCCCCGGTTTGCTTGTCCAGGCGGATCTCATGGAGTTTCATGAAGACTTTTTCTCCGAGGACAGGATCTGGCGCAGGCTTTCGAGGGCCCGGTGCTGCAGGGCTTTTACGGCCCCGACCGGTTTGTTCAGGGCGGCCGCGATGGTTTTGTTATCCAGTTCTTCCACGAATTTGAGCATGATGACCTGACGCTGATCCGGGGTGAGGTAGCTCAGGGCTGCCCTGACCCGCTGCCGTTCCACGTCGATTGCAAAGGCTTGTTGAGGGTCCTGTTCCGCATCCGCTGCCAGATCGGGTTCGAGCGGCATGAGGAGAGGGGTACTGCGGCGATAGTGATCGGTGATCCAGTTATGGGCGATCCGGTATAAATAAGCTTGCAAGTATTCCCGGGGTCCGCTGCCATGCTGGAGAGCAGCCAGGAAGCGGCTGAAAGTCTCGGAGACGCATTCTTCAGCCAAATCCGCCTCGCCCAGCAGGCGCAGGGAATATCGATAGAGAACCGGGCTCCAGAGGTCATAGATCTCTGCGAGCGCCTGCTCGTCGAAGAGGCGGGCTTTCTCTAAAAGCTCTCGATCCTTCACTGTTTTCACTCTATATGACGCATGATCTGCTTCACGGATACGCCCATCCTGAAATGATTTTAAGCGCAATCCGGTCCCGAGTCTTCGGTTGCGTAAATACGCTCTCGGGCCTGGTGAGTCCCGGAGGAATGCGAGGTTGTCGTGTGCAGGGATTTAGTCTTGGGCGGCGGGCGGTTTGGCCGGTCCGGGTTGGGTGGCCGGCTCCTGGGGAGGAGGGGGTGTGGGCTCCGGCTCCGGCGGCGGGGGCGCGGCGGGAGACGTCACGGGTTCGGACTTGGGTTCAGGCTCGTCCTCTCCGGCCAGTTTGAGGATGCGCCGGCGCGTGTCCCCCATGATCCACAGGCCGGTCTTGCCGAGCCGGTCGACATACGGGGCGATGCGGTCGGTCAGGCCGCGCTCCTTGGCTTCCAGCAGGATCTTCAGGGTGCCCCAGTATTGGATCCCAACGGCTTTGGCGGCCCGCCGGCCCATCGGCTCGTCGAGCAGGACCAGGCAGTTGGGATTCTCGAAGGCCAGCGACATGGCGGCCACCTCCCCGGAGCTCAAATCCAAGGTCATCCAGGCGGCCGGAATGGTCAATTGCGGATCCTGATACTGCACCCAGGGCAGGTTGAATGGGCTGGGGACATCGTAGCCGATGAAGCGCGCCTCCAGCAGGTCGTCGAGCACCTCCGAAGGCATCCAGATCTCGTCGAAGAGGTGCGGCAGCCATTCGAGCGCCCCGATGCGATAGAGAAAGACCACCGGCGAAACGCTGCAGGTGGCTTTAGTCATTCGAGCTCTCCAGCTCGGTCAGTTCGGCCTGAAGTGGGAAGATCTTGTAGAAACCCAGGTTGAGCAGGAATTCCACATGTGGCAAGCCGGCCAGCTTGGCAGCCCGCTCGGACGACATGCTGCCCGATCCGTATAGCTTGGCTGCCACCATGATGCGGATCTCCCGCCAGATGGGCGCCTCGACCTTGGCAAGCGGCTCCTTGTCGAAATTCTCGAACGCCTCTTCGGGCTTTTCGGATTTGTCGAGATTCTCGAACACCTCGGCGAGGTCGGGGTATTTACGCTGCAGGGAGCCGGTTTGCTTCAATTTCGGGTTCTTGGGCATTCGGATCGTCCGATTTTCGAGCTCAGGCGCCTTTTTCCAGGAGGTCCATGTAGGCGCCTTCCAATAAATCGCCTTGCTCTATCCCTAGTTTTACCATTAAATCGTCTGCAATTGATTGACCTTCCATATCTGTTTGCCCGGGCCGCAGGACTACTTCCAATTCCATGAATTGTCCCAGGCCTTCCACTTCGTCCAGGTGCAGGCGAGTCTGCCCGACCATGTACAGGGTGCGGGTCTTGCGGACGACGCCGCGCACGCCCAGGGCGGCAGACAGGGCGGCTTTGAGCGCAGGCGGGTCGGCGGTCTCGGCAATGAAATACTCCGAACGTTTTGGGCCGGCCGAGTCGCTGCG
>DATJPX010000113.1:0-11580 GCA_035506155.1 Anaerolineales bacterium
GGAAGCTCAAGGAAATGATGCCTGACGACGAGACCCGCAAGATGTTCGACAACTTCATCGAGGAATTGAATCGGATGGAGCCTGAGCAAAAGCCATAGTCGTACGGAAGCAAAAGGAATTCCGAGGGTAAGTTGCCGTCGGGGCGCAGACTCCTGCGCCCCGACGATCTTTAATCCATGTTTCCTGCCAACCGGTCCGAGGCATGCTTCATTCATACTTTGGGGGGATGATGATCGAAAGGGAAATGGCACTATACTTCGCCAATCAGGTTAATATCTTATTCCAGAATCCGATACCGATTCGAACAGGAGAGTCATGAAGATCAGCGCGCTCGTTTTCGCAGTCATTGGCGTTCTATTGCTTGGCCTGGGAGGCTTTCTCGGCTTACGGGAACAAAATTTCCTTCGCAGCGCAGAACAGGCCAGCGCCGTGGTAACAGAGAATATTCAATATACCTATACCGGCCAGGTCAACGAGTACGGCGTCCAGCATTATTTTTGCTCCAAATTCCAACTGCAAACGCGGGCGGGCCAGACGTTCACCTATGAAGAAAACGACGCGGATTGCGCCGACCTCGATTCGCCGCCGCATTACCAGGTCGGTCAGAGGGTCACACTCTATTTTGACCCGAGCGATCCCGTAAAAACGCTGCAAACTCCGACGATGGTCGATATCGATTTCAAGGGCGCGGAGCTGGTCGCGGGCGCAGGGGTTTTATCCACCCTGCTTGGACTCGGACTATTTCTGATCGGCCGGTTCCGCAGGAGCCAGGCGGCCTCTTCCCGGTAAGCCGAAGATGGACTTGCTTTTCCGCAGGTGCAATAGAAATCCGCCAGGAATGGCGGATTTCGTTTCGACGTTATTCTTGTTTCGTTCGGGCCGTCTAGCGTAGGAAGGGAATTTCCTTCATTATCTTCAGGATCCAGGTCATGACCTTTTCGTAGCGATCCGGGTTCAGGATGCCGAACGGCCCGAAGGGGATGACCGACTGGACGGCGACCGTCTGCGACTCGGTGTATTTGCGGATGCCTTCCTCGCCGTGGCGGCGGCCGATCCCGGAGGCCTTCATCCCGCCCATGGGGGCGTCGACGGAGCCCCAGGCGGCTGAGAAACCGTCGTTGATGTTCACCGTGCCGGCCTGGATGCGCCGGGCGAGCTGCTGACCCCGGCGGATATCCCGCGTCCACAGGCTGGCGTTCAGCCCGTAGGCCGAGGCGTTCGCCGCCCGGACGGCTTCATCCAGGTCGTGGAAGCGGTAGATGCACAACACCGGTCCGAAGACTTCCTCGGCGTAAACCTCCATGTCAGGTGTGATCCCCGCCAGCAAGGTTGGCTCGTAGAAATACGGTCCCAGGTCCGGGCGCGGCTTCCCGCCGGCCAGGAG
Organism: Anaerolineales bacterium; assembly: GCA_035506155.1. Lineage (GTDB taxonomy): Bacteria > Chloroflexota > Anaerolineae > Anaerolineales > Villigracilaceae > UBA877. Next base: position 1,385 of record DATJPX010000113.1, read on the forward strand.
CGTAGCGCCTTTCGAGAGCGCATCCGCCACCATCCCGCTCGTCTTGTCGAACTGCTCCTGGGAGATCAGCGAGCCCATGTCCACGTCGAACGCCAGGGCGGAGGAGAGCTTCATCCCCTTCACCCGCCGGACCAGCGCCTCCACGAAGCGCGCGTAGATGCCGTCCTGCAGGTAGAGCCGCTCGGCATGGATGCAGAGCTGGCCGGCGCTGGAAAAGGCCGCGTGCAGGACGCCTTCCACCGACTTGTCCAGGTCGGCATCGTCGAGCACGATGGCCGGGTTCTTGCCGCCCAGCTCCATCGAGCATTTGATCAGGCGCTCCCCGGCCTGGCCGGCCAGCTTGCGGCCGGTGGAGGTGCCGCCGGTGAAGGCCAGGAAATCGATCCCGTCCTGCATGGCCGGCCCGATGATGCGGCCCTTCCCGGTGACCACCTGGAAGACGTCCCGCGGCAGGCCGGCTTCGTAAAGCAGGCTGGCCGCAAAGAGCGCCGAGAAGGGCGTCTCCTCGGCTGGCTTGAGCACGGCGCTGTTGCCGGCGATCAGGGCCGGGATGGGATCCGAGACGGCCATCGAGAGCGGATAGTTCCAGGGCGCGATGAAGCCCACCACTCCTTTCGGGTGCAGGACTTCCAGCGTGGAAGTGAAGAAGGGAATGGCGCCTTTGCGGCGCTGCGGGCGGAGGTAACGCGCCGCCCGGGCGGAATAGTGGCGGCAGTTGATGCCCACATCGAAGACCTCGTCCAGGGCGTTGAGGCGGGTCTTGCCGGTCTCGAGCTGGATCACGTCCAGGAATTCATCCCGGTGCTGCATCATCAGGTCGAAATAACGCAGGAAGATGCGCTTGCGCAGCGCCATGCTCGTCCCTGCCCAGGCGGCCTGGGCGGCGCGGGCGCGCTCCAGAGCCAGTTGGACGTCCCCGGCCGTGCAGATCGGGACGGCGCCCAGCACCTGACCCGTGAAGGGCGACCGGACCGTGGTCGTCTCGCGCGGACCGTCTTCGCGCGTGACCAGTCCGGCCAGCTTGTTCAGGTCCGGGAGGTGGGCCGAATTAAAATTCCCGGCCGGTGCGGCCGGGGCCAGTTTATCCTGGGGGAGTGCGGCGGTAATTTCCACGGCGTGTTCCTCTGTGAAGACTGAGATGGGCAGCCTAATCTTGACAGTGTCAAGTTTACCCTGGCTGCGTCGGATCAGCAAGGTTTTATGTTGTAACGCCAAAAGGGGCGAAAGGATGCTGCCGCGATCGCCGGTTGAGCAGCCGGGCGCGGCGCTGGCCACGCCTTCCCATTGGAAAGGGCTCGTTTAGCGCGGCACAAGTTTGATCGTTGCGGCGCGCGCCTCGGCGGTGAGCATGGGGGGCACGTACTCGGGGTAGCGGCGGTACTTCGTCTGATATGCCGCGTCGATCTTGTCGTTGACCTCCGGATTCGCCTCCTCCACGAAAGTCACGTCCTTGTCCACCCCGCCCGCCCGGATATGTCCTTCGTGACGTACCTGGGTGGCGCGGAACCAGGGTCCTGTCCGGCCCTTGAAAGCCCGGACGTAGAGGCCGTCATCGACGCGGACGACCCAGATCGTCACCGCCTTTCGCAAGGCGCCATCTGTCCGGGACGAACTGATCTCCAGTTCTTCGGCTGCCCCGATTTTGTCAAGTTCGTCGCTTGTCCATGTGATCATTAACTCATTTCCTTTCATTCTGCCTGGTATTGTTCGTCGCTGACCTGTTCCATCCAATCCGCAGACTTGCCATCGACTTGTTCCACGATGGAGATATGTGTCATGGCGGTAGCTGGCGCAGCCCCATGCCAATGCTTCTCGCCTGGCGGACACCAGACCACGTCCCCCGGGCGGATCTCTTCGATCGAACCACCCCAGTTCTGGACCCGGCCGCAGCCGGAAGTCACGATCAGGGTTTGTCCCAGCAAGTGAGTATGCCAGGCTGTCCGGGCACCGGGCTCGAATGTCACTCTCACGCCTGACGCTCGCGCGGGATCGTTCGGTTGGAACAGAGGGTCGATGCGGACTGCGCCAGTGAACCACTCTGACGGTCCCTTGCCGGAAGGTTGTGAGCCGCTTCTCTTAATGTCCATTTTTGCTTCCTTCTTGCTCAGAGATAGGTGCTTTTTTCCATCGCTTCGGGATAGCGGTCCCCCTGCACCCGGATCTTCGCTGCAGCGCTCTCGATTTCATGGAGGTCGTCAGGCGTCAGTTCGATTGCGGCTGCCCCGATGTTCTCGTCCAGGCGCTCCAGCTTCTTCGTGCCGGGGATTGGGACGATCCATGGCTTCTGGGCCAGCAGCCAGGCAAGGGCGACCTGGGCGGGCGTCGCCTTCTTCCTTTCTCCAACCCGGCCAAGCAGATCCACCAGGGCCTGATTCGCTTCCCGGTTTTCGGGTGTAAAACGCGGGATGGAATTGCGGAAATCGGTTTTATCGAGTTGGGTCTTTGCGTCGATCTTCCCCGTCAGGAAGCCCTTGCCCAGCGGGCTGAACGGAACGAACCCGATCCCGAGTTCCTCCAGGGTCGGCAATACTTCTTCCTCCGGGCGTCGATACCACAAGGAATACTCGCTCTGGACTGCCGCGACAGGCTGGACCGCATGGGCGCGGCGGATGGTCTGTGCGGCTGCCTCGGAAAGGCCAAAGTGCTTGACCTTGCCTGCCTGGATCAGGTCCTTCACTGCGCCCGCCACGTCTTCGATCGGCACATTCGGATCCACACGGTGCTGATAGAACAGGTCGATTGACTCGACCTTGAGTCGCTTGAGCGAAGCTTCGGCGACTTCTTTGATATGCTCTGGCCGGCTGTCCTGGCCCGCCGGCCCGGAGGAGCCGACTTTAAAGCCGAACTTGGTGGCAATCACCACCCGGCCGCGGAAAGGAGCAAGCGCTTCGCCGACGAGTTCTTCGTTCACGAACGGGCCGTATGCTTCTGCGGTATCAAAGAAGGTGACACCGCGTTCGACGGCGCTTTGGATCAGCTTGATGCTTTCCTGCCTGTCTGGGAACGGAGGATAACTCTGGCTCAACCCCATGCAGCCCAGCCCGATGGCCGATACTTCCAGATTGTTACTTCCGAGCTTGCGTGTTTGCATTTTGTGAACTCCCGTCTTTTTATATATCAAAGGATTTCTGAGACTCGATTCTCTTGAACCAAGTCCTTCTCTTTTTTCAGAACAGCATTTTCGTACACTTCGATTTTATGGTCCAAAACGTCCAGCGTTTCTTGCATATCCCTCATCCTGGCCAAGAGCAGTTCCCGCTGTTCTTTCAGGATCTCCTTCCTGGCTTCGATCGTCCGGTCGCCCTGCTGGACGAGCCCGAAATAGTCGATCAGCACTTCGATTGGAAGCCCCGCGCTTCGCATACATTTGATGAATTCGACCCGCTTTATGTCGAGTTCGCTGTAATCCCGAATGCCGCCTTCATTGCGATGCACGGGTGGGATGAGTCCGATGCGCTCATAGTAGCGCAACGTATCCGGCGTTATTCCATGGAGCTCACTGACTTCGGCAATCTTCATCGTCTCACCTCTGAACAACAGTGTACCACCTGGAGTCGACTCCAAGTCAAGGGGGGAATAGCCATTCATTATCAAATCAAATGGGGTCATCGGCTTTTGTATTAATTGGCGGAAATGGGTGGAATTTCCCCAAAATTCGGACAATATGTGTCATAATTAGGGGCGTCCCTCTTTTACACGGCAGTGAGAGAATCGAGGAGAGAGTATGCTATCCGGACAAGGGCAAAGTCAGCCAAAGGTTGCTAAAAGGAACCAGGTCATCCTGGCGGCGTTGGCCTTGCTTGCCACCTCCCTCGCTTGTTCATTTAGCCTCCCCTTTTCTACATCCCGGATGCCAGGTATCCCAACCTCCGCAGCGCCCCTGGGGCTCATCGCCTATGTGGGGAAAGACGGCAATATTTACACGACGGACCGGAATGGGAAACAACAACACGCCATTACCCAGGATGCCGCCCTCCACCCATCTGCGGGGCAGGCAGGGCGCCTTTACCAGTACCTGACCTGGGCCCCAGACGGGCAGCATCTGGCCTTCGTTCGCGTGAGTCTGAGCCAGTCTGGCCAGGAAGTCAGCATATTGTCGGCGCGGTCGGATGGCAAACAGCCGGTGAACGATTTCACCAGCCAGGATTTCCAGCCTTTCTACCTGTCCTGGTCTCCCAACAGCCAGACCATCGCGTTCCTGGGCAGTGATGCGACGACCGGCGCGCTGGGCCAGTACCTGGTCCCCGCCTCGGGCGGCGAAAGTAAATTCATCAGCGGCGGACAGCCATATTATTGGGATTGGTCCCCCGATAACCGCACAATGATCGTCCATGTCGGAGGGGCCAGTTCTGAAAACCCGGATGCACGTTTAACCTTCATCGGGGTGGATAGCTCGGTCCCCGGCAAGGACCTGGACATAAAGCCGGGTTTCTTCGATGCCCCTGCCTGGTCGCCGGCAGGCGATCGGGTCGCCGTGGCGGCTCAAAACGATGCGGGCGACGAGGAGTTGATCCTGGCGGGGCAGGATGGAAAAGTGAAACAGGTGCTGGCCAGCCTGAGCGGGCCGGTGACTTTCGCCTGGTCGCCCAAAGGCGCCCACCTGGCGTTTGCCGTCTACGACCCGACCGGACCCGCTCCAACGATCCGCCTGGTCGTGTTGGACAGCGCTCACCCCGATCTTCAGACTCAAATCGCCCAGGGGGATGTGGCTGCATTTTTTTGGTCTCCCGATGGACAGAAGATCGCTTATTTTATCTTGGGAAGCGGGGGGCCATCCGCTTCATCGCTACAGACGGTGGCCCAAACCAATCCAAGCGCGGACCTGATCGTCTGGGTCTATGACCGGGTCAGCGGAACCACCAAACAGGTCGCCACCTTCACGCCCACGGATTCGTTTCAACAAATCTTTCCCTTTTATTCCCAGTATCAGCGTTCGGACACGATCTGGTCCCCCGACAGCCAGGAACTGGTCCTCCCTGGCGTGGATTCGAGCGGGGAAAATGCCATCTACACGGTTGAGGCGGATGGCAGCCATTTTCAAAAAATTGCCGATGGGGACCTGGCTTTTTGGTCGTGGAAGTAAGCTGTTGACTCGCCGTAAAACTGTTTCATCCCAGGACCTTCGGGAAGAAGTTCTGCCTTCCCTGGTCTCTTTCGAATTTATTCGCGTATCTTTTTTGCTTTTCGACTGAATCTTCCTTCCGCCTCTCATTTTGACATCAGTCAGGGGGTGTTTTTATTACCCCTTCCGGCCGAACTGGCTGGTATTCCAGTCGCGGCCGGCCTTGGTGGGGCGGCTCGCCTCCCTGTCTCCAGGAAATAAGCGATCTCCGAGGACTTGACAGCTTATCTAATTTGCTGTAGAATACTCTGTACCACAGAGAACTCTTGTAAACAAGAGGAGGATGCCATGAATATTTCCCCTACCGAAGCCGAAGAAGCCCTGGCAGCGATCCAGACCATGGCGCAAAAGACCCGCAAGTCGATCGCCAGCGGCGGAACGTACATCACCCTGATCATCACCGGCCTTGTCTGGCTGATCGGATTCTTATCCACCCAGTTCCTGCCGGTGGGGATCGTCGCCTATATCTGGGGCGGGTTGAGCCTCACGGGGACCATCGCAGGGATCGTCCTGGGCAGCCGGATGGGAAACCGCGTCCGCAGCCCGTCGACGGCCCCGATGATCCGGCGGGTCGGTCTTTTCTGGCTGCTCCTGGCCTTCTTCGCCCTGGCCGTCATCGCGGTTGCCCGGCCTGCGGACGGGAAACAGGCGACCTTGCTGGTCATCCTGTTCCTCATGTTGGGCCAGATGGCGATGGGACTGCTGTTCTCTTTCTCCTCCGTCTGGTGGACGCTTCCGATCACGGCCCTGGCGCTGGTCGGGTACTTCCTGCTACCCGGTATTTTCTATCTCTGGATGGCCATCCTGGGCGGCGGCGGGATGATTGCCCTGGGCCTCTACATCCGCCTGAGGTGGTGAACCATGGCTGAGCTGAACGAAACCATTCACCAGCCGGTGCGCCTCCAGATCATGGCCGCCCTGGTGACCTTGGAGGCGGGCAATGAGGTGGACTTCACCTACTTGCGCGACCTGCTGAAGGTCACTGACGGCAACCTGGGCGCCCACCTGCGTAAATTGGAGGAGGCCGGCTACATTGCTGTCAACAAGACGTTCGTCGAGCGCAAGCCGCACACCTATGTTTCTGCAACCGAGGCTGGCCGCCGGATCTTTCGCGAGCACGTGGCCGCCCTCGAAAAGATTTTGAAAGGCAAGTGAGGGAAGAATGGATACGATTGTGCAGGTGGAAGGACTGCGGAAAACCTACGGCGCGCTGGCCGCAGTGGATGGCGTCTCGTTCGAGGTGCGGGAGGGCGAGATCTTCGGGATGGTCGGCCCGAACGGCGCAGGCAAGACGACCACCATCGAATGCCTGGAAGGCCTGCGCAAGCCGGACTCGGGGATGGTTCGCGTCCTGGGTGTGGATCCACAGCTTGAAGGCCAGGCCCTTTGCCTGCGGACCGGGATGCAACTGCAGCAATCCAACCTGCCGGACCGGATGAAAGTCTGGGAAGCGCTCGACCTGTACGCTTCGTTCTATCCCAAAGCCGTCGATTGGAAGGAACTGCTTCTCCGCCTGGGCCTGGACGAAAAGCGCAACACGCCTTTCGCGAAACTTTCGGGCGGACAGAAGCAGCGCCTGTTCATTGCCCTGGCGCTCCTGCCTGACCCGCAACTGGTCTTCCTCGACGAACTCACCACCGGCCTGGACCCGCAAGCCCGCCACGCCATCTGGGACTTGGTGCGCGACGTGCGTACGCGCGGCAAGTCCGTGATCCTTAGCACCCATTTCATGGAAGAAGCCGAGAAGTTGTGCGACCGGATCGCCATCCTCGACCACGGGAAAATCGTTGCCCTCGACACGCCCGCCAACTTGATCCATAGCCTGGATGCGGAGGAACGCGTCGTCTTCAGCGTGGATGGGCCCCTGCCGGCGACCTTTGAGAAATCCCTTTCCGGCGCGGTCCGGCTCGAGGTCCAGGGAGGCCAGGTCATTATCCACGCCGCCAACGGCTGCAAGGGTCCTGCCAAGGGCTCCGGTAATGGGCTGGTGAGCGAAGTGGTCAGCCAGTTGGGCGGGCAGGGCATCCAGTTCCATGACCTGCGCACCGAGCAGCCGGACCTGGAAGACGTCTTCCTGAGCCTGACCGGCCGGGACCTGAGAGAGTGAGGCGAGAGATGAAAAGCCTGTTGAAGATGACCTGGATGGAAGCCAAGCTGTTCCTGCGTGAACCGGTGAGCGCCTTCTTTACGCTGATCTTCCCGCTGGTGATGCTGTTCATTTTCGGCAGCATCTATGGCACCCAACCCGTGCCGGGCACGGACAGCACCCAGGGCGCGATCGGGACCCTGATCCCGGCCTTCACCGCCATGATCATCGGGATGACCGGGTTGATGCCCGTCACCATCACCCTGGCGACCTACCGTGAGAACGGCATCCTGCGCCGCCTGCGCACCACGCCGGTCAGCCCGCTGGTCGTCATGGCGGCCCAGGTCGTGGTGGTATTCGTCATGACCGGCCTGGGCGTGCTCCTGCTCGCCGTTGCCGGGAAGGTCGTTTACCACGTTCGATTCGATGGAAATGTCTTCAGCATGTTGGGTGGATTCACCCTGTGCAGCCTGAGTTTCTTTGGGATCGGCTTCATCCTGGCAGGGGTCATGCCCAATGCCCGCACGGCCCAGATCCTTGCCATGGTGCTGCTCTACCCGATGTTGATCCTTTCCGGGGCCGCCTGGCCGCGTGAACTGATGCCCGCAACCGTCGCCAGGTTGTCGGCTTTCCTGCCGTTGACCTACGTGGTCAACCTGCTGCGCGGCCTGTGGATCGGCGAGAGCTGGGGTAGTCACCTGCTGGATGTGGCTGTGCTGGCCGGGATGCTCCTGCTGGGGATCGTTGTCTCGGTAAGAACATTTCGGTGGGAGTAAGTTTCGGCGCAACCTACCTGCCGCTGGAACGGCGAAATAAATCCCCCAGTTTTGCGTTATCTGTCTATCCAGCAATCCTGATAAGGCGCCAAAATACCGCCTGGAATCCGGGTTCCAGGCGGTATTTGATTCACCGCATGTTCGAAACAGGGCTTCAGGCGCTTCCGGATCGGTTTCCAGCGGCCGGTCAGATCCGAATATATTGCGCCAATTATCCGTATAATAAGAGTACTGCGTTTCGATTGCAAGAGCCGAATCATAGGGGCGGGCAAGATATCGAAGGCAAACGTCCCAACCCGCCTCGTCCGGATTGTTCAACACGGAGGGAAAATGGATCCATCGCAGACGATTCAACAGGACGCCAAGAAAACATTCTTGAAATGCGGGGCTTGTTCTCACACGTTCTTTTATATCCTGAACCGCGAATTCGGCCATCCGGAAGAGACCGATGAGCTTGCCTCGAACACCCTGGCCGGCGGCCTGATGTGCGGGCAGCAGTGCGGGATGCTTTGGGGCTCCGCGTTGGCCGTCGGCGCGGAATCCTATCGCCGGCACGCCGACCGCGGACAGGCCATTGCAGGCGCCATGACGACGACTCAACAAGTCATGGAATCGTTCCTGAAGAGGGCGCATAGCGTCAACTGCCGGCAGATCGTCGGCTTCGATTTCAATAACCCATTCGGCATGATCAAATTCATGCTGACGACCGCCTTTCATGGCGGCCTGAAGAATAGTGTCTGTTTCAACCTGGCGGGAAACTGGGCCCCGGAGGCGATCCAGGCGGCTGCGCAGGGATTATCCATGGAACCGACCGTTCTTGCCCAGCCGCCCGTCAGCTGCGCCACGGAAGTCGCCCAAAAAATGGGCGCCAGCGAGGAAGATGCGGTCACGGTCGCCGGGCTGGCCGGAGGGATGGGATTGAGCGGGAACGCCTGCGGCGCCCTGGGGGCGGCGTTTTGGCTGAACACGCTCGCCTGGTGCAGGAAACATCCGGGGGAAACCCCTGCATCCTATAAGAATGAAAATATTACCGGGATCATGAAAGCATTCAACGATGCGACGGGGTCTGAAATCCTGTGCCAAAAGATAACCGGGCGGCATTTTCAGACGATCGACGATCATACGGAATTCATCCGGGCCGGGGGGTGTGATGCGCTGATCAAGATGCTTGCAGCGGCGGCGATTTGAGGGGTTCCTCCGGCGTCCGGACCGCAGAAAGGACCCGCCGTTCAGGCGGGTCTTTGATTCAATGGCCTCTCTCCCTGTGGCATTCCATTCCGAGCAAATCTGATTTCACTGTCCCGAGCGGTCCATGAGGGAATTTCCAGAGATGCAAAAAAGAATTGAAACTATGATCAGCGTGAAGAAGCTCTGATTCTCGAAAATCAGGCTCCAACTGATATTTGCCAGCAACGTGAAGGACATTAAGACGAGGGGGAAGATCCCGGTGATATCTTTGGCCTTCCCCGCCTGCCTGATGGAATGCCACCATGCGCCAAGATAATAAACCAGGAATAATAGAAATCCGCCCAGGCCCGTATTCACTAGGATGTCGATAAAACCGTTATCGGCAATGACGATCGGATCCGGATAACCTGCTGCCAGCCCCATCGCCACCCGGTGCGAATAGATGTACCAAAAAGCGTTGAAACCGTATCCACCGAAGAGTCGTTTGCTTATATAAGTATTGAAGAGATAGGTCCACATCGGGACCCTGCCCGTCAGGGACTCGTTTCGATTGAAGATTGCCAGAAAACGATCTGCACCGAAATACAGGCTGAACCCTGCAATCAGAAGTACCAGGGCAAAAAGCAGATAATGGAATCGGTGGAGCTTTTGTCTGAATTTCAACCAGGCAAGTGCGAGCAGGATCAGCCCGTGCAAGCAGAGGGTCGTCAGGTAGGCCGCAACGGAGCCCGATTTATAGACGAACAGCAGGGCGCAAAAGTAGAGCGGAACCCAGATGAAAAGATGCTTCTTTTGGGATTTCCAGGAATCGATGATGTTTATCAGGAATAATATGTTTATGAACGTTGCGATCAACCCTAGATGATTTTTGTGCCAGTACACACCCTTCCACGCGCCCTGAATGCTGTGATAATTCATCACCCCGATGGACGGCACAAAGATGATCAGTATGGAACTGAGGAACAGGATGAATATGCCGACGAAGGAAAGGATTCTGAGAATATCCTGGATGCTATAGCGCATC
>DATJPX010000114.1:0-2252 GCA_035506155.1 Anaerolineales bacterium
CCATCTGAAGACAGTCTTGGCCAGTAGGCATCCGTCAGTACTTGCTCGGGAGCACCTTTGGGGTAGGCGATCCGTTCGATGTCAAAGACCGGGAACAGCTGTCCCGACTTCTTGGGCGGCGAGCCGAAGTTGGTGTGCGCGAAGTAAATGTACTTCCCGTCCGGTGACCAGACCGGTTCGATATACTCATCGTCTTTGGTCGGCGGGGAAAAGAGCGGGACGGGCGCGCTCGAGCTGTCGAGCGGCATAAGGTAAAGCGCCGGGTAATTGGTCGGGGTCGCATACGAGAGCGCCACCACTTTTTCGTCCGGCGAGACCGCCGCAGCGGAGATCCACCAAATCGGAGGCGTCTGGTAAAGGGTCGTGACCAGACCGCTCGCCAGGTCCAGGCTTTGAAGCCTTATATAAGGATTACTGTTCTCCTGGAATCCGGTCAAGTAAACCAGGCGTCCGCTAAGGTTCATACCAGACCAGATCGCCGGGATGGGGGTTGTGGCCAGTGAGGTCGGTCCGGAGTTGGGAACTGCGACCGTTGACGCGGGCGGCAATGCAATCGGGGTCGGATAGACCTGCTGACTGATGTCGACCGTGCAGCCATCAAGCAGTACGGTCAATGTGATGAGCGAAAGGAGCAAGCGCCGTCTGGACATTTGTCCTGTCGGAATCTACTGCGAGGGCTGCGCCAGGAAGCGGATGTAATTCACCAGGTTCCAGCGGTCGGTGTCCGATATGGTGGCTTTCCAGGCCGGCATGCGCGTCCCCGGCAGGCCGTTGGTGATCCAATCGTAAAGCTGAGCATCGGTGTGGACGCCGGGCACGCCGTGGATGGTCAGGTCGGCCGGGCGGGGGTTAAGCGTCACCCCCACCGGTCCATCCCCCTTCCCGGAAGTGCCGTGGCAGGCAACGCAGTATTGGGTGAACACCGCTTTTCCCTCGGTGATCGATTGGCTGCTGGGCGGGACCGGGTTGGCATCCTCGCGGCTTGCATGGATCGGCAGGGTGGCGAAATAAACCCCGGCGATCAGGGCCGCCAGGGTCGGGAGAACCCCGACCATGAAGCGGCCAGAGGGATGCAGCGGCAGCGCCGCCGCGATCAGGGTGAGGAGAAAGGCGATCAGCAGGATTAAGCTTCCCGCCACGTGAGGGGTGGCGGACGGTTGTGCCGTCGCCCCGGGCGCGCCAACCTTGAAGATGAAATTGGCGTAGGCGTCGAACTTGTTCGCCCGCCGGACCACCGCCTGGACCTGCCAGTTGCCCGGGAGGCTGAAATAGGTGCCCTTGGCCGTATAGGTGCCATCCCCCTGGCTGATGAGCTGTCCTTCGGATGGCGCAAAATTACCTTGTTCGGGCGTGAAGCGCAACAGCGCCTCCTTGACCGTCGTGACCGGCTGTCCGTTGGAGACCAGTTTCAAGGTGAAGGTGTTCTGGCCGACCTGGCCGGGCGAGATGGTGATGTTCATCCCCAAGTCGTCCACGCGGGTGTTGCCGGTCAGCGCAAGCACGGGAGGCGTGATCTTCGCCGGCGGGAGGTAGGTCAGCAGGCTCACAGCAGCGAGCAGCAGGCCGGCCAGGATGGTCTCGGCCAGGACCATTTTGCCAAAACGGGCTACCAGGGCGGCGTTCCCACCCCCGCGCTCCCGGTCGCGCTTCAGGCGAGGGGAGATGAATAACAGGTTCACGCCTGCCAGCAGGAGCAGGGAGACGACGAAGATCTGCTTGAAGAGCAGCGCATGCCCGTAGATCGACGTGAGCAGGGCCGTGAGCGTTCCGACCCGCAAGCTGGCCGAGTACAATCCGGTGAGTCCGATCGTCCCAACGGTGACCAGGGCCATCGCCGAGAAGCGGGCTGCAGCCATGGAGGTTAGCCTGGTCCGCAGCCGGCCCTCCAGTGAACGGATCTCCCGCAGGCCGGTAAGCAGGCAGGCCAGCCCTCCGAACCAGAAGCTCATCCCAGTCAGATGGATCCAGTCGTCCATCACCGGAAGGATGGGGTGCGCCTCGGTGGCGGCGTGGCTGGTCAGGCTGACGGTCAGGAGCAGGCCGAGGCCCGTGAAAAAGCCGACCCAGCGTTTCCAGGGGAAGCGGCTGCCCAGCATCAGCCAGACGCCTGCCAGCGCCAGCGCCAGGCGGATGAGCCAGATGATCCCCAGCCGTGTGGTGGTGAGCAGAGTGATGACCGCTGGGGACCAGGGGAGTGCCAGCTCGTGCCCGGCCGTCTGGCCTGCCTGGGACAGGATCCCGAGCACCAAGGC
>DATJPX010000115.1:0-49769 GCA_035506155.1 Anaerolineales bacterium
GACTGGGACCACTTGTTGACGCACCTTACCCCGGCCTGCCAGGGCGCGGTCGATTATGTGAACAGCATGAGCCAAAGCCCGCCGTAAAATGGGCTCGGATCGGGAACTTTGTCGATCATTGGAGCGTTTCGTACACACATATCTTTCCAAAAGGAGAAACATCATGGCACGCAAACTTGTATTCATCGCAACCATTTTTGTCGTATTAGCTATGGCGAGTGCCTGCGGCCCCCAGAAAACCAAGCTAAGCGCCAGCGACAATAACAAATCGATCGACGCCGCGGTTGGTGGGCAGATCGTCATTGCCTTATCCGGCAACCCGTCGACCGGCTACACCTGGGAAGCGAAAGACCTCGACTCCAGTATGTTCCAGCAGGTGGGAGAAACCCAGTTCAAAAGCAGTAATCCTGGGTTGGCAGGCGCTAGCGGAACACAGACATTGACCTTCAAGGCCCTAAAAGCGGGAGCGGCGACGCTGACCTTGATTTATCACCGCCCATGGGAAAAAGACGTTGCGCCCCTCGATACGTTCACGATCAATGTGACGGTCAAGTAACGGGAAAACCTTTTGTGTGAGTAATCAGAAGACCGGAAAGCGAAAACCAAAAGTAAGCTTCTCCTGAGCGATCATCTCAGGAGAAGCTTTTTATATCCGGCGCTCTTTTCTGCGCTTATTTCTTCGCGGCAGGTTCGGCCACCAGATTCAACAGGATTTGCTTTTGCTGTACGGTCTCCCCTGGCTTCACGCGCAGTCTGGCGATCTTTCCATCGAACGGGGCGCGCAGCTCGTTCTGCATCTTCATGGATTCCAAGATCAATAATATCTCGCCTTTTTGAACGCTCTGGCCTTCGCTGACGGGAACGCTGATGAGCAAGCCGGGCATGGGGGCTTTCAATACGTACTCGGCGCCGGAGCGTTCGACGACCTGACTGGCCGCGCGTAAACGCTTTTCGCGCTCGTCCTCCACCCGGATCTGGTAGAACTGCCCGAGGAGATGGACCTGCCAGTGATCCTCGTCGGGATAAACGTAGCCTTCGAACGACTCGCCGTTGACGATCAACGAATAGAGCGGTTCCCCGCTGACAGCCGCCAGGTCCACTTCGAGGACCTCGTCACCGAACCGGACGTGGTGCTCGTCGACGATCTCGACCGGGAATTCCAACCCGTCCACTTCTGCGATATATTTCATCGACCGAATTTCTCCTGGCGGTCCGCCCACTTCCATTTCGATTTTCGGTCGCTCTGCGGGTAGAGCTGAACCCGCCGTTCCATCTGCCCATGTGCGACCAGCGAGGCCATCAGGGCGGCTATGTCGAGGTAGAGTTCGCGGTTTTCGGCGGCGTCGCTGGCCGAGAATTGGTCCTCTACGAAGCGCGTGTCGTATTTGCCGGTGATGAAAGGATACGTGCTCAGCATTCCCTGGTGGAATGGAATGTTAGTGCGAATGCCGACGATCCGATACTCCTCCAGGGCGCGCCGCATGCGGACGATGGCCTGGCTGCGCGTTTCCCCCCAGGTGACGAGCTTGGCGATCAGCGGATCGTAATACGGGGATACTTCGAAGCCGACGTAAACGCCGGTGTCGATCCTCACCCCGGGACCGGTCGGGATCTGGGTCAGGGTGATACAGCCCGTCGAGGGCAGGAAGCCAGTATAAGGATCTTCAGCATTGATCCGGCACTCGATGGCCGCGCCGTTCTGCCGGATGTCCTCCTGTTTGTGGCTGAGCCTCCAGCCGAAGGCGACGCGGATTTGTTCGGCGACGATGTCCATCCCGGTGACGGCTTCCGTGATTGGATGCTCCACCTGAAGGCGGGTATTCATCTCCAGAAAATAGAAATTACGATCCTTGTCGACCAGGAATTCGATCGTCCCGGCATTGGCATAATCCACTGCCCGGGCGGCTTGGACAGCCACCGCTCCCATCCGCTGGCGGAGTCCTTCGTCGTCCGCCAGGAGCGGGGAGGGGGTCTCCTCGATGAGTTTTTGATGACGGCGCTGGATGGAGCATTCCCTTTCCCCAAGGTGGATGACGTCCCCGAATTGATCGGCCATGATCTGGAATTCGATGTGGCGGGCGCCGTCCACCAGTTTTTCCAGGTAGACATTCCCATCCCCGAAAGCGGACTCGGCTTCACGGCGCGCCGACTGGAGCAATTCTGGCATCTCGTCCAGCGTGCGGACCTCCCTCATCCCTTTTCCGCCGCCGCCGGCGACGGCTTTGATCAGGAGCGGAAAACCGATCGCGGGCGCCAGGGAGAGAAGCTCGTCGTCCTGCAATGCCCCTTCGCCTTCTGTCCCGGGAACGACCGGCACGCCTGCCTTCGCGACGGTGGAACGGGCCACGGCCTTGTCCCCCATGGCGGCGATGGCAGAGGGGCGGGGCCCGATAAAAACCAGGCCGGCGTCCGCACAGGCAGCGGCAAAGTCTGCCCGTTCGGCCAGGAAACCGTAGCCGGGATGGATCGCATCTGCATTACACTTCCGGGCGATGTCGATGATTTTGTCCCCGCGCAGGTACGAATCGCGGGCCGGCGAAGGCCCGAGAAGGTAGGCCTCGTCAGCAAAGCGAACGTGCATCGCCTGCCGGTCAGCCTCGGAATAGATGGCGACCGTTTTGATACCGAGTTCCCGGCAGGCGCGTTGGATGCGGACGGCAATCTCACCGCGGTTGGCGATGAGCAATTTCTTGAACATGTCAGATTTGCGGCATCACACTTAACGCTTTTTCCCCGACGAATTCACAGAAGAAGCGTAGCTGGAGGTTGAGTTGTTCGGCAAAAAGCTGTTGCCCCGTGGCAGTAAAGAGCGGATTTTCTTCGCGATATTGCTCGAGACGCTGGATGCGTTCGGTGAGCTTGGCGGTCAATTTTTCGTAATCGCGAATGTCCGAAAAGCACCATTGAAGAATGCGGTAGGGACCGAAGCGGTCGACGTTGTCGGCGTCGCTGAGGATCCTGGCCTCCAGCGTTTTGGGATTGTCTTCATCCACGTGGGCCGCGATGGAATAGCAAATATTCTCGATCTGTTCGGGGCTGAAGCCGAGTTTTTCCAGGACGCCGCTGGCCTTTTCCGAACCCAGCCGACCGTGTTCACGGCTGTTCTCCTCATGGGCATCGAACCAGGCCACGTCGTGCAGGAGACAGGCCGCCGCCACCAGCTCGACATCCGCACCTTCGTTTTCGGCGATCACTTTGCCGAACTGCGCCACCCGCAGGGTATGTTTCCAGCGGTAATCGGCATCCAAGAGATAGCGGTCGAGGTTGGTCTTGTCGGCCTTGGAGCGTTTCTGGTAACTCTGATCGAGATATTTCTGGACAAAATCAGCGATTTTTTGCAGCCGGGCGTTGACTTCGTTCATTTTTCTTTTCTTTCCAGATCATATTTTTCAGGAATTTGTCCTGGTTGAAGAAGACCAGAATCAGGCTGATGGTCTCCAGGACTGCATGCGCCAGGATTGGCATCCACAGATTGTAACCGCTCCAGATGAAAATGTCACCCAGGAGCAACCCCAGGATGGCTGCACCGAGGATGCCGCTTTCGCCCCGGTGCCAGTGGGCGGCGCCATAGACGATGGCGCTGATCAACAAGCCGATGGCGGCGAACACGCCGGTGCGGGTCAGGATGTTCCCAATTTCGGACATCAGGAAGCCGCGGAATATGCTCTCCGCCAGGAAGGCGGTCAAGACCCAGGCCAGCAGGAGGCCGAGCAGGAGTTGTTTCCAATTGCCGCGGATTTTATCCAGGAAATCCAGGTTGGTCGGTTTCCCTGTGCTGCTCTCGATAAAAGGATCGATCACAAGCGTGGAAAGCAGGTACAAAGCCATGCCCAACCCGACGCCCCACAGTCCGGTAGCCAGCCAGCTCTTCGGCTGGACGAACCCGATCACATTCAGTCCCTGTTTGCGGTACCAGATGAAGATCAGGACCACGAAGGCAGCTGCCAGGATGCCGATGACGGGCCGTTTTCGATAAGCGGTGATGAAAGCCACCGTCGATACGATGACCATGACTCCTACTGAAACCCATTGTGCAATTGACATTCCATTCTCCTATAAGGGGATGTTTCCGTGCTTTTTCCCGGGATTATTGTCGCGTTTGTTTTGGAGCATTTCAAGGGCATTGATCAGGCGCTGACGGGTCTCGGCCGGTTCGATCACGTCATCCACGTAGCCCCGTTCCGCTGCCACGTAAGGATTGGCGAACTTTTCGCGATACTCGTTGACCAACTCCGCCTTACGCTTGACCGGATCCTTGGCATTTTCCATCTCTTTACGCTGGACGATACTTACCGCGCCGTCCGGTCCCATCACGGCGATCTCCGCAGTTGGCCAAGCCAAATTGATATCTCCCCGCAGGTGTTTGCTGGACATGACGATGTAAGCCCCACCGTAGGCCTTGCGCAGGATGATGGTGATCTTGGGGACAGTCGCTTCGCAATATGCGTGCAGTAGTTTGGCGCCCGAGCGGATGATCCCGCCGTGTTCCTGCTGGGTCCCGGGCATGAAGCCCGGAACGTCCACCAGGGTGACGATCGGAATGTTGAACGAATCGCAAAACCGGACAAACCGGGCGGCTTTTTCGCTGGCGTCGATATCCAGCACGCCTGCCAGGACCCGCGGCTGGTTGGCGATAATCCCGGTTGAGTGTCCGCCCAGCCGGGCGAAGCCTATCACGATGTTCTGGGCAAAGGCCTCCTGGATCTCGTAGAACTGGCCGTTATCCACCACCCGCTGAATGATCTCCTTGACGTCGTACGGTTTTCCGGGATCCTCGGGAATGATCGTATCGAGGGATTCGTCCATCCGCAGGGGATCGTCCCCGCTGGAGAGGATGGGAGGATCTTCCAGGTTGTTCTGTGGCAGGTATGCCAGCAGCTTGCGAATGAGGAACATCACGTCCTCTTCGCTCTCGGCGGTGACATGGCAAACGCCTGATTTCTCGGCGTGGATGTCCGCTCCGCCCAAATCTTCGGCAGAGACCGCTTCGTGAGTCACAGCCTTGACCACGTCCGGACCGGTCACGAACATGTTCGAGATACCTCGGACCATGAAGACGAAATCGGTCAGGGCGGGGGAGTAGACCGCCCCGCCGGCGCAGGGACCGAGGATGACCGAGATCTGTGGGATGACGCCTGAGGAGAGGGTGTTGCGCAGGAAAATTTCAGCATAGCCTGCCAGCGAAACCACGCCCTCCTGGATGCGCGCCCCGCCCGAGTCATTCAGGGCAATCACCGGCGCTCCGTTCTTGAGGGCGAGGTCCTGGATTTTGCAGATCTTCTCGGCATGCACCTCCCCGAGGCTGCCGCCAAAGACGGTGAAGTCCTGGGAGAAAACATATACGAGGCGCCCATCGATCGTCCCCCAGCCGGTCACGACGCTGTCGCCGGGGTAGATTTGCTTCTCCAGGCCGAAATCATGGGTCCGATGGACGACGAAGGAATCCGTTTCGTGGAAAGAGCCTTTGTCCAGAAGCAGATCGAGACGTTCCCGGGCGGTCAATTTGCCTTTTTTGTGCTGGGCTTCGATCCGTTCGGGTCCACCGCCGAGCCTGGTTTTCGCCTTGCGCTCTTGCAGTTTTTCTAACCTCGGATTTTCACTCATGCATGCCTCTATGGAAGTATTCCCTCGTTCGAGGCGAGAAGAGAATTGCAAGCAGGACGGCCAGGATGACGAGTTGGGCGATCAGGACGAAGGACCAGTTGGAATGTGGGGTTTGGACCACCAGGCGATCGAACCAGTACCATGCCAGATATGCTGCTATCACACCTAACGTTGCAGCCCATGCCCATTTCCTGCCCTTCCAGATTCCCCAGGCGAGGATCATTCCAGAAGCGAACCAGATTACGCCGCTCAGAACGATATAGAGCGGGTGACCTTTGTATTCCGTCAACGGGCCCCATAAGTAGATGACATAACCCAGCCGGATGGCGCTTCCCAGGGAGAAGAAGACTCCCACTATTGCCAGAAGCGTTACCTGAATAGGGCGATCCGTCGAAGAAGTGTTCATCGTCAAGGCTTCAGGATGTAGGCGTAGAAGAGGATTTCATTTATATAACGCCTGGGAACCTGGATCATGGTTCCACCCGGAAATTTCTGGGCGATCCGGTCGAGGTCCGAGCGGTTTTCGGGGATGGAGGCAAAGATGTTCCCCATCCCGGGCCGTAGAGTCAGGGTGTCGATGTCCTTGGTTTGCAGATCCACCATCTGGATATTTGGATCCAGGAATACACTTGTGGGGAAGGCGGCAAAGACCCGTGGGGAGCCGAACAGATAATAGTCATAATTCGGCCCGAGGCTGCGGATTTCAAGCCCGACCTCCTGGCCGAACTCCCCGGAGGCGTCCTCGAAGTAATCCTTGGTGCGATAAACGCCGAAGTAAAAGAACGTATTCTGGAGCACCAGGATGAGGACGACTGCTCCGCTGAGGACGGTTTGCCAGGTAGGGGTGATGATCTTCAACCGGAGGACATATTCAAAGAACTGATAGGTACCCAGGGCGATGAAAATGGCCACAGCCGGCAGGGTCATCACCAGGCGGGTGTTGGCGGGCGGGCTGAGGGTCAGGATCCCGCCGACGATCACCACCGACCAGAACCAGACCAGTAGAATCATCATGCGGGTATGCCAGCACTTAACCAGCGCGTATCCCATCCCAAAGAGGAAGAAGATCGAGCCCAGAACAGTCAGATAGGGATTGGGGGAGTTGAAGAAGTTCCCGACAGCCGGTTGCGAGACATAGACCAGGACGGTATCCGTGGTCTGTTTCCACATAATGGCAACCATGCTCTGGCCGGTGCGCTGGGCCTGGAGCGGCAGCCAATGGTTCAGCAGGATACTCTCCTGTCCGAAGCGCGTCATGAAAACATCCGGGTGACGGTAGAAGAAATAACCTTGAGGTGCGATCACGATGATGGCCGCGCCGATGAAAATGCCCAGGTGTAAGAGGTGTTTGCGGAAATAACCGCGTTCACGGATGATCGTATAAGCCAGCAATACGATGGCCAGGATCAGAACAAGGCGGGTGCCGACATATGTATAAAAGGTAAGGCCGGCCGTGATGCCCGCCCATAAGTAATTCTGGTAACGATCCAGCCGGATCGCCCGCAAGGTCAACCAGAGCACAAGGCAAACAGTCATACTGTCGATGATGTTGTTGACGCCGATGCGGCTGAATTGCAAGTGGATCGGCAAGGCGACAAGAACGCCGGCAGCCAGGGCGGCAATCGTCTTGCCGAACAATTCGCGCGCCAGAAGGTAGAGGAACAGGATCGCGAGCGTACCTTCGATGATACTCACCAGGCGGATGGCAAGGATGTTTTGCCCGAACAGGATCTCCGAAATCGCCGTCGGTACGAACGACCAGTTGGGCTGGCCGGACCAACCGGTGGCGAAGAAATCGGTCACTTCCCCGTTGATGATCCTGCGTCCCTCGGTACCGACCGACATTTCATCACCCGACCAGGGGTAGGGGTGCTGGGTGATGAAAAGCGACCGCAATGTTGCGCCAATCAAAAGGAAAACGGCCACGATCAGGATTTCGTATTTGTATTGGGCGAACCAGCCCCGGATGGCAGCCCACTTCGGAAAACGCCAGTGGATGGTCCATAGCATGGCAACGATCATGCAGAGGATCGTGCTTACCCAGCCTGCCGTGATCCAGCGGTTTGTCGTTCCAGAGCGCTGTTGATCAACCATGGCATAGAGGACGATGATGGGGATGATGACACTGACAGCCCAAAAGATAACCGGCCCGATGTGGGCTTTGTATTTCCTATAAAAATTCCGGACTTGTTCCTTGGCTGCCGCACCTGACATCTCCTCTGCAGGGAAGCGGTCATTGAGAATGGTCGTGCCAATGAAAAGGATAATTGCCAGACCCACCATGACCAGACCTGGAATCAGATTGCTTTGACGAAGTGAAAGGACCCCAAATGCTGCAAACGTCAGGGAGAGCAGGAGGCCAACCACTTTCAAGATGAGCGAGATTGATTTGTTCATGTTGTTAGTTTCTCCCGGGATGTGCAGGGATGGTTATATTACCAAAGCATGGGCATTATAGCATGCCTGTGAATATCCTTGTATTTGCCAGTATCGAGTGAAAGGCTCACCGGAAAGATAGAAGGGAAGCAATCCCCCACAATGTCGGACGGAGATCGGATGCTATAATCGTGCCGTGTTCCGAAACGCAGTCCGCACTCTCGATCGCCCTTTTTTCTCTGCCGTCCTGGTTTGGATTCTGACGCTGGTTTTTACCCCGATTCTCCGCTGGACAGTCGGAGATCCGGCCATGCCTCTGATGATTGTGGCCGGCGTATTGGCCCAGGTGCTGGCTGTCGGTCTCAGTCTGGGGCGGGCTTCGGGCTGGAAAGCCGCCCTGCTGGCTGGATTGCCGGTCCTTGCCCTGGCGTGGCTGGCCGAATGGCTTGGCAGCCGGACCGGTTTTCCCTTCGGGCGATATTCATACACGGAAGCGTTGCAGCCGCAACTGGGCGGGGTGCCGATCCTCGTCCCGTTTGCCTGGCTGATGATGCTCCCGCCTGCCTGGGCGATCGCCGACTGCATCGTCCGCCCTGGACAGGCGCATATGCTGACTTCTGGTCTGCGCCTCGCCCGGGCCATCGTTGCCGGTCTCGCCTTTGCGGCTTGGGATCTTTTCATCGATCCGCAGATGGTCAAATGGGGTATTTGGCATTGGGCATCCCAAGGCGCATACTTTGGTATTCCCTGGACCAACTACGCTGGTTGGTTCCTTGTTGCCGCCCTGATTTCCCTCTTCCTGGCTCCTGAACGACTACCCGTCACTCCCCTGGTGTTTATTTACGCTCTAACCTGGTTCCTGACCGGTTTTGGCCAATTGTTTTTTTGGAAACTGCCAGGCCCGGCGATATATGGTTTCCTTGGCATGGGAACATTCCTTCTATCGACTTATCTGCGGAGGCGGACATAAAGTCATCTTTAGGCGCTCGCCGCCAGGATGATTTCCGGGTAAAATCGAAGAGAAGCGGAGGAAATCGTCACCCAGAACGGCAATCCAAGTACACGAACATCCAAGACGCGATCTTTATCAGGTAGAGAATGAAAAAATTATTCGTCGAAAAGCTCAATTTGGATTGGAAGATCGCCGTCCTCACGGTCGTCAGTACTACCCTGCTGGTATTCGATTATTACACCTCGCAGGCATTTCCCTGGGCGAAGTGGTTCCCTGCGTGGGCTTCGACCGGCCTTTCGGCGAAACTTCTCGATCGGACGGTCTTCTATTTTGTCATTCCCATGCTGATCATCCTGCTGGTCTTTCGCCAGAAACCGGCGGAGTTCGGGTTTTGCCTGGGGGATTGGAAGGCCGGCCTTCTCCTGACCATCGGATCGATCCTGTTGATCGCTCCGATCCTTTGGTGGGTGGCCCGGGGAAACGATGCCATGAACAGCTTCTACAAACCGATGGAATCCGGCCTGCCATGGAATACCCTGATCGACCTGTTCAGCTGGGAGTTCCTGTTCCGCGGCTGGCTGTTATTTGGATACGGCCGCAAGTTCGGCCCGGAGGCGATCTGGCTCCAGGCTGTCCCCTTTGCCCTGGCGCACGTTGGAAAGCCCGAGCTTGAGACACTTTCCACCATCATCGGCGGGTTTTTGTTCGGCTGGGTGGGTTGGCGGACGAAGTCCTATCTTTACCCGCTGCTCATCCACTGGTTCGTGGCGTCATTCGTTATTCTCGTTGCGGCAGGTGCACTTGGCTGAGTATTCGATTCGCAAGGCAACTCCCGAAGACTCACTCCCCATCCGGGCATTGATCCACGCGGTCCGGATCAACCCGATGAGCCTGGACTGGCGGCACTTCGTCGTAGCCGTCGACCTTTCGGGCGGGCTGCTCGGCTGCGGCCAGGTCAAGGTCCATTCGGACGGCTCGCACGAGCTCGCCTCCATTGCGGTCCGGGAATCTGCCCGGGGAAAGGGGATCGCCCGTGCGGTGATCGAAACCCTTTTGGAGAGCGAAACCTTCCGGCCGCTGCACCTGATGTGCCGTTCACGCCTGGAACCGCTTTATGCGCGCTTTGGATTTCAACCGGTCCAGGTGAATGAAATGCCACCTTACTTCCAACGGCTCCACCGGCTTGCCCGTCTGATTAACGCCAACGCCGGCCCTGGGGACCATCTTTCAGTGATGCGCTTGGATTGAGGAACTCATGAAGACGTACTTGAATATCGCGTATGGTGTTCTGATCGGTCTGTTGGCCGGTGGGATCATCTGGCTGGCAACCTCCCGGCCGCGCGGCGAAGCAGTCGTCCTCCTGCCGACGCCCACACTGGGCACGGTGACGGTCTACATCACTGGGGCGGTCGCCACGCCGGGTGTCTACGTCCTGCCGGAAGAAAGCCGGCTGGATGCTGCAATCAAGGCTGCGGGAGGCTTTGTACCGGGAGCCGAACAGGAGAGCATCAACCTGGCCCAACCGCTCAAGGATGGGCAGCAGGTGAACGTTCCCGGCATCGTCGACACCAGCCATGTCAATGCGGGGCGGGTAAATATCAATTCCGCCACAGTCACCGAACTGGATACCCTGCCGGGAATCGGCCCCACCACTGCCCAATCGATCGTGGATTATCGCCTGGAGAATGGGCCATTCCTGACAATCCAGGACATCGAGAACGTCCCCGGAGTCGGCCCGGCGACGTACGCCGACATCCAGGATTACATCACGGTCGGTCCCTGAAATGCCTTTCGACCATTTCGATTTCATTGCGGGATGGTATAACCGGGCCGCTCCTTTCATCCCCAGCGAGCGGATGCTGGAGTGGTTGGCTCTGTCCCGGGAGCAGTCCCTCCTGGATGCAGGTGGGGGCACCGGCCGGGTGGCCCAGGCCCTGAGCAGGAACGTTCGAAAGACAGTTGTGGTCGATCTTTCGTTGGGAATGCTCCACCATGCCGCCGAAAAAGGATTGGCGAGCGTTCGGTCGGCGGTTGAAAGCCTTCCGTTTCGTTCCGGAACTTTCGACCGGATTGTGATGGTGGATGCCTTTCATCACGTTCTCGATCAACGCCGGACCGCAAAGGAACTCTGGCGTGTCCTTGCTCCAGGAGGAAGGCTGCTCATCCTCGAGCCCGACATCCATCAGTTTGCGGTCCGGGGGCTCGCCCTGGGTGAAAAGCTACTCCTGATGCGGAGCCATTTTCTGTCTGGCGAACAAATTGCCGAACTTTTCGAGAACCAATCCGGTCGGTGCCGGGTTAACTATTACGAACGGAGTGTCTTCATTGTTTACGAAAAGTAAGGGAAGTGTTAAAACAAAGACCAAAAGTGCTAGAATGATAGTATCCGACCCAACCCTCAGGAGACAACTATGGACGAAAAGACCAAAAAACTCAAGAAAATGGCAACCTGGACGATCGCAGTGTTCGCAACAGTTTTCGCCCTGGCGACCGCGGCCGTGTGGCTGGTGAAATTTCCGACGACCGGCGGTTCGAGATGGACGGTGCTTGGGGCGGTCCTGGCCTCCAGTTGGCTCATCTATCTCGTTGCAGCAGTGCTCTGCGTAGCCGCCTATTTTGGCTATGGTTTCTACTTGAACAGAAAGAAGTAAATAGTTGCTTATCAAAGAGGCCGGGTGTTCTGCTCCGGCCTCTTTCTGTTTATTTTCCCCGGTTCATCTCAAGGGAAGGGTGGCGTCGTGGGCAACCGTGGTCACCCCTCCCCGAGTCCTTTCTTGTATTCCGCAAACAACTTGCGAGCTTCCTCGGCTTTTTCCTTTGGGACGAAGACTTGAACGCGGCCTAAGCCGTTGATCGTGACCGGATAGATGGAGTGTCCGACCGATTCTTGGATCAGCTCCACGTCGATTCCCTGGGCTTCAAGGTAACTCTCGAGCATATCCGCCTCCAGGCGTCCCTGGACATCGGTCAGTTTTTCGTATTTCAACGTATCCATTTCCTCTCGCTTTCTTTCAGACTCCCAGCCATTTGGCTGTGGCGGCAGGAAGTCCGGTCAGGGAGCCCACCCGCAGCGTGCATTGGGGTAGAGATTCAATGAATAACTTCCCATATGCCTTCGTAAGGACTCGTCGATCGAGGATCGCTACGACGCCCCGGTCCGATTGGGTGCGGATGAGGCGCCCGAAGCCCTGGCGGAAGCGCAGGATCGCCTCGGGAAGGTGATACTCGTTGAAGGGATCCTCGAAGGTCTCTGCCCGGGCTGCTACGAGCGGATCGGATGGGACATCGAATGGCAACTTGACGATCACCAGCACCGACAAGGCTTCCCCGGGGATATCCACGCCTTCCCAAAATGAGCGGGTTCCCAGCAAAACGGCCCGCTGGGTACTCTTGAATGATTCCAACAGGGCATTTGGCGAAGCGCCCTCGCCTTGCTCATAGACCACGATGTCGTTTTGAGCCAGGGGACCGGTAATGTTCTTCGAGGTGCGCTTGAGCTGGGCGTACGATGTGAACAGGACCAGGGCCCGGCCCCCGCTGGCTTTGCACAGGCTGACCAGGGTCCGGTCGAGCTGGCTTTGGAATTCGTGGGCATTGGGCTCGGCAATGTCATTCGCAATGTATAGGAGTGCTGCGCTTTCGTAATCGAACGGCGAGCCGAGCGCCAGCTCGTCGGCTTCGTCGGCAGTCAGGGTATTGCGGATGTAATTGAATTCACCGTGGGTGGTCAGGGTGGCGGAGGTCAGGATGACGCTGCGCTTTTCGTGCCAAAGATATTTCTCCACCAGGGGACCGACCCGGATGGGTGCCGCGTTAAGCGCCAGGCGATTGCTGTTCGGGTTGACCTCCACCCAGTAGACGTAATCGTTGGCGGGGTCGAAGATCATCGATCCGACCATGCCCTCGGCTTCCGTCAGCCGGCGGTAGAGGTTGCCGAGGTTGGCAATGACATCCTCAAGCGATTCGACCCCGTCGGAATACAACTCAGTGGCGCCTTTCTGGACCTCGCCGAGCAGGGCGACCAGCAGGCCAAGGGTTTCGCTGGCCGCTCCCCAGGCGACTTCAACGGCGTCCCATCCCGGCTGGGTGCGCGTCGCCGGTAGAAGGCGCTCCTGATAGGCATACGTGCTCGCCGGCTGGCCTTCGCGTTGGTAGGAAATGAATTCGGCCAACGCTTCGAAGAACAGACGGGTCTGTTCCTGCAGGCGCCAGATCAGATCGGTGGCGCGTTCGACTTTCTGGGTGAGCAGCGCAAAATCCGATGGACGGACCTGGTCGCGGGCGGTGGCCAGGAGGTGCCCGAGAACGCCGGAGCTCGAGCCGCCCGCCTCCCGGATCAGGCGCTCCATGTCGCTCTGGGTCAGTCGGAAGGAGAGCGAGTCGGTTGTGGCGGCTTCCAGGTGGTGGCCTTCGTCGATGATGACGTGCTCGTACTCCGGCAGGACCCGATTGCCGACCGCGACATCGGTCAGCAGGAGGGCATGGTTGACGACCAGGATGTGGGCGTTCTGGGCTGCTTGTTTGGCCCGGAAGAACGGGCAGGCGCCGCCGGTCCGCTCCAGGCAGGTTTCGGCGGTGCAGGCGTCGTCCTCCGCTGAGACATGAACCCAGACCTCCCGCTCGGATGGGCCGGTCAGGTTGATCTCGGTCCGGTCGCCGCTGGTGTTTTCCATTTGCCAGACCAGGATCTTGGCCAGGACTCGCAGTTCGTCTGCCGTATTGGGTCCGCGCTTGCGCAGCAGCTCCAGGCGGCGCGGGCAGAGGTAATTGGCGCGGCCTTTCAGGATGCTCGCCCGCAGGTCCAGATCGAGCGCCGCGCACAAGTCGGGGATGTCTTTTTTGATCAGCTGATCCTGGAGATTGATCGTGTTGGTGGAGATGACCACCCGGGTATTGTTTTCCAGGGCGAACAGGGCGGCCGGGACGAGGTAGGCGAAGGATTTCCCGACGCCGGTTCCCGCCTCGACCATCAGGTGCTGGCCGTAGGAAAGGGCGTTGGCAACCGCCTTGAGCATTTCGACCTGCTCCGGCCGGTATTCATAGCTATCGAAATACTGGGAAAACGGTCCACCGTGTTCCAGGCTGGCGGCGGCCTCCTCCGGGTCAATCGGGCGGGGTTCCTTGGGATTCTGGATCGGCACCCGGTCCTTTTTCCCGTTTTCGTCGGAGTCCAGCGGCGCTTCGGCCTGGCGGCGGACCCGCTTGGCTTTCACGCCTTCTTTGGATCGGGCCCGCAAGGCTTGCTGGAATGCCCAGGCGCCGTCCCACTCGATCGGCTCGCTGTAACGAACGATCTCGGCCAGCACTTCGAGCGGCAGCTCGCCAGCCTCGGCGATCAAGCGTTGGAAGACCCCATGGGTGGCGCGGGCATCGTCCAGGGCGCGATGGGTGGCCGGGAGGGCGATCCCAAGCTGTTGAACGAGCGATCCCAGGTTGTAGCGGCTGGCGGACGGCATCAGGACTGCCGCCAGTTCGTAAGTATCGATGCGCTCGTTGAGGGTGAATAATTGATATTTCTTGAAAAACGAGAGGTCGAATTGGATATTGTGGCCGAGGATGGGACAATCACCGATGAAGGCGGCGAGTTCCTCGAGAACGTCGCGGATGCGAGGCGCCTGGCGGACCATCTCGTCGCTGATGCCGGTCAACCCGGTGATGAACTCCGGGATGTGGCGGGCGGGATTGACCAGGCTGGTCCACTCATCTTCGACGCGGTTGCCATCAAAGCGGCGGGCGCCGATTTCGATGATCGCATCGGACTGGGGGTCCAGGCCGGTGGTTTCGATGTCCAAAGCGACGATGGAAGTCATAGAACAAGTGTACCATAAAAAATCCGACGGCCTGTGCGTTCCGTTTGGACGCGGGAAGGCCGTCGGAAAATTCTCACAGCGTCAATTATTCTTCATCGGTAGTCTGCGGCAGGGCTTGTTGAATCCGGTTGAGCAATGACTCGCCCAGCTGCTTTTCCTTGCCCTTCCCGCGCATGAAATCCTTGAGATCCTTGGCCTTCAGGGCCGGCATCGGAGCGCCTTCCACATTCAGCTCGACTTTCGGATTGGCAAAGAGGAGCAGGGTCTGGATCGTGGGGATCTCGGTCCCCTCGGGCAGGACCTTTTTAAAGTAGCGCTGGGCCGAATCGATTGCCGCCTCGGCTTCCAGATCTGGGCGGCCGATGGTGTCCTGTCCGAAAAGACGAAGATAGCCCTGGATGACGCCTCCGCCCTTCAAGCGCCAACGTTTCTTGTCATAACTCACGACGCCGTTCAGGTAGTAGGGCAGGATCGCCCAAACCCCGGCAGGACTGACGAGCAGGTGGGAAACCGGGGTGACATAATGATAGGCGATGAAGTCCCGGCCCAGTCCCTTCAGACTCTTGTCGATGACCTCGTTGGGACGCGGGTTGCGCCCCCAACGGTTGGTGAAATAAGTGCCGATCTGGAAGAGGAAAAAGCCGACCAGCAAAGCGCCCAGCCAGTATGCCGGTTCGTTTTGCATCCTGTAGGAGATGATCATGGCGACCACCATCAGGCCCAGCGAACCCAATGTGGTGTACTGGCCGATCTTGGAATTCCGTTGGATCAATTTTGTATTAGTTACTGTTCTCATTAGTTTATGCCTTGGGCTGGAGCGATTGTTCGATCGCAGCGCGGATCGAATCCTGCACATGCGCTTCGGCTGCGTTCTTGGCCAGCCGGACGGCGTTCTTGATGGCGATCTCGTTCGAGCGGCCATGGCCGATGAAGACGAGGCCGTCGACGCCCAGCAATGGAGCGGCGCCTTCCTCTTCCGGATCGAGCATCTTCTTGATCTTACGCAGGGTCGGGCGGACCAGCGCCCCGCCGATCTTGGCTGTCAGAGGACCGCTGTTGATTAGCTCCTTGACCTTGTCGAGGATGAGTTTCGCGACCGCCTCGGACGATTTGAGCATGATGTTGCCGGTAAAACCGTCGCAGACTGCCACGTCGACCTTGCCGCCGATGACTTCCTTGCCCTCGACGTTGCCGTAGAAATTCAAACCGGATTCCTTCAGGAGGGGGTAGGTGTGTTTGACCAGGTCATTGCCTTTTCCGGCTTCCTCGCCGTTGGAGAGCAGTCCAACCTTGGGACTTGCGACCCCGCGGACCTTTTCGGCGTATACGCTGCCCATGATCCCGAACTGGAGCAGGTTCTCCGGCTTGCAATCCGGATTGGCGCCCACATCCATGACCACACAAAAGCCGGTGGCGGTCGGGAAGACCGGGGCGAGCCCGGGCCGGTCCACGCCATGGATGGTGCCCAGGCGGAAGTAGGCCGTCACGGAGGCTGCGCCGGTGTTTCCGGCTGTAACGAAGGCGTCCGCCTCGCCGTTCTTGACGAGGTCGATGCCGACCGCCATCGAGTTCTTCGAGTTCGGCCGGCGGGCTTTCAACACAAGGGCCATGCCCTTATCTTCCATCGTAAGCATCTCCGGCGCATGGACGATGCGGATTGGCAGGTCGCCGGGATTTTGGGCGGCCAGCACTGGTCTGATCTTCGTTTCGTCTCCGACGAGGATGATTTCGACGCCATATTCCCGGGCGGCCTGGACTGCGCCGAGCACATCGGGGGTGGGGAATTCGTCGCTCCCCATGGCGTCCACTACGATCCGAGTCATACTTCCTCCTAAGGGAAATGTCTTGCTTGACAACCAACTGAACGTGATTATAATACG
Organism: Anaerolineales bacterium; assembly: GCA_035506155.1. Lineage (GTDB taxonomy): Bacteria > Chloroflexota > Anaerolineae > Anaerolineales > Villigracilaceae > UBA877. The sequence continues at coordinate 16,623 of DATJPX010000115.1, forward strand.
CCTGCTCACGCGCTGGTGCTGGAACTGGCAGACAGGCATGCTTGAGGGGCATGTGCCGCAAGGCGTGGGGGTTCAAGTCCCCCCCAGCGCACTGGGTAAGGATAGCCGCTAAAAGCGGCTATTTTATTTAATCCGATTCGGTCAACGCGTTATATAATAATTATGAGACGAAATATTCATTTCGGTTTCGAAAAGGAGGTGAAATCGGCAACCTCTCCGGTCATTTTTGGAAAGTATTGCGTTATTACTTTAGTTAGCATATAATCCGCCGCAACCTATATCCATCTCCAGAATGTTTGGAGAAAAACGCCAAAAGTTTCGATCAAGGAGGAAGAAGATGAAAGTAATGCGAGCATTAAGCTTTGTATTATTTGCCGCGCTCGTCCTGTCGGCCTGCGCGCCGGCAGTTGCGACGACGGTTCCCGCCCCGGTGACGGCCGCTCCCGTGCAGCCGACCGAGGTCCCGACGGCGACTCAGCCCCCGGCTCCTACGCCCGTTGCCTCGATCCCAGCCGACTCGCTGGCGCAGAAGAACCACCTGCTGATCTGCACTGATTTCCCGTATCCTCCTCAGGAATTCTTCGATGAGAACGGCAATCCGCAAGGCTTGGATGTCGAGATCGGCAATGAGATTGCCGTCCGCCTGGGCCTGCAGGTCCAGTACGTCAACAGCGTCTTCGACACCATCATTGCGGCAGTCACCAGCGGCAAATGCGACATCATCATCTCTGCTCAGAACATCACGGCTGATCGCTCCAAGCAGATCAGCCAGATCCCATACTTCAAGGCCGGCCAGTCCATGGTCGCCGCCAAGGGCAATCCCGATAACATCAATACCACCCTCGACCTGTGCGGCAAGGCTGCTGCAGCGGAAAGCGGTACCACCGAGGCCGATTACCTGCAAGGCACCGGTGATTATGCCGGCAAGGGCCTTTCCAAGGCCTGCACCGATGCTGGTAAACCCGCCATCGACGTCGTCGTGACCCAGAAGGATACAGACGCCCTCCAGCAGCTCCAGGCTGGCAAGGTGGCGGTCTACTTCGCCGACTCCCCGGTCGCAGCCTATTACACTGTCCAGCACCCGGATCAGTTCCAGCTGGTTGGTCAGGTCCTCGAGCCCATTAATGAGGGCATCGGCGTCCCGTGCGGACAGGCAGATTGCACCGGCGCGGCCCTGTCGCCGGTCGGGCAGGCCGTCAAGGCCGCCCTCGACAGCATGATCGCCGACGGCACCTACCTGAAGATCTTGACCAAGTGGAACCTGCAAGATAGTGCAGTAACTCCGTAATCTGTTTCGAACTGAGGGGTGAGCAAATCCTTGCTCACCCCTCTGATTATTTTGAAGGCCTTTTCCTGCTGGATTAATCAGCGCAGGGTTTCGTTATTTGGGAAGCAATCTTTGCATCAATTGACTCTTCAAGATTATCCGGGAGGCTCGGATGTATCATTTTGATTGGGCCGTTTTCTGGCATTATCTATGGCCTGGAACCGCCTTGCAGGACCCGCTTATTCGCGGGGGTTTGATTGCTACGGTTGTTGTCAGCGTAATCGCCCAACTGATGGGCGTGATCCTCGGGTTGTTCGCCGCCTTGGGGAAGATGTCCAAGTTCAGTCCGCTCCGCTGGCTGGCTGAAGCCTACGTCTGGTATTTCCGCGGTACGCCGCTCCTGGTCCAGATGGTCCTGCTTTATTACGGTTTGGGAGTCACGCACATCTACGATTTCCCGAATCTGCACCTCGGCTTGTTGACGATCACCGGGGCCATCCAGGCCGGTACACTCGCCCTGGGCATCAATGAAGGCGCCTACATGGCTGAAATCGTCCGGGCCGGGATCGAGGCAGTCGATACCGGACAAATGGAAGCCGCCAAGTCGCTTGGGATGACTTACGGGCTGGCCATGCGCCGAATCGTCCTCCCGCAGGCCGCCAAGGTCATCATCCCGCCCCTCGGGAATGAATTCAACAATATGATGAAGACGACCACCCTGATGGAAGTGATTTCAGCCGGTGAGTTGTTCTTTGGCTTCAATCAGATCAACGCCCGCATCTTTAAGCCGTTCGAGCTCTTCATTGCCCTGTCCATGTATTATCTGGCGTTGACGACCATCTGGACGGTGATCCAGGCCCGCATCGAAGCGGGATTGGGTGAGCGCAAGGGGACCGCCAAGACCCCAGGCGTCTTCGACCGCCTCTTCGGTACCAAATTTGGAGCGCACTAATGGCCGAAAAATCCAAACCGACTGCTGCAGCACCCAAGGACGCCTCGATTATCGTCAAGGCCGAGAAGGTCAATAAATATTTCGGATCCTTGCATGTCCTCAAGGATATCGACCTCGAAGTTCGCAAGAATGAAGTGGTGGTCATCATTGGCCCTTCCGGGTCCGGGAAGAGCACCCTGTTACGCTGCATCAACCACCTGGAAAAGATCAACAGCGGACACATCTTCGTCAATGGCCGGATGATCGGATATTACGAAAAGGACGGCAAGTTGATCGAAGAGTCCGAGAAGAACATCGCCGCCCAGCGCGCCGACATCGGGATGGTGTTCCAGCGGTTCAATCTTTTCCCCCACCTGACTGCCCTCGAGAATATCATCGAAGCCCCCTTGAATGTCCGCAAGATCGCCCGGGAGCAGGCCGAGGAGGATGCCATGCGCCTGCTCGCCCGCGTCGGCCTGGCGGAAAAACGCGACCAGTATCCGAACCAGCTCTCAGGCGGGCAGCAGCAAAGGATCGCCATCGCCCGGGCGCTGGCGATGAAGCCCAACCTGATGTTGTTCGACGAACCCACCTCCGCCCTCGACCCGGAAATGATCGGCGAGGTGTTGAGCGTGATGGAAGAACTGGCCAAGGAGATCACCATGATCGTCGTCTCCCACGAAATGGGATTCGCCCGGGCTGCAGCCGACCGCATCCTTTTCGTGGATGAAGGCATGATCATCGAGGATACAACACCAGACGAGCTGTTCACCAATCCGCGCGAAGAACGCACGAAGGTCTTCCTGAGCAAGATCCTGAACTGAGCCGGCCCTGGTTTTCCTTGAAGAGATGGAATAGCGGTGAAAACCGCTATTTCGTTTATAATCTTCCGCAGATGAATTTTTAGGATCATGTTTGGAGGTAACCCCATGAAACTGGTCACAATACCACAGATGCGCTCGATCGAGCAGGAAGCCGACGGCTCCGGATTGAGTTACGAGAAAATGATGGAAAACGCCGGCTACAATCTCTCGCGGGAAGTCCTCAAGCTGGCATATGCCCAGGACGATGAAGAAGAGATCCAGGTGATTGGGCTGGTCGGACCGGGCAACAACGGCGGCGATACGCTGATGGCGCTGACCCGATTGGCCGAAAAAGGCTGGACGGCGCGCGCCTATCTCATCCACCGAAAACCCGGCAACGATCCGCTCGTCAAACGCCTCGAGGAAGCCGATGGGGAGGTCTATCTTGCCGAGAAGGATGCGGATTCCCAGCAGCTTCAGTCATTCATCGAGGCTGCGGACGTCCTTCTGGACGGCGTACTCGGGACCGGTTTCAAGCTGCCGCTGAAAGACGATATCGGCGCCGCCCTGGCAGCCGTCCAGGGGATCATTGCCGGGATGGAGTGGCCCCCCTACATCGTTGCGGTCGACTGCCCCTCGGGCGTGGATTGCGACAGCGGGGAAGCTGCTGCCCAGACGATCCCTGCCGACGCGACCGTCACGATGGCAGCTGTCAAGCAGGGATTGCTCAAGCTGCCTGCCTACGACCTGGCTGGCGAATTGCGCGTCGTGGAAATTGGCCGCCTGGATGATTTGAAATCCTGGCAGGCGATAAAGAATGAAGTGGCGGATGCAGACCTGATTGCGTCCCTGCTACCACCCCGTCTGACCGATGCCCACAAAGGTACATTCGGGACTGCCCTGATTGCGGCCGGATCCGTCAACTACACGGGCGCCGCCCTGCTCGCCGGAAAAGCCGCCTATCGGATTGGGGCCGGCCTGGTCACCCTGGCGATCCCCACCCTCCTGCATTCCGCGCTGGCGGGACAATTTCCCGAGGCGACTTGGGTGCTCCTGCCTCATGAGATGGGGGTGATCGCCTCCGGAGCGGCGGACGTGCTCCTGAAGAATCTCGAGCGCGCCACGGCTTTGCTGATCGGTCCCGGCATGGGACTGGAAGATACTTCGAAGGAGTTCATCGCCAACCTGCTCGGCTCGGCCTCCACCAGGCAGGCCCATGGGCGGATGGGCTTCGTCAAGAGCCAGGGGGACGAACCGGATCAAAAGTCGGCCTCCCTTCCGCCAATGGTCGTCGATGCGGATGGGCTGAAGCTGCTCGCCAAGCTTCCGGATTGGCCCAAACTCCTGCCTGCGCCGGCCATCCTAACCCCGCACCCCGGAGAGATGGCCGTCCTGACGGGCCTCGAAACCGAGGCGATCCAGAAAGACCGCCTGAACATCGCCGGGAAGTATGCCCGGGAGTGGGGCCATGTCGTCGTCCTGAAGGGGGCCTTTACGGTCGTCGCCGCGCCGGACGGACGGACGACCACCATTCCGCTGGCGACGCCGGCCCTGGCGCGCGCCGGAACCGGGGACGTCCTGGCTGGATTGATTGCCGGATTGCGTGCCCAAGGTGTGGACGCTTACGACACAGCCCGCTCCGCGGCCTGGATCCATGCCCAGGCCGGTCTCACGGCTGCGGAATCGGTCGGCAGCCTCGCCTCGGTTTTGGCGGGCGACGTCCTGAGCGCCGTCGCTTACGTGCTTTCTGAACTGGAAAAATAGAGTCTTCTCCCCACTCTCTGAAAGAGTCGGCGCTTTTGTAAAGAAAGTGCCGACTTGCTTTATTCCTCCCGTCCACCCCCGGATTGGCGTGTGCGTTTTATTTGGCCGCGTTTCTTCTTCGCCTCGATGCGCTTCGCTTTTGCACTCGCACTCGGACGGGTCGGACGCCGTTTCTTTGGTCGGACGGCGGCTTTGCGGATGAGCTCGACCAGACGGCCTTGGGCATCCACCCGGTTTTTCTCCTGCGTCCGATAGCGCTTTGCTTCGATCACCAAGAGACCATCCCGCGACATGCGATAGCCTGCCAGCTTTACCAGGCGTTCCTTCACATCTGCGGGCAGGCGCCTCGACCGGGCAACGTCAAACCGCAGCTGTACTGCAGTGGCCACTTTGTTGACATTCTGGCCTCCGGGGCCGGAAGAGCGAATGAAGTCGTAGACCAGGTCGCTTTCATCGATCGAAATGGATGAGGTGATTTGAAGCATGCCCATATTTTACCCCCGGGTTTGTTGGGAAAGAAAAGCCACGCACCTTCATGATGCGTGGCTTTTCATGGTTTTCTAGAACATCAGCGAATTGATCTTTTTGATCGTCTCGGGAGCCGGTCGCAGGTCTGCCTGTTCCAGCCGGTTCAGCGGCTTGTCGACCAGGTTATAAACGTCCGTCAGGGCGGGCTTTTCGGTATCGATGTAAATCAGGCCGGTCACCATCCAGTTGTTCTTTTGGGCTTCTTCGATCATCTGGAAGGCCTTGGCGCGGCTGGTGGGATCGTAATCCTTCTCCAGCTTCTTCAGGACCACCGTCGAGCCGTCGTGCATGGTGACCTCCCGGACTGCGCCTTCGGGGAACTCGCCGTCAAGGATGATCTCTGCCAGCTTCGGTGTATACATGATCTCGTGAAGCGGCGCTTCGTGATCCTTGCCCCAGGTATAGGAGTGGAAGGCGTTTTCCTGGTTGTTGAAGGTTACGCACGGGCTGATGATGTCGAGCACGGCGATCCCGTGGTGGCTGAAGGCGGCTTTGATCAGTTCCTTGACCTGTTTGGCATCCCCGGCGAACGAACGGGCCACGAAGGTGGCATTGGCGGCCAGCGCTTCCATGCAGATATCCACTGGCATGTACTGGTTGGTGCCCTGGTGTTTCAGATTCAAGCCGACTTCGGCGGTGGCGGAGAACTGGCCCTTTGTCAGGCCGTAGACGCCGTTATTCTCGACGATGTAGACGATCGGGGCGTTGCGGCGGACCATGTGTTTGAATCCGCCCATGCCGATGGATGCGGTGTCGCCATCGCCGGAAATTCCGATGGCATGAACCGAAGTGTCAGCGAAGATTGCCCCGGTTGCCAGGTTCGACATCCGGCCATGCAGACCATTGAAACCGAATGAACGGTTCAGGAAGTAGGTCGGGCTTTTCGACGAGCAGCCGATCCCACTGAACTTCACGACCTCTTCCGGGATGACGTCGAGTTCGTAGCAGGCGGCAATGATCTGGCTGGCGATCGAATTATGTCCGCAGCCCTGGCAAAGTGTGCTGGGTAGGCCGCGGTAATCATTTTTGGTAAGACCGGCCTTGTTGGTCTGGCCGGCGACGACAGCAGGCGTAGTCATGTTATTTATTCTCCTGGGCAAGGATGGTTTCCTTGACCCACTTGGCGGTCAATGGCATGCCATCCGTATGTGCGACGGAGCGAAACTTGTTGGCATGGTCAGGCAGGACCGCGCTGAGGATCTGGCGGAGCTGGCCGTCCCGATTCGCCTCGACGATGTACAGGCGATCGTGTTTTTTGATGAAGTCCTGGGCTTCCCTGGTGCAGGGCAGGGCGCGCAGGCGCATAAAGTCGCTTTTCGGGCCCTTTTCCTGGGCGAGTAAAGCCTGGGCTTCTTTCACTGCGGCTTCGGTCGATCCAAAGGCGATGATCCCGATAGTGGCGCCCTTGGCCTGTGAAATGACCGGCTTCGGGACCAGGGTCCGAGCAGTATCATATTTCTTTTTCAGCCGGGCCATGTTGGCTTCCCAGGGCTTGGCATCCTCGGTATAACGGGCGTTTTCGTCGTGGCCGGTACCCCGGGTGAAGTACGCTGCGGCCGGATGCCTGTTGCCGGTCACGGTTCGATAGGGGATGCCGTCCCCGTCGACGTCCTTGTAGCGGCTCCAGCCGTTATTCAATTTTTCGAGATCGGCTTCCCATAATATCTTCCCCCGATCCATGGGGGCATCGGGATATTCGAAGGGTTTCGTCATCCACTGGTTCATACCGAGGTCGAGATCGCTGAGGACGAAGACAGGCGCCTGCAGGCGTTCGGCCAGATCGAAGGCCTTCCAGCCGAATTCGAAGCATTCCTGCACCGATCCTGGCAGCAGGATGACGTTTTGGGTATCCCCGTGGCCGAGGAAGTAGACTTCGGTCAGATCGCCCTGGGCAGTGCGGGTGGGCAGGCCGGTGCTAGGCCCGATCCGTTGGACGTCCCAGACGACCACGGGAATCTCGGCCTGGTACGCCAGGCCGGCGTATTCGGTCATCAGGCTGATCCCCGGGCCGGATGTGGACGTCATGGCCCGCAGACCCGACCAGCCGGCCCCGACGGCCATGCCGATGGCGGCAATTTCGTCCTCGGCCTGCAGAACGGCATACGTTTGTTTTCCTTCCGAGGTCTTCCGAAGCTGGGGCAGGTAGACGTTCAGGGATTCGGCCAGGGAGGAAGCCGGTGTGATCGGATACCAAGCTGCGAATTGCACGCCGCCGTAGATCGCCCCGAGGGCGGCGGCGGTATTCCCGTCCGTCATGATGTAACCGGAGGTCCCATCCATTTGCTTGATCCAATAGGGATCCTTTTTGACCAGGTTCTGGGCGGCCCAATCGAATCCGGCCTGGATGGTGGAAAAGTTGGAGTCCACAGCCTGGGCTTTGCCTTTGAAATGAAAATCGAGGGCCGATTTGATGGCTTCCGGGTCGATCCCGAGCATTTGGGCCAGGACACCGACATAGACCATGTTGGCAATGTAATCCCGCAATGCCGGCGAGACGTTCGCGGCTTTCGCCAGCGCCTTGATCGGCATCGGGTAGACCGAGATATCTTTCCGGTCGATGGGCAGTTTGATGTCGTCGGCATAGAAGAAAACGCCGCCGGAGGATACGGCTGCCAAGTCACGGGCGAAGGAGGACGGATTGATCGCCACGACGACCTCCTGCTCATCCCGGCGCGCCAGGAAGCCGTCCTTGCTCAGGCGGATGGTGTACCAGGTTGGCAGGCCTTGGATGTTGGATGGGAAAAGGTTTTTCCCGGAGATGGGGATCCCCATTTTGAACAGGGCTCGCAACAAGGTCACATTGGCGGTTTGTGAGCCAGATCCGTTGACCGTTGCGATCGTGATGGAAAAGTCGTTGATGATCTTCTTTGAACTCATGATTGCTCCTAACCATTAGATGTTTAATTTGACAAAAAGAGGCGGAAAGATGATAAATCAAAGCCTCTTCCGGGTCAAGGGGAAATCGAACGAGCGAAACCAGTTGGTCTCGCTCGTTCGAAAAGTGGAGCTTGCAAACCGATTTCAACGCCCGGCAGCTTCACGCCGCTGGCGGGAGATGGCTTCGATCGTCACCGCGGCGGCCAAAACCGCGCCGGTGATCATGAACTTGATCGGCGAGGGCAGGGCCAAAAGGTCCATCCCGTTCGAGATGGATTGGATGACCAGGGCGCCAAGGAGGGCCGACCAGACGGAGCCTCGCCCGCCAAACAGGCTCGTCCCGCCGATCACCGCCGATGCAATCACGCGCAGGAGCAGGTCGCCGCTGCCGGAGGACTGGTTGGCTGCCAGAAGGCGGGCGGCTGCCAGGATGCCGCCAAAGGCAGCCAGCATGGACGCAAGAATGAATACGACGATCCTGACGAAAGTGACGTTGATACTTGCCCGCCGGGCAGCTTCCGCGTTGCCGCCCACGGCATAGATATGCCGGCCGAAAGTCGTCCGTTGGGTGATGAAATCGAAGAGGATCAGGATCGCGATCAGGAAGATCATGGCGGAAGGAAGGCCACGGTCGGCGTTGGTGATCAGGAGTACTCCGGAGACGATCACGGCCAGGACCACGATTTGCAGGATGAGAGTCCAGACCGACCGGTAGGTTAGGCCGGCAGACCGGCGGCGCCTGCGTTCCGTGAACCGGCTGAATGCGTACCCGAGCACAAGGATAGCCCCTACCAGCCATCCGATCAGGACGCCGTGAGGAACGTCCCGCTTCAGGAATGTACCAGCCAGGCCAACGATGAATTTATCCCGCAGATTGATCGTCCCGGTGGTTCCAAGCACATAGAGGAGTGCACCGGTCCAGCCGATTTGCCCGGCCAGAGTGACGATGAAGGAAGGGATCTTGAACCGCGTGGTCCAGAAACCCTGGAGCAGGCCGATCGCCGCGCCGACCAGGATTCCCACAAGAACCGCCACCGGACCGGGAGCGTGCAGCTTTACACTCAAAACAGCCAGGACGCCGGCAGCCAGTCCGCTGACCGCGCCAGCCGAAAGGTCGACTTCGCCGAGTAATAGAATAAGAACAGCGCCAACCGCGATCACACCCAGGTCGGCCATCTGGTACATCAGGTTGGTCAGGTTGAGCGGTGAGAGGAAGCGGTGATTGGCAATCTGGAAGATGGTCCAAATGATGATGAGGCCAATGATCGTGGGGATTGGCCCCAGGTCGGTTTCGGTGAACAGGCGCCTGAGCCAGGCGCGGAAGCCGGATGGCTTGCCGGCTTCGAGTCGGGGATCGTCAACGAGGGTGCTCATGAGGTTTTGGCCCCTTTCTGGGCAGATCTTCCTTCGGCGCTCCCGTTCAAGCCAAATTCCGCCCCCGTGATGGCTGCCACAATATCTTCCTGTTTGGTCGTGTGAATGTCGAAGATGCCATTGTTGCGGCCAAGGCGAAGCACACAGATGCGGTCGACGACCTCGAAAATGTCTGCCAGGTTATGGCTGATGACGATCACCGCCAATCCCTGCTGGCGAAGGCGCTTGATCAGCTCGAGCACTTGCTTGGATTGGACTACGCCCAGGGCGGCGGTCGGCTCGTCCAGAATGACCAGCTTGGAGTTCCACATGACAGCGCGCGAGATCGCCACCGATTGACGCTGTCCGCCGGAGAGGGATGCAATCCGGGTACGAACGCTGGGGATGGAGACCGAAAGGCTGCGCAACGTCTCCAGCGACAGCCGCTCCATGCTGACCTCGTCCAAAGGCAGGAGGGTCGTGGTCTCCCGGCCGAGGTAAAGATTGCCAACCACGTCAAGATTGTCGCACAACGCCAGATCCTGGTAGACCGTCTGGATCCCCAGGTCGGCCGCGTCCTTGGGATTATGGATGAAAACCTGCCGTCCTTCGAACCAGATTTCCCCACTATCGGCCGGGTGAATGCCGGAAACGCATTTGATCAGGGTCGATTTCCCGGCCCCATTGTCGCCCACCAAGCCGATCACTTCTCCGGAGAAAACCTCGAAGCTCACCTCGGAAAGTGCCTGGACGGCGCCGAAACGTTTACTGATGCCACGCAATTCGAGGGTGGGGATTTTGGATGCAGAAGGGTTCATCAAATCCTCGATCTTTCAACAGCAGGGAGCAATTTGCTCCCTGCTGTGATTGGATCGTTCGGTTGGACTTACTTGACGCCGTTTGCCGTACAAGCGGCGGCGAAATCTGCGGTGCAGATCTGCGCTACGGTCCAGAAGCCGTCTGCTACGACGGTGGTCTCGACGTTATCTTTGGTTACTGCGACAGGGGTGAGCAGGACCGACGGTACGTCGATCTTGCCATTATTCACCGTGCCGGTGACCATGTCCGCCGGGACAGTCATGCCCATCAGCAGATCGTAGGCGAGCGTGGCGGCATCTTCAGCCTCCGGCTTGATCGCCTTGTAGACGGTCATGTACTGTTCGCCGACCAGAATGCGCTGGATGGCAGCAAGTTCGGCGTCCTGACCGGTGATGGGAGGCAGCGGAGTGATGCCGGCCGCCTTCATGGCCGCGATGGCGCCACCAGCCGTGCCGTCGTTGGCGGCATAGACGCCGTCCACCTTGTTATTCAGGGCGGTCAAGGCCTGGGTCATCTCGGTCTGGGCCTGGTCCGGGCTCCAATCGGGCGTATCGTATTCGTTGCCGATAACGAGATTGCCGGCTGTCACAAGCGGATCGAACACGCTGTGGGCGCCCTGCTTGAAGAGGGTGGCATTATTATCGGTTGGGGAGCCGTTGATCATGACGATGGTGGGCTTGGTCTTCCCATTCAGGGCGGTCATCAGGGCCTGGGCTTGCAGCTTGCCGACCTGGGCGTTGTCGAATGAGATGTAGTAGTTGATATTCGCGGTGCCAGTGATCAGGCGGTCGTAGGAGATGACCGGGATATTCTGGGCTTTGGCCTCGTCTGCAATGGCCGCCGCAGCTGCCGAATCGACTGGATCAAGCACCAGGACCTTGGCGCCGTTGGTGATGGCGGCTTCCGCCTGCTGCTGCTGCGTCGCGGCATCCTGGTTGGCGTTGCTGTAGATCAGGTTGTTCAGATCGTAGCCAAGCGATTGCAGCTTGTTCTTGAAGAGGGGCAGGTCCTGCGATTCATACCTGGCGGTCTTGGTTTCCGGGAGCAGGATGGCGATCTTCCCGGCCGGAGCCGTGGTGTCAGTCGCAACAGGAGCGGTCGTGGCGGTTGCCGCTGGAGGTTGAGTAGCCGGTGCCGGGGTGGGGGTGGCTGATGCGCATGAGGAAAGGGCGATCGCGAGGACGGTCAATACGGTTGTGAACAGGTAGATCCTATTCTTAGACATAGTCTCTTCTCCTTACCAATAAATGGGATTGTTTACCGATATTAGGAACAGATGAAATTCCACTAATCTGTCTTTGTCTATTCAATCACCTCCTTCTTTGCCAGACATTGGTTTATTAGACCAAATGCTACCAAATTAGTCAATAAAATAATTGCTCGGACTTATCTGTTATTAATCTTTAAAATTCACCCAATCGGATGGGCGCGAAATAGAAAAGAGCCGGATTGCCCGATCCGGCTCTTTTCCAAAGGAGGAGAAATAATGAGCTAGCCTTTCAAGGCCCCTGCCATCAGCCCACGCAGGAAGTACCGTCCCAGGAACAGGTAAACCAGCAAGGTCGGCAGGGCGGCCAGGAGGGTGGCGGCCATCAACACGTTCCATTGGACAAGCTGGCTGCCCGCCAGGTTATTGAGCGCCACCGTCACCGGCCAGTGGGATTGGTTGGTGAGGACGACCGCGAAGAGGAATTCATTCCAAGCCTGGGTGAATTGCCAGATGATCACGACGGCAAAACTGGGCGCGGAAAGCGGGAACATGATGTACCGGTAAAGGCCCATCAGACTGGCGCCGTCGATCCGGCCCGCTTCGAGGATTTCCGTCTCGATACCGGCATAATAATTGCGGAAGATCAATGTGGTAATTGGGATGCCATAGATGATATGGACCAGAACCAGACCAGGTATATCCCCGTATAGCTTGATGGCCTGCATGAATTTCACCAGCGGGATGAGGATGCTCTGATAAGGGATGAACATTCCGAAGAGGATCAGGCTGAAGATCAGGTTGGAACTGCGGAATTTCCATTTTGCCAGCAGGTAGCCATTCAGAGAGCCCAGGAGGGAGGAGAGGATTGCCTCCGGGATGACCATGACAAGGCTGTTGGTCAGGTTGGGGGCCAGTTGTTTGTAACCGGCAATGAAGTTTTGAATATGCAGACCGGCATTCGGCAGGGCCCACATGGTTTTCAGGTCTACCTGATTGAATGCCTTAAACCCGGTCAGAAGCATGAGGTAGATCGGCAGGAGGTAAAAGATCGATAATGCGATCAGGACGATATAGATCAGGGTGTGGACAACGATTCGCCGGGTCATAATTGTGTCTCCGTGCGCATGTTTTGAACGAGGTAAGGCACAACCAAAATTGCGACGCTGACAAGCATCAGAATGCCGATGGCAGCCCCGCGGGCGTAATTTGTGCCATCGAAGGTTGTGGTCCACATGTAGATCCCTGGAACATCCAGTCGAATATCCTTGTTTCCAAGGGCGACGATCAGGTCGAAGATCTTGAGTGACATATGGCCTAAAATGATGACTGCGCTCAGGGTGACGGGCTGAAGCATCGGGAAGATGATGTATCGGTAGATTTGGAATTCACTTGCCCCGTCCACCCGGGCGGCTTCCCGCAAATCTTCGGATACGCTCCGGATCCCTCCCATGTACAAGGCCATGGTGAAACCGGATAATTGCCAAACAGCCGGGATGACAGTGAAGGCCATCCCCCAGGGTTGTGGCGTGGAATGCCATAGGCTGATCAACGATTTCAATCCGAGCGACTGGAAGATCAGGTTGATCCCGGTGATCCGATTTCCCGTCGCCGGGTTCATCAGCCATCCCCAGACAACCCCCGATGCGATGAAGGAGATCGACATCGGGAAGAGGAAGATCCCGCGAAAGATGGCTTCCCCTTTGAGTTTCTGATCAAGCAAAATCGCCAGGGCCAGCCCGAGGAGAAGACAGCCGGCGATGAAGCCGACTGTGAATACGGCAGTGTTGCGGATGTCGATAATGAACCTTGGATCGTTATGGAAGAGGTTTACATACTGTGTAAGCCCGGCCCAGGTGAAGTCCGGCTTTAATCCTTTCCACTTGCTTAGAGAGACGCGGATTGACCAGCCGATGAAGCCATAGACAAAGATTGCAATTGCCACCATGGAAGGGAACAGGATGGCAATCGAGAGGATCGTTTCGTTCTGGAACATCGAGATGATCAGCAGGATACCCACGTAGAAAATCACCCCACCGGTCAACAAGCCGATCGAAGTAAGGTTTTTCCCCGCAACATCGAGTTCGGTTCGGGAAAGACTGAAGTCGGTCGATAAACCCAGGACGATCAGGGCAATGGCCAGGATAAACTGGGGCAGGTTAAGCTTGAATTTCCTGTACATCGGGCGTCTCTCTTTCAGAATGGGCGGCTCTGTCGAGCCGCCCATTCGACGTACGGGTAAAGTTGTGCAGTGAAAACTACTTGGCGCAGGTCCCGTCAGAGCTGCAGGCTGCCACAAGGGCCTTCTGGAAATCGGCCTGAGCGGCGGCATCCATCTTGCTGGCCTGGAACAGGCCGATCGCGGTACCGATGGAGTTCGCCCAAGCGGGTGCGGCAACGACGCCGTGCATCAGGCTGCCGACCACGACGTTGCTGGTCCAGTCCTTGGCGGCGTCCTGGGAGTACTCGCTGAAGAGGCTCTGGTCGCAGTCGGTGCGGGCGCAGATGGAGCCCTTGAGCGGGTTGAAGGCTTCCTGACCGGCCTTGGATGCGGCAACGGTCAACCAAGCCATCGTGCCATCCGGATGCTTTGCATTGACAGGCAGGACGAAGCTATCGGACAGGAAGTTGAAGATGCCATAGGTGCCCGGAGCGACGGCCCAGTCGAAGTCAACATGCGGTTTCAGGGCGAGGCCGTTGGGGGCAGGATTGGCGAAGTAGCCGTAGGCCCAGTCACCCATGATGTTGAAGGCGGCGTCGCCATCGGAGACCATCTTCGAGGCGGTCTGCCAGTCCGGCAGGGTGGAGGCGTCGCTGTTGGTGTACGAAAGCGCCTTGGCGAAATTGGCAATACCGGCCTTGACATCCGCGCTGTTCCAGTCGGTGGTCGGAGGCGTGGTCCACAAACCATTCCATTTGTCCGCGCCCATCGTGCCGATCATGATGTTTTCAAACAGATGGATCGCGGTCCACGGTGCGCCCAGGGACAGGCAGACTTTACCGGCGGCCTTGATCTTATCGCAGACGGCGAAGAAATCGTTCAGGGTCTTGAAATCAGTCTTGGGGTTGGCGGTAACGCCGGCTGCAGCCAGGACTTTCGGGTTGTACCACAGGACGTTCGAGCGGTGGATGTTCACCGGGACGCTGTAGGGGTGCCCGTCCTTGGAGATCAAGGGCAGCAGGGTCGGGGGAAGAACAGCACCGAAACCGGTCGATTTGAAGAAATCGTCCAACGGCTGAACCTGACCGGCCGTCACATAGTTGGCGATGGTTTCCTGACCGGCATGCGCCTGCCAGGAATCGGGTGCGTCATTCGCCTGCAGACGAGTCGCCAGAACTGCCTTGGCGTTCGTGCCAGCGCCACCTGCAACTGCGGCATTGACGATGGTATATTGAGGATACTGGGCATTGAAGACTTTGATCATCGCGGCCAGGCCGTCAGCTTCACCGGGGCCTACCCACCAGGAGAAAATCTCGACTGGGGTCGGGGCAGGGGTGGCGGTGGGGACGACAGGGGCTTGCGTCGCAGGGGCCTGGGTCACCGGGGCAGCCGTGGGTGTCGCGGCGGGTCCGCAGGCGGACAGGACGAGAATCGCTGCGATGAGCAAGCTGAACAGGGCAAAATTCACTTTTCGAGAGTACATTCTCTTCTCCTTATCAAAATGGTTATGGGGGATTTGTTTTGTTCCGAACGAGTAACTATCGATGACAGTGCACCTCCTTCGCGAACCCAACCGTGTCAATTAACGAGATACACGCCAAGATGACAGATAGCGATTAAAATAAGTATATAAAAGTCGACTATGTGACTCAACCATATTCCGGACACGTGATGGACTTCCGACGGACATGGAAAGACAGACATTCATCAGCCTTTTTAAAGATTTGATCTCCCGGTTATACGACCGGATTGCTGTCGAAACGCATCCCCTGACAGCCCGTTTTCCTATCACCGGGGAGGATACTTCCCGCCGAGCGGAGGCAGTCCAGCGCTTGATCCAGGAGGAGATCGAGCAATTGCGCCCCGAAGGCCGGGAGGTTCTTCTTCAATCACCCGAGTGGCGGCCCTACCTGATCCTGCAGAAACGTTACGTCGAGGGGGAGGATCCGCACCGGATCGCCGCTTCTCTCTACATCGGAGACCGTCAGTTCCGTCGTGACCAAAGCCGTGCCCTCCAGACTCTGAGCACGCGCGTCTGGCAGAAATACTTCCAACCCGAACCAGATGTCGAGGGAAAGACCGCCGTCGACCTCTTCGAGGACCAGGGCGCGTTCGAATTGCACGCAGAAGAACTCGACCTGAACGAAGTCATCCGCGGTGTGATCCATCTGATCGAACGAAGGTTGGAAGTCGAAAATGTCGAGCTGACCCTGAGACTTTCTCCCGCCCCGATCATGATCGTCACGGACCGTATCCTTCTCAGGCAGATTCTCCTCAGTTTATTGAATTACGTACTGCACCTGCGCGGCCATTCCCGAATGAGTTTGCGCACCGAAAGGAATGGAACCACGTCGATGAGTTTGCTTTTCGACGCGGATGAGCAGTGGACGGCGATTCAAAAGGACGAGCAGGATTCCCTCGACTTTGCGCGTCGTCTCTGCCAGCGGCTTCCCGCCCGGGTGGAAGAGACCTACCCTCCACGCGAAAAATCCGGGAGGGCGGAAATCCGGTTGGTGTTCGTCTCTGCACCTTCCCGAACCGTGCTGATTGTCGACGACCAGGCGGCCGCCCAGAAAATGTTCCAGCGTTACCTGAGCCGGACCAAACTCGAGGTCATTGGCATCACCGATCCCTCCCAGGGGCTGGAAATGGCCCAAAAGCTCCAGCCGGCCCTGCTCATCCTAGATGTGATGATGCCTCGCATTGACGGTTGGGAGGTATTGCAGACCCTCCAGCTCGACCCTCATACCAAGCACATCCCGATCGTTATCTGCTCCGCCTGGGGGGAGCCCGAACTCGCCCACTCATTGGGCGCGGTTGATTTTTTGAAAAAGCCGGTCATCCAGAAGGATTTGCTGGATCTGCTGGCCCGTCTTGGACTGATCCAGGAGTGAATATGAACTGGTTGATAACACCCAATGCAGACACCGAGCTGCATGACTTGTTGCGTTCCACGGGCCAGAAAATGGTCTACACCATCGCTGGATTATACCTGGTCGCCCACATCATTGCCACGCTTGGCTTCCCGAAGGTCTTCATCCCACGCATCTGGGGGATTTCCTTTTACGTCTTCTCCCTGGTCCTCGTCTCGATCCTGCTGATGGAGAAGCGCTTCGTACTTTCCCAGATTATCTGGTTGTGCGGATTGGCCGGGGCAGTTGTCCTGGCGTTTTTTATTTTTAAGCATGCCGAGGTCATCTTCCTGCTGATCGCGCTGCCCCTCCTTGCCATCACCACCCTGGGCGTCCCGGGGACGGCCGTCTCAATCCTGCTTGTCGATGCCATTGCCAACATCCTGATCCATACGGCAAAGGTCCCTCCCATTTATGGGAGCGGGATTTTCCTGGGGAGCATGGGGGTGGCAATTTTCGGCTGGAGCCTTTCCAGCAACCTTCTCGGGGCTCTCGACGCCGCATCCTATCATTATGGGGAGGCCCGCAGGCTGCTCGAGGAAACCCAAGAGCACCAGGCCGAAATCGGCCGTATTCTGAAGGATCGCAATCAGTTCAATTACCAGCTGGAAAGGATGAATGAAATGCTGGGTTTCGCCAGGGCCCAGGCCGAGGAGGCTCGTGAAAACCGCAATCGTTTCATGTTGGCGGTCAGTCATGAGCTGCGCAGTCCGTTGAATTTCATCATCGGGTTCAGCGACCTGATGGTCAATGCGCCGGAGACCTACGCGCCGATTGCAGAATGGCCGACCGGCCTGTACGATGACATTCAGGAAGTTTACAAATCCAGCAAGCACTTGATGCGTTTGATCAACGATATTCTCGATATGGGCAAGATCGACGCCAGGCAAATGTCCCTTTATCGGGAAAAAGCCCAGATCGATCAAATCATTTATGACGTTCGGGACATGCTGTTGGATGCATTCGAAAAGAAACACATCCACCTTTCCATCGACGTCCCGGCGAGCTTGCCGCCCGTCTTTATCGATACCACCCGCATCCGGCAAGTGATCATCAACCTGCTCAATAACGGTCTGCGATTCACCGAAAATGGGAGCGTGACGGTCCAGGTGCAACTTTTGGAATCCCACCTGCAGGTCTCAGTGACAGACACAGGCATGGGGATTGCCCCGGAAGATCTTCCCAGGGTATTCGAAGAATTCCGCCAGGTGGGCGAGGAGAACTGGCGGCGGCATGCCGGTACCGGCCTGGGCCTGTACATCAGTCGCCAATTTGTCGAACTGCATGGGGGCGAGATGGAAGTGCAAAGCACCCTTGGGGAGGGGACCCGCTTCTCCTTCACCCTGCCGCTGAATTCGACCGCCACTGAAGTCCCGGAGCTATCGGAGCCCGGGGTTGCGAAGAGCGATAATCCGCTTATTCTCGTGGTGACCCCGAGTCCCGAGGATACGGAAACCATCCAGCGGACTCTGGATGGGTACGTCCTTCAGACCGTGGAAGGCGTCGAACAGGCAAAGCTGATTACCCGGGAATTGTTCCCGCGGGCCATCCTGGTGGCATCCGAAGCAGGCGCGTTGAGCTCTGATGACCTGCCATACGATCTTCCGGTAGTCAGCTACAGCCTTTCCCGGCCAGTCTCGCACATGAAAAATATCCACACCTATCTGATCAAACCGATCGCCCGGCAGGTCTTGCTCAAGGCGATCTCGTCGCTTGGTGCGCATATCCATAATTTGTTGGTTGTCGATGACGACCCTGCCATGATCCGCTTCGTCGGGCAATCCTTCCGGGCGGACAGTCCAGAGGAATCGGAGAACGGTTACAACCTGGTGGGTGCGTTCAGTGGGAAGGAAGGGTTTGACGTGCTCGGTGAACAGCAGGTGGACGCCATCCTGCTCGACCTTGAATTGCCCGACATCCATGGATGGGATTGGCTCGCCCAGCTCCGCTCCCAGCCGAAGTATGCCGAACTCCCGGTCATTATCATCTCGGCCCAGGATGTGCCCCAGAATAATTTCGTGCCGGGGACCAACGCATTGGAACTGGCATTACACCGCCCGCTGACCGTCAACGAGCTGGGAAGCGTCGTCAAATCGATCTTCGAGAACGTCCTGCCTCAATACCCGCGGGAAAGGGAAGCGCCGATCCAGGCCGGTGGCCTGCCTGCCTAGCCAGCCTGACTTTCGACAGGTTACTTCAGGAAATCGGCCACGCTGCTCGCCATCAGGGCGGCGGCGTGCGGCAGGATGGTTTCGTCGAAGTCGAACCTGGGGTTGTGGTGCCCGGCGTCCAGCCCCTTCTCGGGATTGGCCGATCCGATGAAGAAGAAACACCCGGGGACTTTTTCCAATACGAAAGCAAAATCCTCCGAACCCATCGTCACATAATTCGAAGAATCGACGTCCGCCTTGGGGAACAGTCGGCGCGCGACTGCCTCGACCCGGGCCGCAGGTTCCGGCTGGTTGATCGTAGCCGGGGTTAATCGATCGAGCTCGATCTCGGCCTGGCAGCCTAACCCTTCCGCGACCGAGCGGACAGTCTGCTCGAAACGTTCCAGGACTTTCGCCCGGACCTCCGCCTCGAAGGTGCGGATCGTCCCGGTCAGTTCCACTTCGGGCGGGATGACGTTGAAAGTTTCGCCTCCGTGGATGGTGCAGACGCTGACGACCGCGGATTGGAGCGGCCCGACGTTCCGCGAAACGATGCCTTGCAGGGCAGTCACGATGTGTGCGGCTGCAAGCACCGGGTCGATGGACAACTGGGGGACCGCGCCGTGACCTCCTTTTCCCTTGACTTTGATCTTGAAAATTTCCGCTCCGGCCATGGCGGGGCCGGGGGCGACCCCAAACCAGCCGACCGGCTTTTCGTTCCAGACATGCAGCCCCAGGCAGACGTCCACTTTAGGGTCGGCCAGGACGCCCGCCTGGATCATCCTCTCCGCTCCGCCCATGCCCTCCTCGGCCGGCTGGAAGACGAACTTCACCGTGCCGGCCAGCTCATCTTTGTGGGCCAGGAGCATCCGGACCACGGTCAGCAGGATGGCCGTGTGACCGTCATGTCCGCAGGCGTGCATCACGCCCGGGTTCTGGGAGGCATAAGCCGCCCCGGTCTCCTCGTGGATTGGGAGGGCATCCATATCCGCCCGCACCAGGATGACCGGGCCCGGTTTTCCGCCTTCCAGGATGGCGACGACGCCGGTTTCTGCGATTCCCGTGTGAATTTCCAGACCGAGGCTGTTGAGCTCCTTGGCGACGATCCCGGCCGTGCGGACTTCGTGAAAACCCAGTTCGGGATGGCTGTGAAAGTCCCGCCGCATGGATTGAGTGTATTCGAACAATTCCTTGGCTTCGGCCAGATAGTCTGTCATTTTTACTCCTAAAGAGAAAATGCTCCGGCAGGATGGCTGCCGGAGCGTGAGGTTAGTTGTACTTGATCACGCGAAAGCGCTCCTCGAAGCGCGGTTGCTCGTCGGTGCTATCTTCCGTGTGCCGGGAGCGCATCCGCTCTTCAAGCTTCAGCGGATCGCCGATCTGGGATTTGTGCTCCTTGAGCGCCTTCAGCTTGATCTCCCAGGTCTCGGTCACATCCAGGTCGACCGTGGGTGTGCTGGCCAGGGAAATCCAGACCTCGCCGGGCATGTGCGGTTCAAGTCCTTCCTTCAAAAGCTCCGGGAAGAAGAAGGGATTCCCGGCGGCCGGGAAGACTGCATCCAGCACCACCTGGCCGGCGGCGCGATGGTCGGGATGGTTGATCGTCCCGAACGGGTTGTAGAGCATGGTGGGATCACAGGTCACCAGGATGTTCGGCTTAGTCCGGCGGATGGCCCGGACCACTTCCCGGCGCAGGTCGAGGCTGGGGACCAGGTAGCCATCCTCCAGGTCCAGGAAGCGGACCGATTTGACTCCGATCACGGCTGCCGCGGCGTTCTGTTCGGCGTGGCGCGTCGAACAGATTTGGTCGGGGGTTGCCGTGGGGTCGTCGAAACCTTTGTCGCCGCACGTGAGCAGGAAATAATGGATCTCGTGACCGGCCCTGGCCCAGCGGGCCAATGTGGCCCCGCAAAAAAACTCCGGGTCATCCGGATGAGCCAGGATGACCAGGATGGTTTGCTTTTCAGGCCAGGAGTCGTTGGGAGGTTCGTTCGTCATTGGATGGGTTTCTCCCCATGGATTTGGACCAACAGGATTCGGGAAGGCAGGTCTATTTTTTCGGGCTTTTCCCGCAATCGCACTCGCCGCCGTCGTGTTTGTCGCAAGGCGCCTGGGATTTGCGCCGGAGGGCTTCCAATTCGTCCCAGGGCTGAATCTCGTCGCGGCTGAACTCGCGCACGCCGCCCTCGGGGAGCTCGACGCGGACCGTAAATGCCAGCGGGGAGACATCCACCACCTTGCCCTCGCCCATGGGCGTAACGACCCGTTTGTTGCGCTTGGGCAATTCCTTGCGGGCGGCCGCGTATTGTTCGTATTCATAGACCAGGCAGCAGCGCAGGCGGCCGCACATCCCCGTGATCTCCTGAGGAGTCAGGGAGATGCCCTGTTCCTTGGCCATCTTGATCGAAATTGGGCTGAACTCGGTCAGGAATTTCGAGCAGCAGCGGGTTTCCAGGCCACAGGCTCCCATCCCGCCCAGCATCTTGGCCACGTCGCGCGGGCCGATCTGGCGCATCTCGACCTGGGAAGGCTGGTAGAGTTTCTGCATGTCGTGCCGCAGGGATTTTAAGTCGGCCTTGTCTTCCGATTCGGTGCTGAACATGAGGGTCAGCCGCGAACCGTCGAAGGAATACTCGGCGGCGACGATCTTGATGCCGGCCAGCTTAAGCTGGGAAGCGCGCTCCCGACAGCTGATCATCGCCTCCAGTTCTTTTTGCATCCAGGTGCGCCGCAGGACAAGGTCGCGCGGGGTGGCCATGCGTTCGATCGGCTTCCAGCCTTCCGGCGATGGGTTCGGGCGCTGGATGATCTGGGTCACTTCGCCAAGCTGTTTCCCGCGCGAGGTTTCCACGATGACATGATCGCCGGCTTTGATCTCCGGTAATGATGCGGCATCGAAATGATAGACTTTTCCAATCTGTGCGAAACGGACACCGACAATAAGAGGTTGCATGCTGGGATTATACCGTAGAGACGCCGCCCCTGCGTTTCTTGATCTATTCGATTTTGATAACCGGGGCTTTTTGCCCCTGGACGGCTTCGACGCTGATCCGGGCAGCTACCTGCTCGGCGATCGATTGGAGCGCCTTGCCTGCAGCGGAATCCGGATTCGAGGCGACGACCGGTTTCCCCGCGTCCCCACCCACGCGGACGGCCGTCTCCATGGGGACGGCTCCCAGGAAAGGCACGCCGGCAGCCAGGGCCATGGCCTCGCCGCCGCCCGCGCCGAAGAACTCGCCGCGCATGTTCTCGATCACACCCAGGACGGGGACCTCCAGGGTCTGGAACATCTTCAGCCCCCGGCTGGCGTCTTCGAGCGAGACAGCCTGCGGCAGGGTCACGATGACCACGCCGGAGAGGGGGAGGGTCTGGGCGAGCGAAAGGGAGGCATCCCCAGTGCCGGGCGGCAGGTCGACCAATAAATAGTCGAGCTCGCCCCACTCCACGTCTGCCAGGAACTGGCGGATGGCCGAGTTGAGCATCGGGCCGCGCCAGATCAGGGGCTGGCCGGGTTTGACCAGGAAGCCCATCGACATCAGCTTGACGCCGTAGGCCTCCGCTGGGATGAGGCGGTTGCCCTGGGTGCCGGGAATATCCGTGACGCCCATCATCGTGGGAATGTTGGGGCCGTAAATGTCCGCGTCCATCAGGCCGACGCGCGCTCCGCTGCGGGCGAGCGCCACCGCCAGATTGGCGCTGACCGTACTTTTTCCCACGCCGCCCTTGCCGGAGGCAATGGCAACGGCATTGCGGATTGGCAGGCTGAGCAGGCCGCGATTGCGGCCGTCGCTCGGGACGCTGGCGTCCATCTTGACTGCGACCGTCTTGACGCCTGGCACAGCCAAAACTGCATCCCGGGCGGCTTTCTCGATGCTGCCGCGCAGCGGGCAGGCCGGGGTGGTCAATACGATCTTGAACTCGACTGCCTGGCCCTTGATCTCCAGGTCACGGATCATGTTCAGTGTGACCAGGTCTTTGTGCAATTCGGGTTCTTGGACCTTGCTCAGCGCAGCCAGGATGCTCTCATCGGTGATTGTGTTTTTTGGCATGTTTACCTGTCGATTTATTCATTCGGATCGAATGTCTCATTTGAGGATTAAATTGTCGACGCGCGTGGACAAACCCGGAAAGTTCGTCAACAAGTGGGAAGGTTATTTTTCCCTCGTTACCTGCTCCACTTCGGTCCTGGCATGGTCGAAGAGCTTGACCAGTTCTTCATCGGTGCCGTGGTAGCGCTTCAAGGCCTGTTTGGAGCAGGCCGTGCAACCGTTCATAGCGCGATACGAGTCGGAGTTACAGGTGGAGCAGCTGTTCAAGCGGGCCATCATCAGGATGAATGCCGTCTGGTCCGGGCTGCCGGGGCCGGCCTGGAGCGTCTGCTGGATCAAATCCCGCCAGATCGGACCGCGGGCTGCACACAGGGTGGGGATCGTCCGAGGTGGAAAGAGTAGATCGGTATCCGAATTGAACATGATTAGGCAGCCTTTCCGACTCGGGCAGCTTCCTTGGCCAGCCGGGCGGCGTTTTCGCGCTGTGCGTTGGCGGGGCGGATGGATTCGTAATATTTAGCCGATTTGGATAGCTGGGCTTTGTTGAGCACATTCCGCCCGAAACTTGCCTGCTCGTAATCGTGGTCCATCTTGATGGCATCGAACGGGCAGTACTCGGCGCACAGCCCGCAGTTCATGCAGATATCTGCATCGATGAAGAAATCGGCCGGATCGGGGATTGGACGGCCGGTCACCGGGTCCGACGAGCGCAGGATCCAGATGCATTGCGGCGGGCAAACCTTCGAGCAAATCCCGCAGGAGGTGCAGCGCAGATTCTTCTCGCCGTTGGGACCTTCGTCATAGACCAGGAAGGGGATGAAGCGGAACTCTTCCGGCATCGGGAGTTTCTCTTCCGGGTATTGAACAGTGAAGATGCCGGAGGCGTCCTTCCCGCTGCGATGGGCGATGCCCTGGTCGGTGCCATAGCGCCTGCCGAGCCATTTCAAATCGTCGAGATAGGTATCGGCGAATCGTTTGAGGCTGACGCCCAGGCCTTTCAGAATACCCTTGCCATACATGTCACTCATGTCAGCCTCCTACCGGTCAACTTCACCCAGGACGATGTCGATCGAGCCGAGGATCGCGACCGCATCTGCCAGCTTCTGGCCGACGCACATCGGACCGAAGGCAGTCAGGTTGATAAAGGATGGCGCCCGGACGTGATAGCGCCAGGGAGTGGGTTTGCCGTTCGAGATGAGGTAGAAACCCAGCTCGCCTTTCGGCCCTTCCACCCGGCCGTACGCTTCGCCGGCCGGGACGCGCACCTGGTAGACCGGCTTCATCGAGACGATCGGTCCTTCCGGGATCTGTTTGGTCACCTGCTGGACGATGCGGATGCTCTGGCGAATCTCGTCGAAGCGGATCATCAGACGGTCATAGATGTCTCCGTGTGTACGAGTGCACACGTCGAACTCGAGACGGTCGTAAACGCTGTATGGCTCGGCCCGGCGCACGTCGTAGGGAATGCCCGAGGCACGCGCCAGCGGGCCGGCAGCCGAGTACTTGATGGCATCCTCGGCGGTCAAGACGCCCTGGCCGACGGTGCGGGAGCGAATGATCTCGTTCTCGCTCAGGAAACGGTCCAGTTCGTCGATCTTGCGTGGCAGGCGCTCGAAGAAAATCTCCCTGACCTTTTGCAGGGTCCCTTCCGGCAGGTCCCGGGCCACGCCGCCGAAGCGGAAGTAGTTGCACATCATCCGCGAACCGGTCACGGCTTCGAAGATATCCAGGATAAGTTCGCGTTCTTCGAGGGCGTAAAGCATCGGGGTGAAGTAGGCGCCCAGGTCGTTGAGCAGGGTGCCGATCAGGAAGAGATGATTGGATATGCGGGTCATCTCGGCCATCATCACCCGGATGTAGTCGGCCCTTTCCGTGGGCTGGACATTCATCAATTTTTCGACTGCCAGGGCATAGCCGAAATTGTTGCTCATAGAGGCAAGGTAATCCAGCCGATCGGTGTAAGGCATGTTCATGATATAGGTGTTGCGCTCGCCGATCTTCTCGTGGTTGCGATGCAGGTAGCCCATGACGGGTTTCAGATTGACGACGGTTTCGCCGTCGAGCATGACCGCCACCCGGAAGACCCCGTGCGTGGAGGGATGTTGGGGTCCCATGTTGACGATGATGTGGTCGGTATCCAGCCCGATTTCCGCCTTCTGGTATTTTTCCAGGGAATCGTAGAGAGCCTCTTCCGGTTTGAAGGTCTGGTTTTCCGGGTCGAATCCGGCCGGGTAGGTGACATTGTCGGCAAAACGGTTCTTGCCTTCAGCCTGGACGATCTTGCCTTCCGGCCAGCGGGATTTGAAGGGTTTGACTTCTTCCTCGAAGTATGGCTCGTGCCAGTCCTTGCGCAGGGGGTAACCGGCGAACCCTTCCCACATCAGGATGCGCCGCAGGTCGGGATGTCCGGTGAATTTGATCCCGTACATATCCCAGGCCTCGCGTTCCTGAAGCTCGACACCGGGGTAGACCGGCATCAGCGATGGCACCTCGACCACCTCGGCCCGCGGTACCTGGACTTTGAACAGGACACCCGGGCCGCCGGTCGTCTTGTAAACCTGGTAAACGACTTCCATCTTCCCTTCCGGCAGGTAGTCCACGCCGGTCAGGGAGGAAAGGTAGTCATAGCCCAGTTCGGTCTTCAGGGCGGAAGCAAATTCGAGCAGGTTGGATTTATCGACGATCCACCCGGTGTATCCGGGGCGCGTGTCGGGCTGGAGGATGCCTGGAAAGCGGGCCGAGAGATCGATGGTCTGAGCAGGAGCGGGAGTCGCCATGGGTATCTCCTACGCCTTCTCGCCGTTCTTGATGAGAGCAATCTTGCGTGGGTCGATCAGGTCCGGGCCGAGCAACGGGATGGGAATCTCGGCCTGGTCTGGGCCCTTGCGGTACCAACGGGAGGTCTTGAGGGTTTCCCCCTTGATCTTTTCCTGGACCTTCATCAGTCCGTTGAGGAGCGCTTGCGGGGTGGGTGGGCAGCCCGGCACGTAGACGTCCACGGGGACGTATTTGTCCACACCTGAGACGACGTTGTAGCCTTCTTTGAATGGGCCGCCGCCGGAGGCGCAGGCGCCCATTGCCAGGACATATTTCGGTTCGGGCATCTGGTTGTACAGGCGGACGATGTTCGGGACCATTTTCTTGGTCACCGTTCCGGAGACGATCATCAGATCGCTCTGACGTGGGGAGGGCCGCATGATCTCCATGCCAAACCGGGCCAGGTCGTAGCGGCTGGCAGCCGTGCAGATCATTTCGATCGCGCAGCAGGCCAGGCCAAACATCAACGGCCAGACGGAGGCGCTCCGGCCCCAGTTGTAGATCCGGTCGAGGCTGGTGATCGCGAGCTGTCCTTTTAATTCAGGGGGGATTTCAAAACCGGGTGCGTTGAGATCGTTCGGTTCCATACCATCTCCATTTACCGATTGTAAACCTTCTGGTTAACGGAGGGATTATAGTCCGCGGGGACGGGGGAGTCAATTTATTTATGCAAATATATATTTGCAATAATAGTATAATGCCGATATGCCTACACCCACCCGACTGAGAATCCTGGAACAGCTCCGCACCCACCAGGCGGTGACGGTCGCCGAATTGAGCCGCGCCTTGGGAATGACCGGGGCGAATATTCGCCACCACCTTGCCATCCTCGAATCCAACGATGTCATCGACCTGATCGGACAGCGCCGGGAGCCGCGCGGCCGGCCGGTCAACGTGTATGGCCTTTCGCGCCGTATCCTGGGAGACGGCCTGGACGAGCTTGCCGGGGCGCTCCTGGATGCCTGGTTGGGGGGTGATATCCAGGAAGAGGTTCGGGAGGCCGCCTTGAGGAACGTTGCAAGTCGCCTGGCGGGACAAAACCTCCCGGAGCCGGGGCAACCGCTGCTCCGGCGTTTTGCCAGTCTGGTTGATCGCTTGAACGAATTGCATTACCAGGCACGCTGGGAGGCGGGGGCTGCGGGACCGCGCATCCTGTTCGGGCACTGTCCATATGCCCAGATCATCGCCCGTTACCCGGCTCTCTGCCGGATGGATGCACACCTCCTCGAATTGCAACTCAATAGCGCCGTCAGTCAGACAGCCAAACTCGAGCCAAGTGCGACCGGCCTGCCCCAGTGTATCTTTGCCGTAGGCTAGTGCTTGTTTTTTCGAACCCCATCGGGTATAGTTGGCGGAGCTTTCATGAGACGGAGGCATCATGGTTAACATCATTACCGACAGCACCTCGGACCTCGGTGTCGACATCGCCCGACGGTTCAAGTTGACCGTCATCCCGCTATCGGTGACAATCCATGGCAAGGATTACCAGGATGGGGTGGACATCCAGCAGAAAAAATTATTCGAACTGGTCAAGGAGTACGGGGAACTTCCAAAGACGGCCGCACCTTCGGTGGGGGAGTTCAAACTGGCATTCGACCAGCCTGGCGAGAGTTTGTTCATCGGAATTTCGTCCAAGCTTTCCGCCACGTTGCAGAACGCCCACCTGGCTGCAGAGATGTTGCCGGAAGGCAAGGTCCGCGTCCTCGACTCGCTCAATCTCTCGACCGGCGTCGGGCTGCTGGCACTGCGTGCAGCCGAACTGCGCGATCGCGGATTATCCGCCCGGGCCATCGAAGCGGAAATCCTCTCTTCGGTCCCGAAAGTGCGCACTTCCTTCGTCATCGATACGATGGAATACCTCTATAAAGGCGGTCGGTGTACAGCGCTCCAGGCGGTAGCCGGCAGCGTCTTGAAGATTCACCCGATCATCGAGGTCCAGCAGGACGGTTCGCTGGGCGTAAAGGAAAAAGCCCGCGGCACCCTGCACAAGGGCCACCAGCAGATGCTCGAGGATTTCGAAGCCCACCTGCCAGAAGTGGACCGGCAACGGGTTTTCGTGACCCATACCTGTGACGGGGATGAAGAGGTCCGATTCCTGGTGGACGAGGTAAAACGGATCGCCTCCCCTCAGGAAGTTCTGGTCACTGAGGCAGGCAGCGTGATCTCCAGCCACTGCGGACCCGGGACGGCCGGGATCCTGTATTTCGTCAAGTAATGCGGCGAAAGGCAATTAAACCCCGGAGAGTCCAAATCTCCGGGGTTCTTCGATTCTGGTCGGGCCCATGTTTGCGCGAGGATGCTGCTATGCGGTTTTGCCTGGTTTGTTCCATTCAGCATCGAAACCTCCCCATTACCACGGATAACGATTGGTACGTGCGTCTTGATAAAACTTCCCCAACCAAGCATCCATGATTCAACCTACGAAAATCCCCTGGAAACTCCACGCCTCCAGGGGATTTGTTTTCAGCCCATTTCCACTTCCACTTTGTTGAGCGATCCGGCCGGCTGGGCCGGGACCCCGCCTTGGACCGGTTTGCCGTTCAGGGTGATCGATTTGACGCCCTTTTCGACGCCCTTCGGGTTGCGGACGATGATGTGATAGCTGGCGCCGCGCCACTGACGGGTCACCTCGAATTCCCTCCAATCCGCCGGGATGCACGGATCGATGGTCAACTGCTCGAACCCGCCGCGCACTCCCAGGATCCAGTGGGTGACGGCGTGGTACATCCAGCCGGCGGAACCGGTCAACCAGGGGTGGCGCGCCCGCCCGTGGGCGGTGTGGTCCTTGCCCATGACGAACTGGCAGTATGAATAGGGTTCCGCCTCGCGGATCTCGATCATGTCGTTCTGGTTGTATGGCAGAAGGGCGTCATAGAATTTCATCGCCCGAGCGCCGCGGCCCAGCTTGCACTCGGCCACCACGGCCCAGGGGTTGGGATGGCTGAAGATCGAGGCGTTCTCCTTGATACCCTTGTAGACCCGCGTGATGTATCCGATGTCATCGTCCGGCTTGGAGAAGGCCGGCCAGACCAGGTGGATGCCATATTTCGACCCGAGATACTTGTCCACCGAATCCATCGCCATGCGGCCGTGCTCGGGCGTCGCCGCCTCCGAGAGGACTGCCAGCGAGTTGCTTTCGAGGAAAATGCGACCTTCCTCGTTTTCGTGTGAGCCGATCTTGATCCCTTTGCGGGTGAATCCCCGCAGGTACCACTCGCCGTCCCAGAGCTGGTCCTCACAGACTTTGCGGACCTTTTCGGCCAGGGCGGTGTACTTTTTGACATCTTCGCTCCGCTTCAAGAATTCGGCCGCTTCCGCGAACGTGACCAGCGCCCAATGGTGCAGGAAGGAAACCATGGCGCTCTCGCCGCCTCCCAGGTTGAGGCAATCGTTCCAGTCGGCTCGCAGCCCGAGGCAGATGCCGCTCTTGCCGATCTGTTCGGCCGAGAAATCCAGCGAGCGCTTGAGGTGGTCGTAGACGGTCCCCTCGCCGCCGTCGGCAAACGGGATGACTTGGTCGAAGAAGGCAACATCCCCGGTTTCCTTGACGTATTCGCAAATGGAGGCGATGATCCAGAGGGCGTCGTCCGAACAGGTATCCTTCAGCCCATGGATGATGTCGGCCGGATTGGGGGTCGGAACGACCGTCGGGAGTTTTACCCCCGGGAGCTTCTCGTCCCTCGGCTTGAAGACCTCCGGGTCGAAGAGGTGCAGCCCATACCCTTGTTGAACCTGGCCGTTGAGCAATTCTTCCAGGCGTTGTTTTACTTTGGATGGGTTGGTGTGAGGAACCGCCATGACGTCCTGGGAAGTATCCCGGTAGCCCAACCCGGTCCGGCCGCCGACCTCGATGAAGGAGGCGAAGCGCGACCAGACGACGCAGGTCTCGGCCTGGTACAGGTTCCAGGTGTTGACCATCGTGTTCAGGCCGGCGTGGGGGGTTTTGCACTGGAAGACGTTCAGCTTCTTGCGCCAGTATTCTTTCAACCCATTGAAGGCTTTGTCGACGTTGGAAAGGGTCGAATACTTGAAGCGGATGGTTTGCCCAGCGGTGCGCGGTCCCACGCCCAGCATGAAGACCATCCGTGTTTCAGCGCCGGCGTTTAGGGTAATCCGTTTGTGCAGCGCACCGCAGTGATTCCCACCCAACTCGGAGCTGTCGGAGCACTGGCCGCGCAGGACCGCTTCCGGGTCGGTTTCGGTCCGGTAATTGCCGATGAATTTATCCCGCAGGCAGTCATAGCTGTCTGGTTTGAAGTTGGCGGCCATGTAGTGAAAGGTCCATGGCTCGTAGAAGAAGTCGTATTCGATGATGCCGTCCTTGTAATTGGAGCCGCTGGCATACAGGGACATCTGCAGGTTCTGGTTGTCGATCTCGATGTGATGGTAGGAAAACTCGACGTAGGAGAAAACCGACAGCCGCCGGGGCTTGTCTGATTTGTTGCGCAGGTGGACGTCCCACAATTCGACGTCGTCCTCGACGGGGATGAAGATCAACTGGCTGGCTTCGATGTCGCGATAGTCGCAGGAGAATTTGGAATATGACAGCCCGTGCCGGCACTCGTATTTTGCCTTGGATAAACTCTTGCCGGTCGGCTGCCAGGAGATCGTCCAGAATTCCCCGGTCTCGTCGTCCCGGATATAGACGTAGTGTCCAGGACGGTCGAGCGGCACCCCGTTCTGGCGGAAGCGGGTGATGCGGTGGTGCTCGGCGGTCTTATAGAATGAGTAACCACCCGCATTGTGTGAGAGCACAGTGCACATGTCCCTGACGCCGATGTAGTTCGTCCACGAAACCGGAACATCGGGCCGGTCGATCACGTATTCGCGGTTCTCATCATCGAAATAACCGTAGCGCATAAGAAGTCTCCCAATCAGGATTTAATACCAAAGGTGCTTGGGTATGATGAAACGAAACGGGTGAGGCGGACAAAAATCGTCTAGTTCTTTGCCAGGCAGAATTGTTTCAGCCAGGCGATCATCTCCTGGGCCTTTTCGGGCGAATCGGCTTCCACCATCAGGCGAAGGACGGGCTCGGTCCCGGAAAAGCGCAGGAGCGCCCAGTTGTCGTTCTCGAGAAGGATCTTCGTCCCGTCGAAATGGGAGACTCCCAGGACCGGATATTTGCCAATCTTGCGAATGGATGATTCACCCAGCCGCCGGGGGATGTCGACGCGCATCTCGGGCGTGGCCGGGATATTCTCCTCGCTGCCGTAAAGGTGACCGGAGATCGCCCAGGCAGCCTCCTGCATCTCGGAAATGTGCTTTCCGGTACGGGCCAGCATCTCGACGATCAAGGCGCAGGCGAAGATGCCGTCCTTGCCCAGGATGTGGCCGCGCACGGTCAGGCCGCCGCTGGATTCGCCGCCGAGCAGGGCATCGTGTTCGACCATGCTTGAGGCGATGTGCTTGAACCCCACCGGCACTTCATAGCTTTTTTCGCCGAATTTGGCTGCCATCCGGTCGAGCATGTGGGTGGTCGCCAGGTTGCGGACCACGCCGCCGCGCTCGCCGCGCACCTCGTGCAGATACCAATAGACCAACAAGAGCAGGTCATTGGTGGAAATGTAGCGGCTCTTTTCATCGATGATGGCAATCCGGTCGGCGTCGCCGTCGGTGGCCAGGCCCAGGTCGTAGTGCCCTTCGGTCAATTCGTTGTTCAGCAGGCGCAGGGCCTCGAGATCCGGGGCGGGGGAGCGGCCGCCGAAGAGGGGATTGTGGCGCTCGTGAATGAAAGTCACCCGGCAGCGGGCTTCGGTCAGGATAATGCCAAGGGTCAGCTGGCCGACCCCGTACATCGGGTCGACGATGACGCGCAAACCGGCTTTGCGGATGGCCGCCATGTCGATCAGCTTCTCGACCGCATCCACGTATTCGTTGGTCATGTCGCGGCGTTGGACGACCCCGGCTTCGACCGCCAGGTCCAACTCGAGCTTGACCACGTCGAGGGCAGTCAGGCTGTTGGTCTCGGCGGTGATCTGGCGGGTCTCTTCGTCGAGGAGGAGCGACCCATCGCCGCGGAATACCTTCAGGCCGTTCCACTCGGGCGGGTTATGGCTGGCGGTGAAAACCAGGCCATAAGCGGAGTTCAACAAGGCGGTGGCATAGGTCACCAGCGGCGTGGGAGCGTCTTCCGAGAGCAGGGTGACCGGGATATTGTTCCCGGCAAACACCTCCGCGGAGGTCTCGGCGGCCCGGTCTGACAGGAAGCGCCGGTCGAAGCCGATCAGGACGCCGCGTTTCTCCTGGTGCTGGCGAGTGATCTCGTTGGCCAGCGCCTGGGAGAGACGGCGGACATTGTGCATCGTGAAGCCTTCGCCGATCACGGCGCGCCAGCCGCCGGTCCCGAACGCCACCTGATCCTCGGCCTCCGGGCGGTGCGGCCGGAAAAGACGCTTCTGCAGGATGAATTCCGCATTGTTTAGGTCGGTCGTCGTGTTAATCCCCTGGACCTCGTCCTGGTCATAGGTTTGATAGGTTTCCACCACCAGCCCGGAACGGACCAGCTGGTGGACGGAGTCGGTGAAACGGAAATCTCCTTCCTTGCTGGCTGGGGCGACTTTTTCCAGCGCCTTGAAGATCGTGTCCGCATCGACCACGTACGCGCCGACGTTCAATTCACGAATGTCGGCGACCGCCCGGGTGGCGTCGGCCGCTTCGATGATGTCGATGATCTGTCCGGCGGCGTCCCGGATGATGCGTCCGTACGGGTAGGGACGGTCCACCACGGCGGTCAGAAGGGTCAGTTTGGCATTGTTGAGGATGTGACGGTTGAGCAGGCCGCGGATGGAATCCGGACGGAAGAGCGGGGTATCCCCGTACAGGATCAACAGGTCGCCGCGGTAATCCTTCAGCAGGGGTTTCAACTGCAGGACGGCGTGGCCGGTGCCAAGCTGTTCCTCCTGGCAGATGTATTGGTACCCGCCGCCCAGGTGGGCCTGCATTTCCTCGCTGTCGCAGCCGATGACGATGTAAAGATCCTCGTTCCGAACCAGCTGGCGGACGTTCTGGATGACATAATCGATGACTTTTCGATTGCCGAGATTCTTCAAGAGGATGGATTTGACATCCTGGGTATTTGATTCCTTCCCCGCCGCCAGAATGACGGCTTTAAGCTCTCGGACTGGTGTGTTGACTGAGTTGGGCATCGCCTCTCTCCGCATGATATCTCTTAAAACTATACTGCCGTTTATAACACCCGTCAATGAAAAATGGTCGCATTTCCTGAAATTGCGTTGCGGAGAGTCCGTTCAGGGATGCAATCAATGTGGACGGCTCTTAAGAATCACTAACAAAACCTGCTCTCGCCTCCGTCCTCGGCGGCGGGGACGCCGCCTAGAGCGTGGTTTTGTTAGGCGCCCTAAGCGAAAAAAGACATGACTCATCCCGAATTTAAGGATGGGTCATGTTTTTTGTAAATATAGACCTCCTGATGTATTCTTTAGGTGCTGAAGCCAAAGAAACAAAAGGAGGTCTACATGGTTAAGGATAACGAGGAAGACGTTCGGA
>DATJPX010000116.1:0-17128 GCA_035506155.1 Anaerolineales bacterium
CTCGACCTGGTCGTCCGCGGTGTGGCCGACCGCCACGGCCTGCGCACCCCGCTGGCGGGCTGCGGCGAACAGGAAGCGGTAACGCAGCAGCCTGGCGGCCTCCTCCACGGATTGTCCGTGCGACCCGGCATACGCGGCGACGTCCGCGGACTCGCTGACGAAATCCAGGCCCAGGCTGCGCGCCAGCCCCGCAACATCAACAGCCTCCCGGTCCGCCTCGGGACGCAGCTTGTGGTTGAAGTGCGCCACGACCACCCGGTAACCGGCTACGTTAAGGATATCCAACAGACACAGGCTGTCGGGGCCGCCCGAAACGCCCGCCAGGACCGGCAGGGAAGGATCAAGATTACAGGCGGTTCGCAGGATCCCTTCGAGCATCAAGCCTCGGCAGCCACTACGTAGACAGTCTTCTTCCCGCCGAACCAGCCGGCCAGGAGGTGGTACATGGCGAAGAGTTCCAGCGCAAACGGCAGGTAGCCGCCGTAACCGAGCAGCGGCATTTCAAAGACGTGCAGCCAGTTTCCCCACGGAACTGTATAGACCCATTTCGGATAGGACAGGTAGTTCCACATCTCCCAGAAGAACGCTGTTAGGAGGACACCCAGCCAGAGCGAAACGACCATCCGCCAGTCGCCCTTGCGGGTCCACTCGACCAGGTTGCGGTAACCGAGCCAGATGTTGACTGGTTCCAGGATGAAGTACAGGGAAACCCAGACGAAGGGGAAGAAGATCTTCGGCCAAGCCACCATCAGCCCGAGCATGGCCCAGCCGGCCAGGAAAAAGCCAAGAGTGGTGGCCAGCGTCGGGCGAACGACCGGACCCCTGATCGGTTTTCGGATGAAGCTGCGCATCAGCTCGGCTGCCCCGAAGACGGCCGGGATGACCGTCGTGAAGTTAAGCGTGGCCCAGAACCAGAACATGATGGTCGAGAAGGCTCCCGCTCCGGCATAGTGCCAATCCTGCAGGCGCCAGTTAGCCAGTTCGAAGAGCCACCAGACCGGCGATGAAGCCAGGAACAGACCGGCGTACAGCTTCCAATTCCGGGCGAATAATGAAGTGGCGGTTCGCCAAAAGACCAGCGCATCGACGGTCAGACAGTAACCCACCCAGAGAGGGAAGAAAGCCCACTGCGTCCGCAAACCCGGCAGCGCCCAGTTCAGCGTCCAAAAGACGATGACCAGGCCCAAGCCAATCCAGCCCCGCAGGGGATATTTCTTTGCAGCATCATCCATGCAACCAATTAAACCACAGAGTTCGCCGTTAAAGCGATCACCAGGCCAATGGCCTGGTGATCAAAGGGGGAGGGGACACCACCGATCTTGGCCGGCATGGGGGGGACATGCAGACCTTCGATGGTCGACACCTGATTTACCAGTAAAAGGAGGCAGGTGTCTACGTTCATATTACACCAAATCTATCGAAATTATATTAATAGCAGATTAGAGTTGGCCCATCGAGCAGGAGGCCCCCTAGGAATTCGCCAGGCGCCGGCCCAAAAGGACGAGCAAGGTGAGCAAACAGAGCACCAGGGCAAAGATGCCCAGGCCCCAGTGCCCGAACGAAGCAAAGGCCAGGCCAAACAGGACAACCACGCCCACGAAGGTCATGCCGCGGAATTGCTCGATGGAGCGCTCCACCAGCGGCCTGGCAGACAGGAACCAGAGCAGGAATCCGGCAACCAGCCCGAGCAGGCTGCCGGCTAGGGCGGCCAGGAAAATCCCTTCGCCGCTCAGCCCGGGCCAGTTCAGGTACAGGGTCCCGCAGGTGGCCATCCCGGTGGGAATTTGGTAGGCGGGATTCTGATAGACCTCGGCCATGACCAGGGAGCCGTAGTCGACATCCGCACCGCTCACCTCCCAGCTCAGGCGGACGGTCTGGCCAGGCGCGATCGGCTGCTGGGTCCGCAGGTTGCGGATGAGCAGGCCGCTGATCTGGGTCTCGTACAATGGACTAACGGTGCTTTTCGTCCGGTTGGTGATCGTTGCCACCACATTCCCGGTCTCGTGAGTGGTCAGGATGCGCGGGCAGGTCAGGTGCAGGGTGGTCTGGGCGCCGCCGTTGTAGCCGAAGTAGAAGCTGGACTCAAGGCCCGCCCAGGAAAGACCGGCGAACAAGAGCATGCCGAGGATCACACCCGCATAAAAAAGCACCGACCCGAGGGTCATCAGGAACTTGTTCCGTGGCTTCATGGTTCGACTCCCACGCGTTGATTATACTGCGAGCACGAAGGGAATACCGCCCTCCTCGAGGGTTTTCTCGGGGAACCCGAAGGCTCCTCGAGGGTTTCGAGGAGCCTTGGGGAGGGGGAAAGACAATTAATGCAAAGGGCTATTTGGCGTTGTCTGGTTTGGCCGCCGGCTGGGTGAGGAACGTTTTCGGTTCCTTGAGCAGGGCGCCGAGGATCAGACAAAGGGCCATCAAGACGATCAACACCACGAGGGAGGACGTCATCGAGCCGGTGGAGGGGGATTTCAAGCTGTCCATGGCAAAGATGAAGGCGATCCCGGAGATCTGGCCCATCAGGATGAGTGCGCCGTTCGAGGTCCCTTCCGGGGTTGGATAGGTCGTTTCGGCGCCATATTGGAAGCCGATCGGGCCGGCGCTGAGCAGGAAGAAGCCCAGGAAGAACGAGGCAGTAAGGAGCAGCCAGTAACTGGTGGCAAAAGTCACGCCGACCAGTCCGACGGTCGCCCCGCCCAGCGCCAACAAAATGAATGGGGTGCGCTTCCGCAGGCTGTCGGAGAGGGTCGGCAGGACCAGTGCGCCCAGGATGCCGCCCACGATCATCAGGCCGCCGATGATCCCGGCCTGGGCGCTGGAAAAGCCGCGCGGCGCAACGATCTGTTCGATCCAGGTGGTGACGGCGTTAAAGGCTCCCAGGCCGATGAAGAAGATGACCAGCAGCAGGACGAAATCCTTCTGGCGGAACATCTGCTTGAAACCGTCCAGGACGAGCGAACGGGCTTCCATCTCGGGCGGACACGGGGGCGTGGCCGGACGTTCCCGGCTGAAGATGAGGAACACCACGGCCGCTGCGACGGAGGCAATCCCATAGCCCATCAGCATCCCGCTCATCGTGAAGTGGGCGGTCAGGTAGGGTGTGAGGGCCAATCCCAGGAAGATGCCGAGATAAGTGGCCAGCGATCCCAGGCCGGAGGCGGTGGCGCGTTCCCGGACCGGGAACCAGCGAGCCGCCACGGTGGTGACCGCATTGAGGATGAAGGGCTGGCCGATGGCGATCCCGATCTGGGCGATCAATACCCAGGTGTAGCTTGTCGCCGTCAGTCCGCGCATCAGCCCGAAGATCCCGGTCAGGAGGGCGCCGATCCCCACGCCCACGCGCAGGCCGTAGGTATCGATGACCCAGGAGGCTGGGATCGAAACGACGATGTAGACGATCATGAAGATCATCGAGAGCAGTCCGATGCTGAGATCGGAAACGTGATAAAAATTGACCGCCTCCCCCGTGATGGAAGCAAAGGTGATCCAGAGCAATTGATTGACCGCCACCGCAAACATGAAAACCAGCAGCATGACCCAGCGATAGCCATATACTTTGAAGTTGTCTTGTTTCATCAGAGGGAATCTCCTATCGGGGAGTGGAATGTGGTCCGGCAAGATCAATAATATCCAATCAACAAACCCCCTCAACCGCCAAGAGTTGCGAGGGGCCCGCAATAAAATCCCGCCGGCCGGGAATGACGGTGGGCGGGATGGGCAGCCCAATTCTCAAAAGCATGATAAGGCCGGGTACCTGTTCAGTCCGCGACTGCGCCGCCCAGTTCGTCGTCGTCATCGACGATCGGATAAGGCTTTTCCCCTTCGAAGAGGGGCAGGGTCACGCCAGCCAGGACGACCTCCACCCGGTCGCGACCGTTGCCCTTGGCCTTGTACAGGCCCAGGTCCGCCCGGCGGATGAGGGACTCGGATGTGTCGCCTTTCTGGTAGGTCGTCACGCCGAAGCTGGCGGTCACCTTGCAATTTTCCGTGAAGCGAAAGCGATGCAGGGCGGCGCGCAGCCGGTCCGCCAGCTCGACGGCCTGGCTGCTGTCGGTGTTGGTGACCAGGCACAGGAATTCGTCCCCGCCCCAGCGTCCGAACGGATCAGAAGTGCGGATCTGCTGCCGGAGCAGGTGGGCGACTTCACGGAGGATGATGTCTCCCATGTTGTGACCCAGGGTATCGTTGATGGTCTTGAAGTTATCCAGGTCGAACAGCAAGACAGAAAGCGGGGAGCCATACCGCTCGACGCGATTCAATTCATCCTTGAGCAGCCGGGTAAGGATCAGCCGGTTGTGAATCTGGGTCAGCGGGTCCGTCATTGCCAGCTTGGACATGTCGCTGGCGGCTTCGCGCTCCGAAATATAGCGCTCCTTGATGCGCGCCACCAGGTAGAGGACGGCGATATAGAAAACGCTGGCGAAGTAGAACTGCAAAAGAATGGAGAAATTGACGGCCGCCTGCTTATGGATGATCGAGTAGAAATAATAACTCGCTCCGACCACGAGGGTGACCACGGAAAATACGACCGAGTAGAGCAGGGCGCGTCCCGTGTCGAGGATCAAGAAGCCGAGGATAAAGACGAAAGGAATCCAGAGGGTGAAATTCGGGCTAAGCGACATGCCGGTTAGGAGGCAGAGAATGACCTCCCAGACGAATTCGCACAACGAGTAAGCCAGTACTGTTCCGTAGACGACCAATTCAAATGAGTGGAATGGGATCACTTCACGCCAGAGCAGCAGGATAAGGATAATGAAAAGGCTGCCCACCGCCGGCAGGGCGTAGAAATTCAGAGGGTTCAAGTCATGCTGAAGGATGCCAATTACCCAGATGATCAGCATACTTAAAACCCCGATCGGCATCCCGATCAAGAAGATCTTTCGTTTTATCGTCTCGATCGGGTCGCCCGCGATTTCATTGTCGAGCAGGAGCTTTTTGATGATCGCCAGCCTCCGCGCAATGTACTTTTATTCACTATACAACAAGCTCATCCGCTTTTCAATTCCATTTTCCACACAAAGTCGTCATGCCGGCGCCCTTACGTGCCTGGGTTCAATTACGCATCAGCCGGTTGGATGCGCCTGCCAGCCACTGTCCGGGAAGGAAACGGGTTGCCCAGGCCACAAAGGCATTCAGCCAGCCGGCCACGACGACCGGCCGACCGGCCAACATGGCCTCGAGTCCGATGCGGGCAACGTCGGCGCTTTCCATGACGGTCCGGCGTTGATAGGCGGTCATCTCCTGCCCGGCAACCGAAAAGAATTCGGTACGGGTCACCCCCGGGCAGAGGGCAGTACATTTCACGGCCGATTTACGCAGCTCGAAG
This sequence comes from Anaerolineales bacterium, assembly GCA_035506155.1. Lineage (GTDB taxonomy): Bacteria > Chloroflexota > Anaerolineae > Anaerolineales > Villigracilaceae > UBA877. Next base: position 5,327 of record DATJPX010000116.1, read on the forward strand.
TGGAGCGCCTGGCTCAGGCTGAGCACATAGCTCTTGGCGGCCGAGTAGGCTGCATATGTGGGGGTAGGCTGAAAGGCGCCTGTCGAAGCGACATTCAGGATATAGCCGAAATTGCGTTTTAACATATCAGGTACGAAAAGCCGGGTCAGGTGGGTCAAAACCACCATATCGAGTTCCAACATTTGGTGCATGGACGCCCACGGCGTCTCGGCGAACTCACCATACAGACCGTAACCGGCGTTGTTGATCAGCACGTCCACGGTCTGGTTGGCTGCCATGAGCTGGTCGGAGAGTTTTTGAGGCGCATTTTCCCCGACCAGGTCAAACGTCAGACATGTTGTTATAACACCGGGATTCCTGGAAAGCTCCTCCCGGAGCGCCTGCAACCGTTCCGTGCGGCGCGCCACCAGGATCAGGTGACAGCCCATCCGCGCCAACTGCCGGGCGAACTCCGCCCCCAGCCCGCTGGATGCCCCAGTGATCAGGGCGGTCTTTCCGTCCAGGATTTTCGTCGTTGAAGTCCGCATAGTCCTCAATTCCTTATGGTCATTTTTGTTGCGAGTCCACCCACATCTGCGTCCCGTCCGTGGTGATCTCGATCCAGCCATTCCGGTCGGTGCGCAGGAGGGTGACATCCTTCAAGGCGGCGACGACGGATGTATCGGGCATCCCATTCGGATCGCCAGCCGCCACGGACAGGATGGCCAGTTGCGGGTGCAGGTTGGCGAGCCATTCGAGCGGGTTGCTCGGACCGTATCCCGAATCCGCCAGCAGGAGCGCGGTCACCGGGCCGACGGCTTTCCCGTTATCCAGTCCGTTGATGCTGTCGAAATTCACCCCGACCGGCAGGAAGGTCCGAAAGCTCTTCCACTCCACCAGCAGGACCGCCCCGCGCGGGTTGGTCGCCAGGACGTTCAGGGTGGCCCCGTCGCCCAGGTCCAGCTTCATGCCGGGGAACGCCTGCGTGATCGGCAGGCCTCCGGCGGTCAGCAAGGCGTTCAGAGTTTCCGCGGAATAAGATGCATCCACGGTCCCCGACCAGAGGACGTTACTCACCGGATATCGCTCGAGCAGGCGAGGCAGTGCGGCCACTTCGCCTTCCTGGGTCGAGGCAACAACCAGCCAGTCCAGGCTGCGAGCGAACGGCGAAAGGCGCCGGCCGATGGCAGGGGTCAGCAGCGACGGGGATTCCCCGCCGTCCACCAGGATCGTCCGGCCCTGCGGCGTCTGGATCAGGACGGCGTCCGCCGAGCCTACATCGAGGAAGGTCAGGTGTAGGCGCCCATCCGGGGCATCGAAGGCCGCCGCCCAGACCAGGTAAGTCGCAATCCCCAACGCTGCCAGGATCACCGTCGGGGTCAGGATGGGCCGGAGGGTCCGTTTCAGGCGCGGCCCCGGGAAGGTCAACAGGAACAAGATCGCATAGAAAAGCACGACGAAAAGGAACGAAAAATCGCCCAGCACGATGACGCCATTCGGGAACCGGTTGAAGAATTCCACTGCCCGGTCGGTATAGGCGGCAAACGGCCAGGCAATCCAGCCGACCAACTGGCCGAGTGGAAGGTAAACCAGGCCGAGAAGCAACGCCAGACCGGCCAGGATCATCACCGCCGGCTGGACCGGCAGGACGAAAGGATTCGCAAGCACGGCGATCAGCGAGATGCGCTGGAACTGATACGCCATGATCGGCAGGGTGGTAAGCTGGGCAGCCAGGGTGAACAGGAAGAACTCACTGACCGGCGCGGCGATCTTGCGGGCGGTCTCGGCCGGGAGGCGGCGGGCCAGCAGCCCCTCGAAGCCGTCCTGGAAGGATTGGGCATAAAGGATCAGGCCGAGTGTGGCGCCGAAGGAAAGCTGGAAACCCACATCCCAGGGGACGTACGGATTGACCAGGGCCATGACCGCCGCCGTGGAGGACAGGGCCACCAAACCATGCTGCCGCCGGCCCACCTGCCGGGCAAAGATCCCCAGCCCGCCCATGATGGCGGCCCGCACGACCGAGGCGCTGGCCCCCACCAGGACCGTGTAGAGGACGATCCCTGCCACCGCCGCGACCGCTCCCCGCCGGCGGCCCAGCAGGCGGCTGAAGAGAGCCACGAACAGGCCGGCGATGATAGCAATGTTGAAACCGGAGATGGCGATGATATGGGCGGTGCCGGTGTTCTTGTAAGCCTGTTGGAGATCGGCGGGCATGCCGTTGTCGTTCCCCAGCAGGATGCCGGCCAGGAGCGAGGCCTCCGGATCCGGGAAAATCTGGTAGATGCGCTGGACGGCGAAATCCTTGAACGTATAGACCAGGCGCAGGACCGGATTCCCCGCTGTGAAGGGCAGGCGGGTTGCTTCGGCATCCGGCATGTACGACAGAATGCCCTGGCGAGCCAGGTAATCCTGGTACGAAAATTCCTCATTCGAAGGAGGCGTCTTCAAATGCCCGCGCAGGCGGACCACGTCCCCATACTGCCAGTTCCCGCCGGGAGCCAGGCGGGCCAGGATCAAGCCGTGCACCCCCAGGGTCTGGTCGCCGGTATTGACCGCGCTCACGTCCACCCGCAAGTTGGTATAGGTATCCCGTTCGTCGGGCGGATCGGCGACCGTGCCGGTCACCAGGACCTCGTAGTCCCGGTCGCTGTACCAGGCAATGTGATGGGCGTCCACCCGCGGCACAGTGACCTGGTAACGGGCGGCCCCCAGGAAGAAAACCGCCAGCGCCAGGCTGGCAAGAAAAGCGACCGAAGGTTGGAGGGAAAAGAGGCGCAGCTCACGCGGGACGAGTAGCAAGCGGATCAGCAGGGCCAGGAGCAGGCCCGCAGCGGCCAGGCAGAGCCAGATCAGGGTAGAGATGTGCACCTGCCGTGCCAGGAGGATGCCGGCCAGGAACGCCAGGGACAGCCATAAGAGCGGCAGGAAGGTCGTCAGTCTTTCGAAGAGGTTGCCGGTCGGCCGATTGGGTGTCTGCATATTCCACGCGCGGCGGGTGGATTGATTGTACAATTTCCGGGAGGAATGGACAAGTGACAACTGTCTATATAGGTATAATAGCCGCCAGGAGCGAACGATGAAGCTACCCACCCGTCCACGCCTTACTCCCTGGCCGGGCCCCGGGAAACCCGACGAGGCATTCATCCTGGACCAGCTGGCCGGCCAGGGACTGGGGGAAGCCCGCCTGTGGAGCAACGCGCCGTTCGACAGCTATCCGTCTCACGAGCACGACTACCACAAGGTGTTGTACGTCCTCTTCGGCTCGATCACCTTCGGCGTCGGAGAGCGCAAATTCACCTTGAAGGCGGGCGACCGGCTGGACCTGCCGCCGGGAGTGGTCCACGATGCCCTGGTGGGCGAGGCCGGGGTGGTCTGCCTGGAAGCCCAGGCCTGAAACAGACCTGGAATTGGTATTGACAATTTGTCTATACGGCGTATAATCGCCCCCAATACATGAAAGGCGCTGAAGAGGACGAGTACGCCTCGTACGGCGGACAGAGAGCAGGATGCAGTCGGTGGAAGTCCTGCCCGCACGATGGAGCCGAATGGACCTCGGAGCTGCAGAGCGAAACCCTGAGCGAAGGGGAATAGCTCATGCCGGGACACTCCCGTTACAGAGTTAGGGTATAACCCAGCGATGGGCGTACCTGAACGAGTGAGGCTGGCTCCGGTCCCTGTGCATCACCACACAGGGATTTTTCGTTAATCGGTCAACCTAATTCGGGTGGCACCACGGACTACGCGTTCGTCCCGTTCTACGGACGAACGCGCTTTTTGTTTCCCTCACCCCGCCCCTCTCCCAATGGGAGAGGGTGAAGGGTGAGGGCAAGGAGAGAGAAAATGAGCACACAGACCGTCACACTGCATCGTTTTTCGAGCCCCCTGAAGGGTGGGGCGGAAAGCCGGCAGGAGCGGGTGGACCGCCTCCAGCCGCCGGAACAGGCCACCGGTCCGATCCCGGCGCGGGCCGAACGGACCGCCGCGGAGATCCTGGCCGAGCGCCTGCGCGAGGCGGATCCGGCTGCCGGACCCCAGTCCTTCGTCCCCTGAATCGGAGGCCGAGCCATGCACCCGCTGATGTCCTTCCATCCGCCTTGAAGGAGTGCTCTCCTTTTATCAAGTCCGTTCCACGAATGACGAAAACCCGATATCAAATCCCACCAACCAAAGGAGAACTCCCATGTCCGACCAGACCCGCTTTATCCTGAACGAAACCGACCTGCCGAAGCAGTGGTACAACATCAACGCCGACAGCCCCGTGCCGCCGCAGCCCGTCCTGCACCCCGGCACCAAGGAACCCGTCACGCCCGATTTCCTGTCGGTGCTCTTCCCAATGGAGCTGATCCTGCAGGAGGTCAGCACCGACCGCTACATCGACATTCCCGAGGAAGTCCGCGAAATCTACAAGCTCTACCGCCCCACCCCGCTCGTCCGGGCCCGCCGCCTGGAGAAAGCCCTCGGCACGCCGGCCCACATCTATTTCAAGAACGAATCCGTCTCGCCGGTGGGCAGCCACAAGCCCAACACCGCCATCGCCCAGGCCTTCTATAACAAGGCCGCCGGGACCAAAGCCATCACCACCGAGACCGGTGCCGGGCAATGGGGCACCGCCCTCTCGATGGCCTGTAATTTCTTCGACATGGACCTGGAAGTCTACATGGTCAAGGTTTCCTACAACCAGAAACCCTACCGGCGCATCTACATGCAGACCTTTGGGGCCCAGGTCTTCGCCAGCCCGACCGACCGGACCGAGTACGGCCGCGCCCTCCTGGCAAAGGACCCGAACAACAACGGCTCGCTGGGCATCGCCATCTCAGAAGCCGTGGAAGTGGCCGCCACCTCCGGCGGGAAGAAGAAGTACAGCCTGGGTTCGGTGCTCAACCACGTCCTGCTGCACCAGACCGTCATCGGCGAGGAGGCCTTGAAACAGATGGACATGGCCGGGGAATACCCGGACGTGGTCATCGGCTGCGTGGGCGGCGGGTCGAACTTCGCCGGCATCGCCTACCCGTTCCTGCGCCAGAACCTGAAGGACGGGCAGCGCACCCGCCTGGTGGCCGTCGAGCCGACCGCCACCCCGTCGCTGACCAAGGGCGAATACACCTTCGATTTCGGCGACACGGCCCAGATGGCCCCGATCGTCAAGATGTACACCCTCGGCCACACCTTCATGCCGGCTGGAATCCACGCCGGCGGGCTGCGCTATCACGGCATGGCCCCGAGCATTTCGGCCCTCTACGACGCCGGCTATCTCGAGGCGGTGGCCGTGCCGCAGGTCGGGACTTTCGATGCGGCCGTCCAGTTCACCAAGGCCGAAGGGATCATCCCTGCGCCCGAGTCGGCCCACGCCATCCGCGTGGCGATCGACGAGGCCCTGGATGCCAAGAAGAAAGGCGAGAAGCGCACCATCCTGTTCAATCTCTCAGGCCACGGGCACTTCGATATGATGGCCTACCAGTCCTACCTGGCCGGCGAGCTGGAAGATTACGAGTACCCGGCCGAGGCAGTCAAGGAAGCCATGCAGCACCTGCCGCAGGTGGAGATGGCTGCGTAAGAGTCCGTCAAAGCTAGAAAAACTCCCCGACACTTCAAAGGTGCCGGGGAGTTTTGTGATCTAGCTCCTTTTAAGGCATCATCCAACCCTCTAGCCCGCTCTCAGGAATGTTTGCCAGCGCAACCGGCTGATAGTCTGGAGCCGCGGCGCGGTAAAGGACATCATCGGAGGTGAATAAAAGGGCGGCACCATCCGGTGTCCAGAGTGCATCGGTGACAGGACCTATGAAAACCTGTCTGGCTGGGGAAGCAAGAGATGTAATCCACAAGCCTTGCTCATAGGCGGGAATTGCCCAATCCTGGCCGTTCGGGGAGACCACAGGTGATGCATCGTAGGAATCGTTGGGAACGTCTATAGCAGTTACCTTGCCTTTAAGATCGACGGCATAGAGATGCTCCGATATGCTGGCGAAGAATACCTTTGCCTGGGGAGACCAGGTCAAGATCTTATCGTTAGTGTCGGGACTGGCCGGAACATCCAGAGAAATCCGTTGGGGGGATTTATTGCCATAAACCGACATTAAGTACCAGCCGGGCTGCGGCGAGGGACCGCAGAGCGCGCTCATATACTCATAATCTTTGGATTTATCCGGGATCGCGATCAACAGGATGCCAGCTCCTGGAGCGAGAGCGGCTGAGCTGAAGGGACCGGGCAGGAGGGTGTATTGATGGGGCGTGAGGAAATCTACGAAAGTTAGACCGAATGCGCCGCAGCCCAACATCCCAAAAGACTCGATATAGGCCTGGTTGTTCACCCACTCGATACTACCCAGGGCTGGAGTTTCCTGGTTGTTGTTGGGGAAAGTCTGGACTACCCGCAGGTCGCTTCCGTCCGGGCGAACTGCCCAGACTTTGTCGACTTCCGGACCGTTCGACCCTCCAACCCCGAAATTCATAGTCCTTGCAGCAGCCGAGAGGATGTAGCGCCCGTCCGGGGACCAACTTGGGTAGATCGCCTGAGTTGGGCCGCTCGTCAGGCGCTTGATCGTGCCGCTGCGAGTCGAGTAGACGTACAAGTCCGAGGTTGGACCATCCGGAGCGCCGACGAAGGCCAGCATCGACCCATCCGGGGACCAGGCAAGATTGTTCCCCCAGGTCAGAACCGCCCACACATCACCGTTCGGATCGACTTCATCGGGGGTTGTCGTTGGCGACGACACCCGGGAATGGAGAGGCGTCAACGGCTTGGGAGAGACCGATGGAAGAGTGATCAGCATAAGTTCTGGCGGAGCCTCGACCAAAATACCCGGCTCTTGTGAAGGGTAAAAATAAGCCAGCCGGCCGCCGTGGGGAGCAATTGCCAGACTGAGCCAACCCTGATAGGCGGGATCGGTGTCGTAATTGGCTATCTGTGTGAGACCCGTCCCGTCGGAGTTAATTACCCACATCCCGTAGTCGGAACGCAGCAAGAGCCACGGTCCGGTTTGTGAGAGCGGGGCGACCGCGGTCGGAGATAGGCTGGCCGTCAGGGTCGGCAGCGGGGCGTGAGTCGAGGTCGACGAGGATACAGGCGTGGCTGGCAGCGGCGTGGGAGTGGCGGTCTCATTCACTTTCCCAACCCCACATGCAACCAGAAAGATTACCAGGATCCCCGTTCGAAGCAAGGCAAATTTACCCATTCATTTCCTCCCGAACGACCGGCAGCGGTCTCATTTCGACATCCATCGATTTAAGTATAGGAATATCCCTGAGGTCGTCAAGTGCGCTGGGACATTTCCCCCACACCCGATGCTGCTCTCCCTCAGACTATTCCTGCAAGGCAATGAACTTCTCGACAATGTCCGGGTCGAATTGCTTGCCGGACTGTTCCTTCATATACTTGAGCGCACTCTCCTTCGTCCAGGCCTTGCGGTAGGGCCGGTCGGACAGCAGGGCATCCCAGACGTCCACTACGGCGAAGATGCGCGCCGGCAGCGGGATCTGCTCGCCCTTCAGCCCGGCGGGATAGCCGCCGCCGTTCCACCACTCGTGGTGGTAAGCCGGGACGACCAGGGCCGGTTTGAGGAAGGTGATCGCCGATAGCATGTCGAAGGCGATTTTGGGATGGGTGCGCATGACCGCCCATTCGTCTTCGTCCAGGATGGTATTCTTGGTCAGGATGGAATCCGGGATGGCCATCTTGCCGATATCGTGGAGCAGGGCGCCCCGATAGAGATAATCCAGCTCCTCGCCGCGCAATCCGCAGGCCCGCGCCAAGCGGATGGTCAGCTCGGTGACCCGGTGGGAATGGCCTTCGGTCTCCTTGTCACGGATCTCCAAGGCGCGCGACCAGCCTTCCAAGGTATTGTCGTACGCCTGGCGCAGCTCCCCCTGGCGGTCCCGCTCGATCTGATCGCGATGGATAATGGAGATGATGCACAAGGTGACGACGATAATCCCAACCGCCAGGGGGCCGATCACCATGGAGATGTCGGGCACCTGCCGGGGCGCCAGGACCGGCAGCAGGAAGACGATCACGTTGATCCCGTACCCGTAGATGGCCGTCCACAACGCCGAGGTGAGGATGCTGGCCAGCAGGAAGCTCGGGATCAGGAAGGAGAGGGTGACGTCCAGGTTGATCGAGGTGCCGTCGATGACATTCCCGAAGACGTTCAACGGGAACATGATCAGCAGGACGAACACCGCCAGGCCCACGTAGCGTGTCCGGCTGAGCAGGTAGGTGGTCGCCAGGATCGCGTACCCGATCAGGTCGGCCGCCGGAAAGCGATAGTTCGGGACGGTGAACAGGTAAGCGAAGTTGACGGAGAGGAACAGGAAGATCAGGCAGAGCAGGAAGACGGAGAGCAGGCGCGCTTTCCGGCGTGCGGCTGGGTCCATGATGGCCCGGGCAGGTTCGATCAGCCAACCCGATAGGGTCGTCAAGGTTTTTTTCGACCAGGTGGGAGTGCTCGAATGCAACGAGTCCATGGCCAACGCTCCAATCCATCTTCAAATCGGGCAGAGAAACCCCCGCTAGCCCATGGTTTGATGGCGACCGATCTCCTCGGAAGGGATGCGATCCGCACCGCCCCTCCCGCGGCTAGGCAATTGCCTACTGGCACGATCTAAGTATAGATTATTCAACCGATTCGTCAAGGTGGCTGCCAATATTCGGTCCGGACTGAATCCATTTCGAGAACATCTGTGCGAAGAGCCCCGTGTGGTAGAATAAGCCCGGTATGGAAACTGAACAGGGCATTTTTCCCCCTCCTCCCGGCCTCTTCGCCTCGCTGGCGCGAGGCTTCGATTCGGTCGCCACACATATCGCAGTCATCCTGCCGCCCGTCCTCCTGGACGTGTTCCTGTGGCTTGGGCCGCGCCTGAGTTTAAAGAGCTTCATCGAGCCGCTTCTCAACCAGATCGTCGCCGCCGTTCCCGCGTCGAACCAGGCTTTGGATCCCGCCCAGGTTCAGCAGCAGATCGGCGCCTTTGCCAACAATTTCAACCTTTTCCGGACCCTCTTCACTTTTCCGGTCGGGCTGTCTGGCCTGTGGAGCCTGCCGCTCCTGACTTCCGGGAATTCCCTGATGGAAGCGTTCGAGAATCCCACCGGCTCGCCCCTGGCCGGGGTGGGCGTCCTCAACGCCGGCTCTTTCTTCGGGATCGCCGGCTGGATCATCCTGCTGGCCATGGCGGGTTGGGTAATTGGCGGGATCTATTATTACTGGGTGTCCGCCGTCGCCGTCCGGCCCGCCGCGCCCGCCTTCCTGAAATCCGTGACCCAGTCCGTGCTGCTCTCGATCATCTGGGCCGGCGTGCTGTTCGTCATCGGCATTCCCGTGCTGACCCTGATCGGATCCATCGCCATCTTCAGCCCATTCCTGGGCAACCTCCTGATCATCCTGGCCGGGATCACCCTGATCTGGCTGATCCTGCCGATCTTCTTCTCGGCCCACGGCATCTTCACCCTGCAACTGGATGCCTTTCGCGCCATCCTGAAAAGCTTGCGGATGGTGCGCTTCACCCTGCCCAACACCGGCATGTTCCTGCTGGTCTTCCTGGTCATCAACCAGGGGCTGAGCTTCCTCTGGAACGTCCCGCCGCAGAATTCCTGGTGGACGCTGGTGGGCATAACCGGGCACGCCTTCGTCTCGACCGCCCTCCTGGCAGCCAGCTTTATCTACTACCGCGACATCAACGCCTGGCTGGCAGTCGTCTTCGAACAACTCAAAAAACAAGCTAACCCAACCAAGGTATAACTTCCGAGGAAATTATGGCAGTCAATGGCAGTTATGATGCAAAAGATATCCAGGTCCTCGAAGGACTGGAAGCCGTCCGGCGCCGCCCGGGCATGTACGTGGGCGGCACGGACATCAAGGCCCTCCACCACCTGGTCTACGAAGTGGTGGACAACTCGATCGACGAGGCCCTGGCCGGGGTCTGCGACCGGATCGAGATCACCATCCACCCGGATTCGTCCGTCACCGTGATCGACAACGGCCGCGGCATCCCGGTGGACATGCACCCGACCGAGAAGAAATCCGCGTTGGAAGTCGTCATGACCAAGCTGCACGCCGGCGGCAAGTTCGGCGGCGGCGGCTACAAGGTCTCGGGCGGCCTGCACGGCGTGGGCGTCAGCGCGGTCAACGCCCTCTCGGAGTGGTGCGAGGTGGAGGTCAAGCGCAACGGCCAGGTCCACTTCATGCGCTTCGAGCGCGGCTACCCCAAGGGACCCATCCAGGTCATCGGCAAGGTCAAGAAGCCCGAGGACACCGGCACCAAGACCACTTTCAAATTCGACCCGACCATCTTCCTCGGGGACCTGGACTTCAAGTTCGACACCCTGGTCCAGCGCTTCCGCGAGATGGCCTTCGTCACCCGCGGCACCACCATCTATTTCCTGGACGAACGCTCCAACCGGGAGATGACCTTCTACTTCGAAGGCGGGATCACCTCCTTCGTCCGCTACCTGAACCGCAACCGCGAGAACCTCCACCCGGTCGTCTACGTCGAGAAGCAGATCGAGGGGATCGGGATCGAGTGCGCCGTCCAGTACACCGACGCCTATACCGAGTCGGTCTACTCCTTCGCCAACACGATCAACACTATCGATGGCGGCACCCACCTGACCGGCATGCGCACCGCCCTGACCCGGGTGGTCAACGACTACGCCCGCAAGAGCGGCCTGATCAAGGAAGCCGACCCGAACTTCTCGGGCGACGACACCCGCGAGGGCCTGACCGCCATCGTCTCGATCAAGCACCCCGACCCGCAGTTCGAGTCGCAGACCAAGGTCAAGCTGATGAACCCGGAGGTGCAGACTTACGTCACCCAGGTGATGGGCGAGGCCTTCGGCACCTTCCTGGAAGAGAATCCCCAGGCTGCCAAGGCCATCATCGCCAAGTGCCTCACCTCCGCCCGGGCCCGCGACGCCGCCCGCAAGGCGCGCGACCTGGTCATCCGCAAATCCGCCCTGGAGAGCCTGACCCTGCCCGGCAAGCTGGCCGACTGCTCCGAGCGGGATTCGTCCAAGACCGAGCTCTACATCGTGGAAGGCGACTCGGCCGGCGGCTCGGCCAAGCAGGGCCGCGACCGCCACTTCCAGGCGATCCTCCCGTTGCGCGGCAAGATCATGAACACCGAGCGGGCCCGCCTAGACAAGATCCTCTCCAGCAACGAGATCCGCTCGCTCATCTCCGCCCTGGGGACCGGCGTGGGCGACAACTTCGAGCTGACCGGCCTGCGCTACGGCCGCATCATCATCATGACGGATGCCGACGTGGACGGCGCCCACATCCGCACCCTCTTGCTGACCTTCTTCTTCCGCTACATGCCCACCCTGATCGAGGACGGCCACCTGTACATCGCCCAGCCGCCGCTCTATCGCATCGCCTACAAGAACCAGGTCCACTACGCCTACGCCGAGCCCGAGCGCGACAAGCTGCTCAAGTCCCTGGGCGTCTCGATGGACAAGGCTTCCATCTCACGCTACAAAGGCCTGGGCGAGATGAACCCGCAACAGCTCTGGGAGACCACCATGAACCCGGTCAACCGGACCCTGCTGCTGGTGACCGTCGACGACGCCGCCGAGGCCGACCGGACCTTCGACATGCTGATGGGAGACGCGGTCGACCCGCGCAAGAGGTTCATCCAGACGCATGCCAGGAGCGTGAGGAATTTGGATATCTAGAAGAAATCATGTTGTTCCCCGAAGTGAATGTCCGTAGCACCGAAGTGAATGTCATTAGCGACAGATAATTTGACATTACCTTTAACAGATAATTTGCCATTGCCTAACCTTAAAAAACGCTGGATGAGCAAAATCTGTCATATCCAAATAAGCCCAATTTA
>DATJPX010000117.1:0-35165 GCA_035506155.1 Anaerolineales bacterium
GTAGGCCGAACCAGATATAAAAAGTCTCTCCGATTGGAGAGACTTTTTCGATTCATTTTCCCTTCGACTGGACCCGGGCGACGAATTTGGCCTCGTCGATCACGAAGCGCTCGTGGTCGGCCTCCCCGATCAGCTCGACCGCGTCCCAGGCCTGGACCTTGAAGGTCAGCTTGCGGCCGTCCATGGCGGTCAGCTCGGCCTTGGCGTGGACTTTCATCCCCACAGGGGTGGCAGCCAGGTGGTGGACGTCGATGTGTCCGCCGACGGTCGTCTGGCCGGTCGCCAGATGCCCGCCCAGGGCCTTGACTGCCGCGCTCTCCATCAAACCGACCAGGGCCGGGGTGGAGAAGACCGGCACCAGTCCACTGCCCCAGCGGGAAGCGGTATCTGCATCGGTCACGGTCATCTCGAGCTCGGCGGATAATCCGGGGACAAGTTCACTCATTCGATCACCTCGATCGTCTTCAGGTTAATGTTTTATATTATATCAACGGTCAGCCCTCAACAATCCCGGCCTTCTGTGGCAAAATAGACCCATGACAACCCCAATCCTCGATCCCGAAAAACAAGTCCAGGCCAGGCAGTACGCCCGCATCCGCCGGCGCGTCTGGCTGGTGGAAACCGTCCTGAGCGCGCTCTACCTGGCCGCCTGGCTGGTCTTCGGCTGGGCCAAGTCCCTGGCCGGCTGGCTGCGCGCCTTTACCGCCAACGAGTGGCTGCTCGTCCTGGGATTTGCCGTGCTCTTCGGCGGGATCTCCGGGCTGCTCGAGCTGCCGCTGGAATATTACTCCGGCTTCGCCCTGCCGCACCGTTTCGGCCAGTCCAACCAGGATCTCAAGGGCTGGGCCGTCGACCAGTTGAAGGGACTGGCGATCAGCGCCCCGCTCGGTCTGCTGGTGCTCGAGCTGGTCTACCTGGCCCTGCGCCTGACCGGCGGCTGGTGGTGGCTGTGGACCGGGGCGGGCATGCTGATCTTCACGGTCGTCCTGTCCAACCTGGCGCCTGTCCTGATCATGCCGCTGTTCAACAAATTCGTGCCGTTGGGTGAGGAACACGCCGAGCTGGCGGACCGCCTGATGAAGCTGGCCGAGAACGCCCACGCCAGGGTACGCGGCGTCTTCAAGTTCGACATGTCCAAACGGACCAAGGCTGCCAACGCCGCCCTGACCGGGATCGGCAACACCCGCCGGATCGTCCTGGGCGACACCCTGATCGACGAATTCACGACCGACGAGATCGAGACCGTCCTGGCCCACGAGCTCGGCCACCACGTCCATAAGGACATCCCCCTGCTGATCGGTTTCGGCACGCTCCTGACCCTGGGCGGACTCTACCTGGCCTCCCTGGGCCTGGACTGGGCCGCCGCCCACTTCGGTTTCTCCGGTCCCGCCGACATCGCCGGCCTGCCTGCCCTGGCGATCGTCCTGGGAGCCTTCGGGCTGGTCACGCAGCCTCTCGACAACGCCTTCAGCCGCTGGCGCGAGCGCCTGGCCGATGAGTACGCCCTGCAGAGCACCGGCAAGGCCCAGGCCTTCGCATCCGCCTTCGTCCGCCTCGCCAACCAGAACCTGGGCGAGGTCGACCCGGAGAAGTGGGTGGTATTCATGTTCTACGATCACCCGCCGGTCGGGGAACGGATCAAGAGGGCGGAAAACTGGACCGCCTGACTCCCGAGATGAGGATCGACAAAATTGCCCTGAGGAGAAGTACCCTCAGGGCAATTGCATTCGAGGCGCAAGCCGGCTTATGGCTGGCGGGTCAAAGACATCGGCCCCCCACCCCCATCACTGGAAGCATAAAACGCGGTGGCCTGATCGCCATTCACGGAGTCGATCGTCATGTTGACAGACACCCCGTATTTTTGATCAACGTAAGTCCACCCCAATGAATTTCCGACCATTAGAATTGAAGAGACCGGATAGCTCGCTCCGGAATCCATACCCGTCGTCGAGACCTGATAATTCGCTCCATCCCAGGTAAAGGTGAAAGTCACCCCAAATTTCGGAGCCTGCCATTTTCCCGTCAGGCCGGGAATCGGTTCCGGCTTGGGACTGGAATTGGGACTGGAACCCGAACCGGTCAGACCGCCGCAGGAGCAGGCGATGACAACGAGGGCAGTGACGAAAACGATGATGCTGAGCCAAAATTTGTTGCGCGGATCCATACGATTTTCCTTTCGGTAAGATAAAAAATCCCTGCACTATATCATGGGATATTTTGGTCGTGCATAATTAAGCCATGACAATTTTCCCAATCCAGTGAAAAAGCCCTCCCCAGGACGAAAATTCGCATCTTCCTGAAAGCCGCGTTATAATCATCGTCCGGAGCAACCTATGCCTACGATCTATCCCTTCACAGCCATCGTCGGACAGGAACGCATGCGGCGTGCCCTGATCCTCAACGCAGTCGATCCGCGCATCGGCGGCGTGCTCATCCGGGGCGAACGCGGCACGGCCAAATCGACCGCGGCGCGCGCCCTGGCTGCCCTCCTCCCCAAGGTCCGCGCCGTGCGGGACTGCCGCTTCGGCTGCGACCCCGACCAGCCCACCTCGTGGTGCACCGAATGCCGGGAGCGGGCCGCCTCCGGCGAGCCCCTGCCTGTCGAAGAGAAACCCATCCCGTTCGTCAACCTGCCCGTTTCGGCCACCGAAGACCGGGTGGTCGGCACGCTGGACATCGAACAGGCCATCCAGAAGGGCGAGCGCCGTTTCGAGCCCGGCGTGCTGGCCTCCGCCAACCGCGGCCTGCTCTATATCGACGAAGTCAACCTGCTCGACGACCACGTGGTGGACGTGCTGCTCGATTCGGCCGCCATGGGTATGAACATCGTCGAGCGCGAAGGCATCTCCTTCACCCATCCGGCCCGCTTCATCCTCGTCGGGACGATGAATCCGGAGGAAGGCGACCTGCGCCCGCAACTGCTCGATCGCTTCGCCCTGTCGGTGGAAATCACCGGCATCCGTGACGCCCGTGACCGGGTGCTGATCATCGAACACAACCTGGCTTTCGAGTCCGACCCGGAGGCGTTCCGCCGCACCTGGCAGCCGCACGAGGAAAAACTCAGCCGGGTCATCGCCAAAGCCCGCACGATGGTCGAGAATGTCAGCTATACCCGCCGGGACCTGCTCTCCATCGCCGCCCTGACGGCTTCCCTGAACGTGGACGGTCACCGCGCCGACCTGGTCATCCTCAAAGCCGCCCGCGCCCACGCCGCCTACGAAGACCGCACCTCGATCACCGACCGGGATATCGCCCTGGCCGCCGAGCTGGCCCTGCCGCACCGCATCAAACACGGTCCGTTCCACCAGACCGAGATCAGCCCCGAACAGCTCCAGGAGCGCATCGAACAACTGCAGGGCTCCTCCGAGGAAGGCGAGCCGTCCGAGACTTCCGAGCAGCCGCCTGAGGGCGAGACCGTAAAAAAAAAGTAATCACTGAGAGCTCCGAACAGGAAAACCCCGACCAGCCGCCGGACGCCGAGCCATCCCCCCAGCAGACCGTCTTCGGTTCGCAGGATGCGCATTGGTGGGACGGCGGCAAGAAGGTCAAGGTCGGCGAGACCTTCGAGCCTCGCAAACTGGATACCCCTCTCGATAAATTGACCCGCCAGCACTCCGGGCGGCGCTCACGCACCCATACCGAACGCAAGCGCGGCCGGTACATCCAGGCGCGCCCCGCCAACGGCAAGACCGATGACGTGGCTTTCGACGCCACCATCCGGGCGGCCGCGCCCTTCCAGAAGGGACGGACCGAGCAGCGCAAGCAGGTGGCCTTCGCCATCCAGAAAAGCGACTTGCAGCGCAAGGTGCGGGTCAAGAAGGCCGCCAACCTGATCCTCTTCCTGGTGGATGCCTCCTGGTCGATGGCCGTCGCCGAGCGAATGGCCGCCACCAAGGGCGCCATCCTGTCCCTGCTGACGGATGCCTACCAGCGCCGGGACCGGGTGGGGCTGGTCGTCTTCCAGAAGGACCGGGCCACCCTGATCCTCCAGCCGACCAACTCCGTCACCCTGGCCCAGCGCGCCCTGGCGGATATCCCCGTCGGCGGCAAGACGCCCCTTTCGGCCGGATTATTGATGGCCTACGAAGTACTCTCCCAGGAGCAGATCATCCACCCGGATGTGGAGCCGCTCCTGATCCTCCTGACGGACGGCGCCGGGAACGTCTCGATCGGGGCGCTGCCTCCCCAGGAGGAAGCCTACCAGTTCGCCGAGCAGATTGCCGGCCGCAACTATCGGACCGTGGTCATCAATATGGAACACGCGTCTTTCGACCAGGGGCTGGCCCAAGCCCTGGCGGAACATCTCGAAGCCCCCTGTTATACCCTCAATGAGTTGAAGGCGGAAAGCCTCCTGAACACGGTCCGCCAGGAAATCGCCGAGCCCAAAAAGAAATAAAAAAAACGCCTTCGGGCGTTTTTTTTATTCGGCCGCCCGGGTGCAGTTCTTCCCGGCGTTCTTGGCGGCGTAGAGGGCCCGGTCTGCGTTCTTCAAGACCGTCTGCCAGGTTTCGCCGTGCCGCGGGTAGGCCGCCACACCCAGGGACATGGTGGCTTCGAGTTTCGTACCATCATGCTGGATGTCAAGCCGGCTGAAACCCAGGCGGAAGTGCTCGGCCCGCTCGAGGCCTTTCTCGAGGGTGGTGCTTGGCAGGACGATCAGGAATTCCTCCCCACCATAGCGGCAGGAAATATCGGAGGCCCGGAACTCGCTGCGCAGGAAGTCGCCCAGCCGGCTGAGCAGCAGGTCGCCGGCATCGTGGCCATACTCGTCGTTGAAGGCCTTGAATCCATCGATATCGAGCATGATCAAGCAAAGACTCCCGCCTTCGCGCCTGGCGCGCTGATATTCCCGCTCGAGGGTCTCCTCGAGGTAGCGCCGGTTGAAAAGCCCCGTCAGGGCATCCCGGATCGCCTGCTCGCGCAGCTGGGCCTGGAGGGCCTCGATTTCGGCTAGTTGCGCCTGCAGGCGCTTGTTCACCTGCCGCAGCGACCGCTCCATCCGCTTGCGCTGGGCAAGCTCCTCCTGGGATTTATTGTAGAGGCGAATGTTCTCGATGACGCCGGCTGCCTGGGTGGCGATCGTCTCCAGCAGGCGGACCTGTTCCGGAGTATAGGCTTCAGGCCGGGAGCTCTGCATGGAAATGACCCCGACCACTTTTTCGCCCGCGGTCAAGGGAACGCCGACGAACGAGCGGGTCGGATTGCCGCCCGATTGGACGATCTTGTATTTCTTTTCGATGATCGGGTCGGAAATATCCGGGAGGTAGAGCGTTTGGCCGGATTGGATGATGTACCCGCTCAAGCCGGGATTATGCCGGATATCCCGGGAGGGAAGGTCGAAGAATTCGCCCATGTCATAGAAAAGAGGATGGTCGATGAGGCCGGTATCCGGATCGAATACGGCGATATAGAACGCCTCGACCGGCAGAACCTGCTTGCATTTCTCCAGCAGCCCCTTGAGGATCCGATCCATATCCATCCCCGAGGTGGCCACCAGGCCGATGTCGAAGAGGGCGGTCATTTGCTCGGCCCGGCGCTGGATCTCCTCGAACAGGCGGGCATTATCGATCGCAACGGCAGCCTGGGTAGCGATCGTCTCCAGGATGCGGATCTGCTCCGGGGTATAAGCATCCGGCTGGTAGCTCTGCATGGAAATGCCCCCCACCACCCGCTCCCCGATGATTAACGGGACGCCCACGTACGAACGGGTCGGTTGTCCCCCGGCGCGCATGATCGGGTACTTCTTTTCGATGCCTCTGGCCAAGGTATCCGGGAGGTAAAGCGTTCGGCGCTTCCGGATGATGTAGCCGCTCAGGCCCGGGTCCTTGTACAGATTACGCGGGGGAACCTGGCGAAATTTGCCGAGATCGTAGAAGAGCGGGTGGAGGATGGTATCCGTTTTGGGATCGAGCACGGCCACGTAGAAGGCTTCCACCGGCAGGATCTTCTTGCACTCCTCGAGCAGGACCCTCAACACCTGATCCATCTCCAGGCCGGAAGTGAGAGTCAAGCCGATTTCAAACAGCGCCGCCATCTGCTCGGCACGCTGCTGGGTCTCCTCGAAGAGGCGGGCGTTCTCGATCGCGCTGGCGGACTGATCGGCGAAAGCCTGCAACTGATCGGCATGGGCCTGGGTGAAGTGGTTGGAGGTCAGGCTGGCCAGGTCCAGAAAGCCGACGACCACGCCCTTCACTTTGACGGGCGCCCCGACGTATGAGCGCAGGCGTTCCATCCCACTGATCATGATCCAGTGTTCACTCGCCAGGGTGTCCGGAACGACCAGCGCCCGGCCGCTCTCGATCATTATGTGGAAATTGGGGATCTCATCGACCCTGAGGGAGAGGGATTTTTCGGCCTCGCCGAGACCATTCTCCTGATAGCCGCGGGAACGGACGGAATGAACGACGCCATGGTCATCGAGGAGCATGAACGTCGCCAAGTCGAACGGGATGACCCGCCCGACATTGTCAAAGATGTGGTCGAGGACTTCGTCGAACGACCGGGAATTATTAAGGATTGCCGCAGTATCACGCAGGGCCTCCGCCAAAAGGCGCTGTTCATGCTCGGCCCGCTCGGTCAGATAACGCTTGGTAATATCCCTGGCGACCACTAATCTTCCGGAGAACCGCCCCCGCCGATCGTAGAGAGGCGAGATATTCAAATCCAGGTACGTGGGCGACGTCGAACCAACCCGGATTTCCTGGTGGGTCGTCAGCGTATCGCGGAACCGCTCGAAGATATCCTTGAACGGGGAGAGAAGCTCCTCCGCCGGCAGGCCGATCACCCGCTCCCCATACCGGCCAACCATTCTCAATGCTGTCCGGTTGATGTCGACGATGCGATTTTGCTTGTCGAGGACCATGACGCCATCGGGCATGCTCTCCACCAGGGCATCCCTGGCGATCGGTACAATGTCCAGCAAATGGTAATAAGACAGGCCGATCATGAAACACAGACAGGTGACGGTGAAGGCAAATGGGGTCAGGTCCAGGCCGGGAAACGGTCGCCAGCCCACCAGGCCCAGAAGGTTGACCGCAAATGGCAGCGCGCCCCCGACCAGGATGGCGCCGGTCTGCCCGCGCAGAGGCCGGGGAGTACGCTGGTAGGCGTTCAGCAGCAAGATAAAAGCGAACAGGATCAGCGCATATGAATAGACCGCATTCAGCCAGAATCCGAAACCGCCTCCCAGGATCACTTCTCCCTGGACCTGGTTGCCGAAAAACAAATGGAACTTGGGATCGGTCCATAAAAATATCATCGTCAGAAGCGGCTCGATCAGGAGAAAACTCGTCGCACGGTTACGCAGCCACTCATCCCGATTGGAGTAGCGGATCGCGAACAAAAGGAAGATGGTGGGAACTGCAAGGACCCCCAGGTAAGTCATTTTCAACCAAAAAAGCTGGCTAGACGCGGATGTCGTCAGGAAGTGGCAGGCATATGCAGCCATCCAGACCGCCATGGCCGCCCCCAGCCAAGTCAATGCAATCGCACCCGGCGCCGGATGGCGATACCAGGCAACGAGACTGATAGCAATGGCGCCAGCAGTCGAGAGCAGCAATGCAAGTGCGTAAGACCAATTCATTTTAGCGGTGTCTAGGACATCCCATTGAAAAAGCTAAGCACGGAACAGTATAATTGTAGCTTATTTGGCCGGATATCCCCCCCGTACCAGCCCGCATATGACAATATTGTAAACAAAATCGACCATCCGGCAGAGTGGACGAAAGAATCCAGGCCCCATTCAGACATGCGTTCCGAACGAGGCCTGGATTTTTTCAATCCGCTGTCCTAAGCCTGATTTTTTTTCTTATTCTCGGCGATCTTATCGTCCAGGGCAGTCCAAAAACTACCGCTGAGATGGCTTCCTGCTTTGCGCCTTAGATTGACTGTAAAATTGAGCCGCTCCCCCTCCCCGCGCCGAATCAACCAGTTCTGGCGGGTGAGGGTATCCAGCGCTTCGTCGAGGGCCGGCTGGCTGAGCCGTTCGGATTCGGGCATGGCCGCGACCGCGGCACCGATGGCTGTATAGGTCAACTCCACTTCCCGCAGCATCAGGCGCATGATCTTGCGCAGGGCAGGAGGCAGGTCGGCAATATCGCCGGCGGTAATGCCCTCTTCCTGTTTCTGGACGTCGAGCTTTTTCTGTAAACGGTCGAATATGCTTCCGTTCATAGATCCTCGCTCTCAGAACATCTCCGGCATGCCGATCGGCTCGGGTTGCGGCTGGCAGACGCCGCACCAGATGGCGTCGGCCACCACCAATCCCTTGGGGGTGTTGTTGTCACCCAGGTACATGCACAAGAACAGGGGCATCTTGGCCGCGTGGTCCTTGCAAACCGCCCGTCCGCAGAAACGGCAGACCGCATGCGCAGGTTGGTCACATACCCAGCAATGCATATTCGCCTCCTCTACACACTGAATACTGTCGTGGCGATCTCCCGGAGCGTCTTCGACCAGGGGTGGTCAGGGTAACGCAGGGAGAAGAGGTCCGCCGAGCCGAGGTCGGCCATGTCCTCGGTAAGCGGGAGGATGCCTGCAACCGGGGCATGATAGGTTTTTTCGATCGTCGTCCGCATGTCGGAGAAATCATAGCGGGTCAGGGCTTTATTGACAACCAGGAAAAGGTTGGGGACGTCCAAACCGCGGGCGACGTCGACGGTCACGGCTGTGCCCTGGAAATCCTGCTGGTCGGGCCGCAGGATGATGATCAGGACATCCGAGATGGCGATCGACAGCAAAGTCTCCTCGTTCAAGCCCGGGTGCGTATCGATGAACAGGTAATCCAGGTTGAGATCCTTGCCCAGGCTGTTGAACCCTTTGTTCAAGACGCTGACGTCGTAGCCGCTCTTGATCACCCGGCTGATTTCCTTGCCATTGATGCTCGAAGGGATCAACCAGATGCGCTGGTCGACCAACAGCTGGACGCCCTTGCCGCCTTCCCCGTTCCTGCCGACGGGATGGGCGACGGCCTGCATATCACATTCCCCGCGCAGGTACTCGTTCAGGGTATGGCCCATCTTGGCCTCGTCCAGCCCGAAAAGGACATGGATCCCGGGGGACTGGATGTCGGTGTCGACGATCGCCACCCGCTTGCCAAGCAATGCAGCCTGGGCCGCCAGGTTGGCGGTGGTATTGGATTTACCTGTTCCACCCCGGAAGGAATGAACGGAAACGATTTTGACCATGATCACCTCCGAAGGAATTGCTTTCAGGAATTCTTGCCGGCTGGTTTATCGGTTTTGTTCTCTGCCAATGGTACCATACGCTGGCCGAGACGGTCGTAGACGTTCATGCCGGGATTTTTCGGCTGGGCAGCCAGCTCCTGGAGTTTGAGGCCCAGGGCAGCATAGACTGAGAACATTTCCTCCAGGTGGGTATATCGCAGGTAGGCCATGGCATAGGAGCCGATCTCTCGCCGGGCCGCTTCCATTTCCCGGCGGAGTCTCGCAATCTCGACATCGATCCCCGCCCGCAATTTCTCGTCTGGTGTTTTCTCAGCGGATTTTTTCTGGATGCCCAGGTGGGCCTGGACGATCAACAGCTTTTTGATCTTCTCGGCAGTCTCCGGACCGAACCTGACGGCAACGCGTTTATAGACCTCGTCCACTTTGCTGATATTCTGCACCGCCGCCACTTCCTGGGCTTCCACCCGCTCGTCGATCCCCAGGGTATCTTGCATCCAGGACTGTTCATCCTTGAAACCTCGCCGGATCATCAGGGCGATCAAGCCGGCGGCTCCGCCCCCGACCAGCACGGCATAGACCAAAAGCCAGCCGTTGTTGACCCGCGTGACCAGATTGTTGAAGCCCATGTGGAGGGCCATGGCCAGCAGCACGCCTCCCAGCGAGAACGCGATCCGTGGAAAGGTTTTTTGGGAACGGGCCCAGCCCATCACGATCCCGACCGTCGCGCAGGCAGCCGCGTGCATCAGGTTGGTCGAGACGACCCGGTTGACCGCCACCGCCATGGCCGCACTTGGATGGCCGAAGATGTACTCGTAGTTCTCGATGACCGCAAAGGCGATCCCGACCGCGAACCCATAGACGGCTCCGTCGACGAAGTAGGTGAATTTCGGCCGACGAACGATGTAAAACAGGATCAACGCCTTCAGGGTTTCCTCGACCACGGGGGCCAGGAAACGCACCATGGTGTTGTAATCGATCCAGCCAAGCCGCCTGGGAAGCGGGTTAATGAGGGCCGCGATGATATACGCGGCGATCCCGGCCGCGGAACAAAACATGACGACCTTGAACTCCCCAGTCTTATACAGGTTCAACCTGTAAATCCCGTATAAGACGCCCGCGGGAATGGCGATGGCAATCAGACAGGCGACTACGATCATCAACACAGCGTGCTCCCGGGAATAACTGTTCCCTCCCCGGAGACCGGGGAGGGAATGAATCTCAGTCGATCATTGTCCGCGACTGGCCGGTTCCTTGACTGGCGACCACTCGGACCATTTATCGGTGGCCGGGTTGATCGTCAGGGCGCCCTGCGGACCGCCCTTCCAACCGACTTGATAGATATCGGGGTTGTTGTTGCGGGTGGTGGTAAAGGAGATGTTACTGCCACCGCAGTCCCAGGTGGGCGCCGAATCGGGGCCGGCGAAGTCCGTCAGGCGGTATTCCGTCTTGGTGTGCAGATCATACGTGTAGACGTCCAGATTGCCGTTGCGCTCGGATTGGTAGGCGATCCGGTAGCCTTCCGGCGACCAGGTGGCATTGGCAGTATCGCCGTCCGCGTTGGTGATCTGGACGTCATTCTTTCCGTCGATGTCGATAATGTGCAGGTTCCAAATACCTCCGGCATCCGAAAGGTAGGCGATCTGCTGCCCGTTCGGCGACCAGACCGGGTTGATCTCGTTGGCGGCCGATTGGACCAGGGTGTATTCGTTGCCGGTCTTGGTATCCAGCAGGAAGAGATCCCAGTTGCCGTTCCGGTTGGACTGGAAGACCAGCCAACGCAGCGAGGGCGACCAGAACGGATTGACATCGTCGTAAGGATCGGAGGTCAACTGCTTCTCCACGCCGGTCGTCCGGTCGATCGTAAAGAGGTTCCAGTGACCGCTGCGGTCCGATTGGAAGACGACCGTCTTGTTATCCGGCCCGAACATCGGATTGATGTTGTTCGACGATGTATGGGTCAGGCGGGTTTGACGCGAGCCGCCTGTATCGGTGTAATACAACTCGACGTTCCCATCCCGGTTGGATTCGTACACCACCCAGGCGTCGTTCGGCGAGCGGGACGGGCGGGAATCCACCGCACTGGACTTGGACAGGTCGGTCAACTTGGAGTTCGGCTGGCCCTCCACGCCATCCAGGCGATAGATCTCGAGGTTGTTATCCCGGAACGTATGGAAGATGATGAACTGCGGGCAGGTGGCAGGGTTGGGAGTCGGGCCAGGGGTGATGTTGAAGTATTCCGTGGGCGTCGGGCTCGCAGTCTGGGTGAACGTCGGGCTGGGCGTGAAGGTGGAGGTCGGTGTGGCCGTTTCGGTGAGAGTCAGGGTCGGCGTGTTGGAAGGTGTGTAGCTGGCCGTGAAGGTGGGGGTGTTGGTGGCGCAGTAGGTGTTCACGCTCTTGCTGATCTCAGGACCGGAGGTGATTGTGAGGGTCAGGATGCTATAGGCGTTGGTGGCCGTAATGGTGGTCTGTTCACCGGCTGCCAGTTTGAAGGAACCGGTCTTGATCACGCTGCTCCCGTTGCTTACTTCGTACGTACTGGCTGTGAGCATGTCGCCGCCGGTATTCTTGATCACGAAGACAGCATTATCGGTCGTGGCGCAGTCTCCCGTCAGCTCGAGGCTGGGCGGGACCAGGGTGTTCGTCGCCGTGTAGCTTGGGGTGAAGGTATTGGTAAGCGTCGGCGTCTGGGTGGCGCAGGAAGTATCGACGCTCTTCCCCGTGTCGGCCCCCGAGACGATCTTCAGGGTGACGGTGCCGTAGTATCCGCTGACCGAGACCGTCGTCGAGGCGCCGGCCTTCAGGATGAAGTTACCGGTCTTGACCGGGCTACCACCGCTGTCCACTTCATAGTTCTCAGCCGTCAGCATATCGCCGCCGGTGTTCTGGATCGTGAAGGTTGCATTGCCGGTCGTGACGCAGTCTCCCGTCAGGACCAGGCTCGGCGGAACCAGCGTATTCGACGGAGTGTAACTCGGAGTGAAAGTCTTGGTCGGCGTGTAGGTGTTGGTGAAGGTATCGGTGAAGGTCGGCGTCTGGGTGGCGCAGGAGGTATCCACGCTGTTGCCGACATCCGGACCCGAGACGATCTTGAGGGTCACGGTGCCGTAGTACCCGCTGACCGAAACGGTCGTCGAAGCGCCGGCGTCGAGGGTGAAGGTGCCGGTCTTGACCGAACTGCCGCCGCTGTCGACCTCATAGGCGCCGGCCGTCAGCATATCGCCGCCGGTGTTCTGGATCGTGAAGGTTGCGTTGCCGGTCGTGACACAGCTGCCAGAAAGCACCAGGCTGGGTGGAACCAGCGTGTTCGACGGGGTATAGCTTGGGGTGAAGGTCTTGGTGAAGGTCGGCGTCTGGGTGGCGCAGGAGGTATCCACGCTCTTGCCAGCATCCGGCCCCGAGGTGATCTTCAAGGTGACGATACCGTAGTACCCGCTGACCGAGACCGTCGTCGAAGCGCCGGCGTTGAGGGTGAAGGCGCCGGTCTTGACCGGGCTGCCGCCGCTATCGACCTCGTAGGCGCCGGCCGTCAGCATGTCGCCGCCGGTGTTCTGGATCGTGAAGGTTGCGTTGCCGGTCGTGGCGCAGTTACCCGTCAGGGTCAGGCTCGGCGGGACGATCGTATTCGAAGCCGTGAAGCTCGGAGTGAAAGTGTTGGTCGGTGTGTACGTCTTCGTTAAGGTCGGCGTATTGGTCGGCTTGCTGCAGGTCGTGTCGGCCTTCGCCACGCCGGTTCCGGGATGCCCGGGCCGCTGGTCTACTTCGATCGAAACCTTTTGATCGTAAAACGGACCGAAATCGAGCGTCTGGGAAGCCCCGGCGTCCAACTGGACGGTCCCGCTTTGGGTCAGAACGCCTGCAACGTACATCCGCCAGTTGGTGGTGCCGGTCATGGCGCTGCCGCCATTGGTGATGACGAATTCAGCCTTGCCGTCCGTGGCGCATTTGCCGGTTACGCTGACGGAGGACTTGTCCCAGACTGGGGTGGAGGTACTGGTGGCGGTGCTGGTCTGGGTCTTCGTCGGTGTGAAGGTTGGCGTGAAGGTCTTGCTGGGTTGCGGCAGGCAGGTCCCGGTGGCCGCCAGTCGGGCGATCACGAACAGGCTGGTGGTGTACTGGACCTGGACGGAGGCATTGCCGACTGCGTTGAAGGAGACCTCATCCGCAGCGGCCAAGCCGGTCAAGTCATTCGACGGTGAGGTGACCCCGGTATTGGGGTTGGTGACGGTGTAGCCGCCGGTGGTGACCGGCCCATCTCCCAGGTTCAGGATCGTAAAGGTCGCTGAAAGATCCACGTTACAGGAAACTCGCAGCGCAAGGAAGGGCGACGGCAGGGCCGTTCCGGTTGCGGTCTGGGTGAAGGTCGCCGTGGCGGTGTCCGTGATGCTCGGCGTATACGTCGTACTGTTGGTATAGGACGGTGTATACGTGTTGCTCGGCGTCTTCGTTGCTGAGGCAGTCCTTGTCGGGGTCAAAGTCTTGGTGGACGACGGCGTGTAGGTGGCGCTGGGTGTAAATGTACTCGTGAATGTATTCGACGGCGTCCAGGTATTGGAGGGCGTGAACGTATTCGAGGGCGTCCAGGTATCGGAAGGTGTAAAAGTGGAAGTCTTCGTGAACGTGGACGTCTTGGTAGGTGTGAGAGTCTTCGTGAAGCTCGGCGTGAACGTATTGGAAGGAGTGTAAGTGCCCGACGGCGTAAACGTATCAGACGGTGTGAGGGTGTTCGAAGGAGTATAGGTGGACGTCTTGGTCGGCGTCTGGGTCTTCGTAGGCGTCTGGGTCTTGGTGAAGCTCGGCGTGAAGGTGTTGGATGGGGTGTAGGTATTCGACGGTGTAAAGGTGTCAGACGGAGTGAAGGTATTCGAAGGAGTATAGGTATCGGAAGGTGTGTATGTGGTCGTCTTGGTGGGCGTCTGGGTCTTGGTCGGCGTCTGCGTCTTGGTGAAACTCGGGGTAAAGGTATCGGAGGGCGTATAAGTGTTCGAGGCAGTCTTGGAAGGAGTGAATGTGTTCGAGGGGGTAAAGGTCCTCGTGATAGTGGGTGTATTGGTGGCGGGAATACAATCCCCGGTCGCGCCCAGGGTGACCGAAATCAGTTTGGAAGTGGCATATTGAACGTTGACGGTGGCATTCCCGACGGCGTTAAAGGAAATCCTGCCTCCGGCTGCTAGTTTGATCGAGTTGCTGCTGCTTCCGATCCCCGGCTGGTTGACAGTGTAGGTGCCGGAGCTGAGCATATCGCCGCCGCTGTTGATGATGAAGAACGTGGCGGTCGTGTCGGGATTGCAAGCCACCTGCAGACTCAGATAGGGATCGTTGACGGTCGTGGTCGAGGTGGGAGTCGCAGTCGCCACGACAGGCGCGGCCGCCCCCCCTACGGGGGTCGGCGAAGTGGTGGGGGTATCAGTTGGCAGGAGCGTATCGGTTGCAGTGTCGGTCGCCCCCCCAGAAGCCGTGGTATCGGTCGGGGCGAGCGTATCCGTCGGAGCAGTCGTATCCGTCGGCGCTGTCGTGTCAGTCGCAACGACGGGCGGCTGGGTGGCCGGAGGTTCGGTCGCGGGCGGTGCGGATGTGTCTGTGGGGCCTTCGCCTCCACCGGCGCTGCCGCCCAGGTTGACCGGGCCGCAGCTGGATAACAACAATGAGAAAACCATCATGAGTGCGATAAGGGTAAATAAGTATCGCGTGCTCGACTTGTTCATCGTACTCCTCCTCGATTATGGCCTGATTGACTGCAACTACTACTTACGTCGCAACCACCAAAAGATCAAAGCAATGATTCCCAGAACAACGATACCGACCGCCAGCGCCCCCACCTGGAACTGGGCTGCACCGGTCTGGTCGGGGACGATCGCGGGCGTGATCAATATGCCGATCACAAGAAGGATGACCAATCCCGCACCTGCCCACACGAACAATGGATTCCTCTTTCCAGCCAGACGAGACCAGCCGGCCGCCTCCTGCCTTGCGCCAGGACCGGTTTTGTTCCATTCGGCGGCCAAACGGCCCCGGATGCGATTGCGCAAATCGGCATCCGGCTCGCGAGACGGCAGGAGCCGGGACAGCCGCTCGACAGTATTAAACAGCGCCGAGGCTTCAGCTCCGGGAGTCGCTTTTTCAGCGATTTCCTCGCCGGCCAGGAGACGGTCGGTATCGGCTGCCAGCCGGTCAGCCAGTGTTTGCTCGTCGACTCGATCACTCATTGCCGGTAACCTGTTTATGCAAGGCTGCGACTGCCCGTCTGAAAAACGACTTGGTTGCTTCCAGGGTACGACCCTGCAGGCGGGCGATCTCGTCGAAGTGCAAGCCTTCCGCAAATCTCAACAAAAGGATCTCCTGGTATTTCTGCGGCAGCCGCCGGAATGCCTGACGAATGATGAAAACCTCGTCGGCCGCGACCGGATCGTGTGGGGCACGCAGGCGTTCGTCGAGAGCGGATTCGGGCAGGTGGCGTCTACGGTAATAGTCTGCAATCTGCCGGTTGGTAATCGTCCGCAGCCAGGTGCTGAATTGGGCCGTGCCGCGAAAACCTCTAAGCGAGCGCAATGCAGCAATGAACACGTCCTGGGTGACATCCTCGACATCCTCTTCCGGAACAAGGTAGCGCACACGGTTGAAAACCGCAGGAAGGTAACGCTCATAAAGCACAGTGAAGGCCTCTAACTTTCCCTGTTGGGCTGCTTCGATCAGGTCATTCTCGTCAGCGAAAGATGGATGAGAGGTCATCGGGCTTTATATGATTAGTCGTAGAAAACGAGGAAAATGGGTCCGTGAATTCCGCACTATTGACAAGGATATTATATACTGTATTATATAAATCATAGATTGTATTATTGAATAAATCGTCTGATCAAAGGAGCGATGCAATGAAAAGAACCTGCCATTTTATCCTTTTTCTTACCCTGACCCTGGCGATGTTCCAGGCAGGCTGTACGCCGAAGAATCAACCTGCCGGCAATAAGCAGGTTCCACCGGCGGCCTCCCCTACCGTCCCGGCTGCAACCAGCGCCCCGGCGATTCCCAGCGCGGTCAGCCGGTCGATCCACCTCGATCCGTCAGTCGTTGAGGACGCCGATTCCGCCCTTGTCAGCGGCTTCCTGTACGACAGCCTGACCCGCCTGGACGCCAGCGGTAAACCCCAGGCCGCCTTGGCCACCCAATGGACCGTTTCGGACGACCAGCTGGATTACGTGGTCGTGTTGCGCCAGGGAGTGACTTTCCACAGCGGCGCGGCCTTCAACGCCGATGCAGTCATGGCAAATTTCAACCGGTGGTTCGATCCGGCCAATTCACTGCACGGCAGCGCCGATTATCCCGGTTGGAAAAAGGCTTTCCTGGCCTTCAAGGGGGACCTGGCTTCCGATGGCACGCCCGCATCACCCTTCGACGGGATCGAAAAGGTCGACGAGCATACCGTGCTGATCCACCTCAACCGCCCCATGCCGGATCTGCTGACCGACCTGGCCAGCCCGAGCTTCGCCATCTTGAATCCCGCCCTGCTGGCTTCGAGTGGTGCGACGACCGGCACCTCCGCCGCAACGGTCGACGGGACGGGCGCCTATTTCGTTTCGAGCTGGTCCGATAGTGGACTGGTCCTCGCCCCCAACAGCACCTATTGGGGCGGCGCACCGGCATCCAACCTCCAGTTCGCCT
The DNA here is from genome assembly GCA_035506155.1 of Anaerolineales bacterium. GTDB lineage: Bacteria > Chloroflexota > Anaerolineae > Anaerolineales > Villigracilaceae > UBA877. The sequence continues at coordinate 16,839 of DATJPX010000117.1, forward strand.
GGAAATAATCCAAGGTCAAGAATATGACAGGGCGCAGAGCTGTACTCTGCGCCCTGTTTTCTTGCCTGACCTAAGGGACGGGCGACCAGGCCGGGGAACTATCCAGGTCTGCTGTCCCGGCCAGGGCATGCAAATTCCCGCCGAGTGCATCCACCACGTACAGGCCCGCATTCCCATCATGTTTGGACTGGAAAACGATATACAGGCTGTCGGGCGACCAGGACAGACCGCCTTCGAACTCGTCGCCGCTGACCAGGGTGAGCGGATCGCTGCCGTCGGGCCGGATGGTCATCAGGTCCCAGCCCCCGTTCTGTTGCACGCAATAAGCGATCCGGCTGCCGTCCGGTGACCAGGCCAGGCAGCCCTCCTCGGCATCCGTTTTGGTCAACCGGCTTGGCCCGGAGCCGTCCACGCCGATCGTATAGATGTCAGGGTTGCCATCGGTCCAGGAAAGATAGGCAATCCGGCTGCCATCCGGGGACCAGACCGGATCGGCATCCGGGACATCCGTGTTCGTAAGGCGCACCAGCCCACTCCCGTCCGGATGGACCAGGTAAATGTCCGAATTTCCGTTGCGATTGCTAGTAAAGGCAAGCCATTTCCCTGCCGGCGACCAGACCGGAAAGCTGTTCGTGGAGGGATCGTCGGTAAGCAGCCGGGTATCCGAACCGTCCGCGTTGACGACGTAGACCTGCCAGGTCTCGTCGCGGTACGATTCGAAGGCGATCTGGCTGCCGTCCGGCGACCAGACGGGATTGGCATCCTTGGCGGGGTCATCCGTCAATTGAGTCAATCCCCCGCCGTCGGCGCTCATCCGAAAGATCTCCCAATTCCCGTCCCGGTTGGATATAAATGCCAGGCTGCCGCCGTCCCTCGACCAGACCGGGGCGCGGTCTTCGCCGGGATCATCGGTCAGGCGGCGCAGGCTCGTGCCGTCGGCATTCACGACGTAGATCTCGGGGTTCCCGTCCCGGTTCGAGACGAAGGCGATCCGTCCAACCGGTTGGGGATAAGGCGTCTGGGTCGGCGTCGGTGTCGGTTCCTCCGGCGTGGGCGTTTCGGTCTCCGTGGCCGTCGGCTCGTCGCCGGCTGCACCGGGCAGGCCCACTGCCCCCCAAGTACAGGCCGAGGCAAGGAAAGTCAGGGCCAAACCCAGGATGACAAAGAACGGAAGCAAGCGTCTATGAGTCATCGATTTCATCCTTCCGTAATTATAGTAGGATTAAAGTACTAAATCGGGTTGTGCCTAACAAAAACATCGGTTTATAATTCCATCGGGATGCCCCGGCCGAATAGGACGCTTGCCCGGGCGGCACCCGATCGGGAAGGAGTTCCAGGATGAATCTGCGGGCGCGTACATGGATCCTCGGGGCGTTCGTGCTGCTCGTGGCGATCGGCATCGGCGCTCTTTTGTGGAGGCAGTACCCGGCCGCGCGCCTGGCCGTTGCGGTCCTCCTGATCGCGGTGGCCGGGCTCGAAATCGGTTTTTGGGTCGTCCGGCGAACGGCTAAATCGTTCGGAAATATCACCCGGGCAGTGAAAGCGGTCGAGGCGGGAGAATACCGGTCCGGCCAGCTGGCCGGGCTTATCCAGCGCAAGGATGAATTGGGCAAACTGTCGCGTGCCATCGATTCCATGGGGGTCGAAGTGACCGCACGCGATCGGAGGCTGAAGCTGCTTCTGCGGGTCATCCCCGCCGGCGTGGCCCTTTCGCTGGAGAGCGACTTCAACCGCCTGCTGGAAGCCATCGTGGTCGAGTCGCAAGCCATCACCAATGCAGACGGCGGGACGTTGTACATGCTGGAAGACCGCAAGCTGAAATTCGTCATCATGCGCAATTCCTCCCTGAAGGTTGCCATGGGCGGAACGACCGGAACCCCGATTACTTTCCCGGCGCTGCAGATGTACGGCGAAGACGGGAAACCCAACCATCACAACGTCGCCACGCACGCCGCCCTCGGGCACGAATGGGTTAACGTGCCGGACGCCTACCAGGCGGAAGGATTCGATTTCTCCGGGACACGCGCCTTCGACGAGCGCACCGGTTACCATTCGCAATCCTTCCTGACCATTCCCCTGGAAGGCGAGGAAGGCAGGGTGATCGGCGTCCTGCAACTGATCAACGCCTCCGACCCGGTCACCGGGGCAGTCATCCCCTTCGACGCCGACGAGGTCTTCGAGACGCTCGTCCTGCTTGCCTCGACTGCCCTGGCGGGGTACATCCGCCAGGAAAAGATGCGCAAGGAAATCGAAAAGCTCAATATCGAGATCGACCACGCCAAAAAATCCCGCCAGGTGTTGGAAATCACCGAAACGGACTACTTTCGGGCGCTGTTGAAAAAAGTGCGCGAGCTGCGCGCCCGGAAGAAAAATTCAGCTGCCTGACCGGAGGGAAAATGTTGCCTGCCTCGCCACTCGAAATCATCGAACCCCGCCTGCGTCCGTTCCTGCCCGCGGACCTGTACGCGGCGGCCTGGGTGGACCCATCCCCGACCACATTGGAGCGGGTCTTCGAGCACCTGCGCACGCTCCAACGCATCCTGTACGATTACACCTCCCGGCGAGTCGCCGAGGAGGGGGCCCGCCCCGGAGAGGTCCATTACGAATGGCAAAAAGGCTCGTTGATGTTTACCGACCTGGCCGGCTTCACCCGGTTGATGGAAGCCAACTCCGGACAAGGGCGCCAGGGCGCCGCCGCCCTGCTCAAGGTGCTGAATGGTTACTTTGCGGAAATGATCGGGATCATCAGTAAATCCGGCGGCGACCTGCTCGAATTCACCGGGGATGCCCTGCTAGCCCTCTTCCCGGAGGAACAGCGCGGCAACGATACCCTCCAGGCGGTCCGGGCAGGGTTGCGCATGCAACGCGCCATGGTTCATTATGCAAATATCGAGACCCCCGACGGAAGCCTGAACCTGGGCATGCGGGTGGGCATCCACTCCGGACGATTCCTCATGGCAAACATCGGCACCCCACGTCGCATGGAACACGTCCTCCTGGGCGGGGCGGTCCATCACGCCAAATTGGCCGAAAGCGCCGGGGTCCGCGACCGCGTCTGTCTCACGGATGCAGCCCACGCCCGCGTTCAAGAACAGTTCCATTTCGAGGACGGGCAGCCCGGCCACAAGCTGGTCATCGACGACCTGACCGAGGAGCAGCTGGGCGAGTACGAGGTTACCCCCCGCCGGCGCATGGCCGGTTCGGTGCTGTTCGACCGCAGCGCGGCCGGCCTGGTCGACGAAATTACCCAGACGATCAAATCGATCGAGCCTTTGGCCTGCTTCCTGCCAACGCCGGTGCTCAACCTGCTGGTGGAAAGCGCCGCCGACCGCCACATCCCCCCGGATTTTCCCGAGCCGACCGTCGTCTTCGTCAACTTCATCGGCCTGCCTGAGCTGGTCGATCGGGCCCTGCCGGGGGAGGAGCACAAGGTCGTCAACAGTTTTTCGCGGGCTTTCGCCGGGATCAACGCCGCCGTCGAGCGACGCGGCGGAGTGCTGAAGAAGATCACCTACCACCTGGCCGGATCGGACATTGTCATTTACTTCGGCGTCCCATCCGCCCACACCAACGACCCGATGCGGGCCGTCCAGGCTGCCCTGGCCATTCGGGAGCTGATCGCCGCCCTCAAGCCCCCCACGGTCGGCAACATCGTCCCGCAAATCACCTGCCAGATCGGCATCGCCAGCGGCGCGACCTTCGCGGCCGAGATTGGCGAACTGCGCGGCCGGCGGGAGTTCAACGTATTGGGCGACACGGTCAACACAGCCGCCCGGCTGATGAACCGGGCCACCACCGGACAGATCCTGCTGACCGGGCGGGTCTACGATGCGGTCAAGGAGGCCTTCGAGTGCGAATCCCTGGGCAGCGTTCCCCTCAAAGGCAAGGCTGCTCCGACACCGATCTACAGCTTGCGGGGGCCGCGCGAGAATTGATACCCGGGGACGTAACCCCCTCTTGAGAACAAAAAGGTTCCGGCTGCACCGGAACCTTTTTCTATCCCATCTTGGCTGGTGGTTTACGACTCGCCATCCTGGCGCTCGCGCCGCAGCCGGGCCGCTTCGGATTTCAGGTGGGCGTAGAAATCCGTCCCGGTCACTTCCTCCACCTGCTGCCTGCGGCGGGTCTCGTCGATCTCCAGCATCAACTTGCGGACTTCCTGCTTCAATTGGTCTTCGCGCGCCTTGACTTCCTGGGCCATCCGGAAGAAAGCCGAGAGCAATCGTTCGGCCTTGGCGGCGTTCGGCTCGGCAGAATCTGCGGCCGGCTGGGCCTCCCGGGTCTCGCTCATGACCGTCGAATAATCCCCATCCGTGATGTGCTTGCTGAGTTCGATGGCTTTTTCGATATACGTGGTGGCGAAACGCAGACGGGCGGTATTGCTACGGATCAGGGACAGGCTTAATTCCGGGCGCTGGTTGATCAGGTCCAGGAAATCCTGGCGCTTCAATTCGAGAGCCTGGGTCGGCTGGACGGCTACGACCGTGGCCGAACGCTTCCCCTGGTCGAAGAGGGCCATCTCGCCGATCGTCTCACCCGGCCCGCACTGGTTGAGGATCAGCTCCCCGCCCTGGGCATTTTCGCTGACGATTTTCACCTTCCCGTTGACGATCAGGAAAAGCGAATCGCCGGACTCTCCCTGGCGCATGAGCGCCTCACCCGTGGCATAAGAACGATCGAGGGCCTTTTGTCCCAACGTGTCCAGTTCGGGGTCGGGAAGCCCGTGGAATAACAGGATGTCTTTGAGGCTCTCGCGAATTTGATCAGCCATGGCTCATTCTCCTCACGCTTAATGATGATACCCTAGAAAATCCACTCCGGCAATCCACGAAGTGGGCGTTCGGATAATATTTTTACGATACTTCGAAGAATTTCCATAATCATCATGGGTCAAGATCGCTTTTTCACCCATTCCAGCGTTCCAGGGGTTCTCTCCTTACTTTTTTGTCGAATTCATCATCAAGTCTAAGGGGGCAGGCTCTATTAATCTGAACATCTCGTTTGACTTGCGAGATTTTTCTCAATATAATGAGACTAAATCTTGGAGAGCGGAGAGGCAAATATGTCACAGATCATCTCAATCCATTCATTCCGCGGCGGGACGGGTAAATCCAATACCACTGCCAATCTAGCCACTTTGCTGGCCATGCAAGGTCTCAGGGTGGGCGTTGTGGATACCGACATCCAATCTCCAGGCATCCATGTTTTGTTTAATCTGGATGAATCCGAGATGGTCCACTCGCTGAACGATTACCTGTGGGGCAAATGCGGCATCAAGGACTGCGCCTACGATGTGACCGGGCGGGTCGGGGCCGAAGTGAAGGGACAGATCAACCTGATCCCCTCCAGCATCAAGGCCAGTGAAATCGCCCGGATCCTCCGGGAAGGCTACGATGTCGGCCTGCTCAACGACGGTTTCCAAAGCCTGGTGGATGGCCTCAAGCTGGACGTCCTGGCCATCGACACCCACCCCGGTCTGAACGAAGAGACCCTGCTTTCCATCTCCATTTCCGATGTACTCGTCATCATCATGCGTCCGGACCAGCAGGATTACCAGGGCACCTCCGTGACCGTCGAAGTGGCCCGCAAGCTGGACGTGCCCAAGATGCTCATGGTGGTCAACAAGGTACCTCAGACCCTCGATATGGACGACGTGCGCTCCCGCGTCGAACAGACCTATAACTGCAAGGTCGCCGCAGTCCTGCCGCATTCCGATGAAATGATGACCCTGGCAAGTTCCGGGATCTTCACGCTGCGCTATCCTGAAAGCCCCGTCACCCGCGGCTTGAAGGATGTCGTCGACCTGATCCGCGCTTAGGCAGCGGGGACCATGGAAGCTTTCATCCAACGCATATTCAAAATGCGCAAGCGCGAGTTGGGGCTGGTCATCGCGCTGGGATTCCTCCTTTTTGGTAATTCCCTCGCCCGGCAGGTTTCCGGGATCGTTGCGGTCAGCGGTTTTCTCAGCAGCAGCAGCGTCAATTCGATGTTGCTGGTCATGTTGATCGACTACACCCTGATCCTGGTCGTGGGCGGGCTGCAAAGCCTGGTGGTGGACCGGTTCAACCGGGTCAAGATGATGGGATTCATCAGCCTGGGCTTCGCCGCCATTTTTATCATCCTGCGGGTCATGTTCGCGATCGGCGCGCCGGGTTGGTTGAACTACTCGATCATGTACCTGATCGCCGAACAGCAGTTGATCCTTTTCCCGGTGGTCTTCTGGGTCCTGGCCAACGACATTTTCAACTTTGCCCAGGCCAAGCGCCTGTTCCCGCTCATCGCCGCGTGGAGTTTCATAGGCAAGCTGGCCGGGATCGGGATCGCAGCCGTCTCGCCCAACCTGTTCGCCTGGCTGAACCTGCGCTCCGAGGAGATTCTGCTGTTCAATGCCCTGATCTATGTGGTCGGCTATCTCTTGATCATGATCAGCCTGCAGAATGTTTCCGTCCGGCCCACCGTCCAGCAGACTGAAACCGTCCGTGAGACGCTCACCGAAGGCTGGGACTTCGTTCGGGGTGTAGACTCGTTCCGCTATCTGATGCTGGCGATCATCGCCCTGGCAGTCGCCGACACGATCATCGAGTTCCGTTTCCTGGTCGTGACGGACGCCCTGTTCGTCGGGCAGGAGGCCTACCAGCACTTCTACAGCCTGTACCGGCTGGCAGCCACCCTGATCAGCTTCGGAGTCCAGACCTTCCTGACCGGCCGGTTGATCAACCGGATGCAGGTCAGGAACATTTTCTTCTTCTTCCCCATCGTGGTCCTGTTGGGCGCCGGCGGCGCCCTGCTCGCGCCGGGCCTTTGGATGATCGTCGGCGCCATGCTGACTGTCAAGCTGGTGCGCGAAACCGTTGACGACTCGGGCCGCAAATCGATCCAATCCCTGGTGCCGGAAGAGCGGCGCGGCAGGGTCAGCACGTTCATCGACAACTACCTGCCCGCCAGCGGCACGATCCTGGCTTGCCTGGTAACCGGGGCGATCGTCCTGGTCGGGCTGTGGACGAAAACCGATCTGCACCTGGTTTACCTGTCGATCGCATTCCTATGCGGGGCCTTCGCATTCTGGGCCGTCGTGCGCATGGGCAAGGTCTATGAAAAATCCCTGTTGAACTGGCGCCTCAAGCGCCGCCAGCGATCCTCCGACAGCATCATCAGCAGGATCGCCGATCTGTGATCCGTTCGACCATCTAACACCGCATAAAGAGGCATTACATGGCAAAAAAAGGTGACAAGGAACTAAAAGAAAAACAGCAGGCCGAGAAGATAGCCCGGAAACCATTGTTCGTCAGCCTGCGCTGGAAGCTTTTGATCGGTTTTACCCTCCTCTTCAGCCTCGTTTTCGCCCTGGCGTTCTACTGGTTCTACACCTTCGCCACCCAGCAAGCCCTGACGCGCATCCGGGCGGACCTGCTGGACGTTCTGCAAGGCGCGGCCGGTTACGTAGATGGCGACACGCTTGCCTCCGTAGCCAAGGACGGCCAGCCAAACGCCGCCGGACAGGCCTGGCTAGCATTTGCCAATGCAGACGAGAACGGCACTGCCGACGCTTCGTCCCTGCTGACGGCCGCCACGCAAAGCTACGGCAAGGGCACCCGGACGGGTTTTTCAGACGATCCGCGCTACCAGAAATTGATGGACCAGCTCCAGCTGATCCACGACATCGAACCACGCGCCTGGCCTTACCTGTTCGTCAAGGCCCCGGGGGAACGCAACATCACCTATATCGCCGATCTGTGGGCGCGCTACGATCCATCCAAGGCCACCCCATTCATGTTCACCAAATCGAGCAAACGGTCCTATAACGGCCTCACCGAACTGACCTTGCGCCTCGACAGCAAGAACCAGTTCGTGCCTTACTCGGACCAATGGGGTTCGTGGATCTCGGCGTATCGGCCGATCCTGGACTCCAACGGCCAGATCGCTGGCGCCATCGGCATCGATTTCGAAGCCGGCTACGTCGACCAGGTCCAGAGCGCCATCCGAGATCGCGTGCTGGTCGCCTTCATAATCACCTACGCGGGTCTGTTCCTGCTGGTCTTCCTGGTGTCCCGCACGCTGACCCAGCCGATCCAGCGGCTGACGGTCTCCGCCGAGCGTCTCGGTGAGGGCGACTACGGCCAGGACATGACCAAACATGCGCCGAGGGGCGTACTGCGCGACGAGATTGCCCGTCTCGCAGACATCTTTGCCGTGATGGCCACCAAAGTCTACCAGCGCGAACAAACCCTGCGCAAACAGGTCGAAATGCTGAAGATCGAGATCGACGAATCCAAGAAACAGAAGCAGGTCAGCGAGATCGCCGACACCGACTTCTTCCGCGAGCTGCAAGCCAAGGCGAGCAAGATGCGCAAGCGCCGCGAAGCCGGCTCCTGATCCCTGGCAAGTCACGGGAAGAATCACCATCCTGACCGATATTCCGACCATCGCCATCCACAACAACCTGGAGACCTTTTTCGGGTTCCTGAGCCGCGCTGAAGACCCGGACTTGTTCCGGAAGCGGATGTACCGCGGCGACCGGGGCTTGTTCTGGCTGGGCGATCCCAAGCTTCTATTCGTCACCGCCCCTGCCCCGGATGCCGCCTCCGTCTGCCAGCGCTGGGGGTATCCCGGAACGGCCGTAATCGCCCCCGTCCACCCTACCCACCAACTCAGCCTGGACATCCTGCGTGAACCCGCCCTGCTCGAGCGCATCCTCGAATACGCCGGCTCGGGGCGGACTCTGCGCATGGTCCCGTATGCAACCACCTCCGAATTCCTGCAGTTGGCAGACATCCTGCAGACCCGCCACGGCCTGACCATCCACCTGCCTGAAAGCCCTGCCCCGGATCGCCTGTGGCTGCGCGATTACGCCGATACCAAGGCCGGGTTTCGCGCCATCGCATCCCAGTGCATCTTCACCCCGAACATTTTCCCGCCCGGCTTCGTTTGCAAGACCATCTCCCAGGCGGCCGGTGCAGTGGATTGGTTCTTGGAGCGCGGCCAGGATTGTGTGGTCAAGGCCGATAGCGGGGAGAGTGGCATCGGTCACACTATTTTTTCCCCCCAATCCGCCGCCGGCCAGGGCGTACTACAGGCGCTCGAAAAGAACCCATTCCTCCATAACGATAACATCATCGTCGAACAGTTTATCAAGTCATCTGAAAATCTCTCCCCCTCGCTCGAAATGTACGTTCCCCCCCTCTCCGCGGGCAGCCCACACATCACCTACGTCTCCCAACAACTCTTCTCCAGCTTTGGGCGCTTCGCCGGGGTACTGGTCAGCCGCAGCCTAGAGAAAGCCAGCTGGTACCCGCTCCTGGCTGAGCGCGGCATGAAGATCGCCGAAACCCTCCAGAAAATGGGTTACGTCGGCCACTTCGACCTGGACGCCGTGGTCGACGACGAAGGCTCCCTTTATCTTTTAGAGACCAACGCCCGCCGCACCGGCGGGACGTACGTGCACGAATTCGCCAGCTTCACCTTCGGGCCGGATTACCTGGATAAGGTTGCACTCCTAAGCATCAATGCCCTGAAAAGCTGCGGCATCACCTGTCTGGCTCGTCTGCTGGACTGGCTCTCGGATTTGCTTTACCCGATCCAGTCGACCTGCCACGGGGTAGTCGTAACGGTAACCTCTTCATTGTCGGCCGGGGAGTTCGGCTGCATACTGGTCGGAAGGAACGAAGCCGAGGTGCTGGATTTGCACCAAGCTCTGCTGGATCGACTGCAGGATTGTCCAGCCGAGGCAAATCCACGGTGAACGTCGGGGAGTACCGGGAGATCAGGCAGGAACTGGAAAGCTGTCCTCGCGTAGCCTTCGTCATGCCTAAGGAAAAGGAAATAGAACCAGCGGCGTCCGGAAATCGGACGCCGCTGGTTCTTGATCATCGGTCGTTATGCTTTTTTACCGCAATGCGGGCAGTACGTCCACCCGTCCTGGACGGGCTCACCGCACTTCTTACACGGGTGAGATGCCACAACGGGTGCAGCGGCCACCGCCTCAGTCTTCCCGGACAGGCTCTTGACCAGCCAGACAATGCCAAGCACGATCAGGGCAACGAAGACCAGGAAGAAGAAGCCGCCGATGAGGCCGCCGAAGGGTATAAACCCACGTCCCATCATGCCCATGTGACCCATCGGGCCGAAGTATTCGCCCCGGCCGCTATACGGCATCATGCCCGGAAAGCGTCCATTGAAACCGCGCTGGCCATTACCGTTACCAAAGAAGGGCATTCGTCCGGTATTGGGTGTCTGCGTACCCGGGTTGGTCGTGCGGACAGCAACCGCATGCATCGGCAGGCGGGTGGCGACGAGATAGACCCCACCCACCACGAGCGCCAATACGACCAAACCGATCACGATACCGACGATCCATTTCCAAGCTTTTTTCATTTCAAAATCTCCTTTTTGACAAATCCAGTATAAACCGCCAAGATGAAAAAATGATGAACAGGGGGCGGCTCATTTCCTCCCCGGCGAATCAAAAATGATATACTTCCCCCATGCCTTCCATCGGTATTTTTGGCGGCACCTTCGACCCGCCCCACGTCGGGCACCTCATCCTGGCGGCGGAAGCCCAGGCCCAGCTCGGGCTCGACCGCCTGCTCTGGGTATTGACTCCCGATCCGCCGCACAAGCAGGACCAATCCATCACGGCGCTGCGCCATCGCCTGGCGATGCTAGAACTGGCCATCCGGGATAATCAGGCCCGCTTCGAATTGTCCCGGGTCGAAATCGACCGGCCCGGGCCGCATTACGCCCTGGACACGGTCGACCTGCTCGCCGGGCAGAATCCAGGCGCCGACCTGGTCTACATCCTGGGAGGCGATTCGCTGCGTGACCTGCCTGCCTGGCATCGCCCTGCGGACCTGGTGGCAGCCTTGCATTCGATCGGGGTGATGCGCCGCCCGGGCGATGCCATCGACCTGGTTGCCCTCGAAAAAATCCTGCCCGGCCTGACCGCCAAGGTCCGCTTCATCGACGCCCCCCTGCTCGACATCGCGGCGCGTGAGATCCGGGGACGCGCCGCCGATGGACGACCTTTCCGCTATTACCTGCCCGCCCCGGTGTACGACTACATCCGCCAGCACCGGCTTTACCAACCCGAGCGAGCCTGACCATTAAAAAAAGCTCCGGTCTCTTATGGACCGGAGCTTTTCATTCTCATCAAATATCTGCGACGTAACTCAAACTGACCCAGCGGTTCGGACCGATCATCCCCCAGCCATCCTTCTGGGCCGTGATCTCATAGACGTCCCCGGCGTTGACCGTCCCCGCCAGGCTGGCATTTGCATTGGGCTGCTGGCGCACGTTGAGCTTCGTGGCCGTTACCCGCACCCGCCGGACGAGCTGCAAGCGCGGCACCAGGGCGGCCCGCTCGTATCCCTGCCCCTGCGTCCAGGCCTGGTAGAGGGTCAGCCAGGGGATCCCCTGTCCCTGGCCCGAGCTGTCCTTGCGCAGGGGGTCGTGGACATAAGCCATGTTCACATCCAATCCGACGGCCACCAGGTAATGCGGACCGGTAAAGCTCTCCGGGGTCAGGCCGGCTTGCTGAAGGATGGTCTGTTTGACCAACAGGATGGCCGGTCGGCAGCTGGAAAGGATCAGCGCCAAGTCCGAGAGTTTCAGGCCGGTGCGCATCTCCACCGGGACGCCGTTGGCGGTCATCACATTCGAGATCTGGGTGAACGAGAGCGGGTTATCGGTTTGCTGTCCGGTCTGGTTGAAGAAATCGTTGGGAGTGATGGCTTTGCCGATGTACGCGCCGACCAACATGGCGCCGGAAGCCGCGCCGGAGGCGTTCGTGAACTGGCTGGCTCCCGAGCCCAACTGGGATATATACGGGACCTGCAAGATGTTCACACCCGTGCCGGTCCCGCTCGCCGCCGGGGCCGGGACGTTGGTCGCGGCAGCCTCGCCGATCACGGAGTCGATCACCCGGCGGATATGGTCCAGTGCAGCACGTTCAGGTTCGGTCATGAATACTCCTTTGTTACTCGATGCCCCCTTATTGTAAAGAAAATCCCCCGTTTCCGCAACACTCATAAACCGGCGTTCCACTGGTCAAAAAGTAGGCCTCGATCCACTGCCTTTCGAAAGAGACTCCTCCCCGAATTGGGGGAGGAGTCTGGGTTTCAAAGGATGTCCGCAGAAATGTCGATTTTCTTTAGGTGGCCTTCTTGGCCTTGCCTTCCCTGGCTTTGAACTCCAGGCCTTCGCCTTCCGCCTTGGCATCCACGGTGACCGTCGAACCGGTCGGGATGGATCCACCCAGCAGTTCCACCGATAGAGGGCTTTCGACATACTTCTGCAGGGCCCGCCGCAGCGGCCGGGCGCCGAATGCCTGGTCGTAGCCGGTCTTGGCCAGCCACTTGCGGGCCTTTTCGGTCAACTCGACCTTGACGCCGAACTCATTCAGGCGTTCCTGGATTTCTTTCATTTGCAGGTTCACGATCTGTTCCATCTCAGCCAGGGTGAGCGGCGAGAACATGATGATTTCGTCGACCCGGTTGAGGAATTCAGGCCGGAAAGTGCCCTTGAGGGCTTTTTCGATCTTCGAATGCGCCTCGCGGTCCTCGTCAGTCTCGGTCGGCTGGAGGAAGCCCAGGGTGCCGCCCTTGCGGACGTACTCGGTGCCCAGGTTGGAGGTCATGATCAGGACCGTATTGCGGAAGTCGACCACGTTCCCCTGCCCGTCGGTCATGCGGCCGTCGTCAAGAATCTGCAGGAGGGCGTTCCAAACCTCGGGATGGGCCTTCTCGATCTCGTCGAACAGCAGCACCCGATAGGGGCGCCTGCGGACGGCCTCAGTGAGCTGGCCACCTTCCTCGTAACCCACATATCCGGGCGGAGCGCCGAACAGGCGCGAGACCGTATGCTGTTCGCGGTATTCGGACATGTCGATCCGGACCATGGCCTCTTCGTCGTCGAACATGAACCAAGCCAGCGCCTTGGCCAGCTCGGTCTTGCCCACGCCGGAAGGACCGATGAAGATGAATGAACCAATCGGCCGGGCCGGGTCCTTGAGGCCCGAGCGGGCCCGCCGGATGGCATCCGAAATGGCATGGATGGCTTCGTCCTGGCCGATGATACGCTCGTGCAGGCGCTCTTCCATGTGCAGGAGTTTTTCGGCCTCGCTCTCCATCATCTGGCTGAGCGGGATGCCAGTCCATTGGTGGACCACCTCGGCAATATCGTTGACATCCACCACCTCGTCGAGGTGGTGCTCGCCTTCCCACTTGTCACGCTTGCCGGTGAATTCCTGCTCCAGCCGCAGACGCTCGGCCTTCTTCTGGGCCGCCCGTTCGTAGTCCCGTTCGACGCCGGCCTGCTCCTCTTCGGCGCGCAGCCGGTCGATCTCGTTCTTGGCTTCCTTCAGCTCGGGAGGTAGGGAATAGAGCGCCACCCGCAGCTTGGCAGCCGATTCGTCCATCAGGTCGATGGCTTTGTCGGGCAGGTGCCGGTCGGTGACATACCGGTCAGAGAATCTGGCCGCAGCCACCAGGGCCTCGTCCGAAAAGCGCACCTTGTGGTGGGCTTCGTAGCGGTCGCGGAGGCCATGGAGCATCTTGATCGTATCGTCCACGCTCGGCTCTTCCACGTAGACCGGGGCAAAACGCCGTTCGAGGGCTGCGTCCTTTTCGATGAATTTATGGAACTCGTCCAGGGTGGTCGCGCCGATGCACTGCAGTTCGCCGCGGGCCAGGGCCGGCTTGAGCATATTCGAGGCGTCCATGGCCCCCTGGGCGGCCCCTGCCCCGACGACGGTGTGCAATTCGTCGATCATCAGGATGACCTCGCCCGAGGCGCGCTGGACTTCCTCGATGGCCGACTTCAGGCGTTCCTCGAACTCGCCGCGGAAACGACTGCCGGCGATCATCGCGCCCAGGTCGAGGGAGACCACCCGCTTGCCCGACAGGATCTCGGGGACATCGTTGGCGGCGATCTTCTGGGCCAGCCCTTCGACGATGGCGGTCTTGCCCACCCCGGCTTCGCCGATAAGAACAGGGTTGTTCTTGGTGCGGCGGGACAGGATCTGGATGACCCGCATGATCTCGTTGTCGCGCCCGATGACCGGGTCGAGCTTGCCCTCCCGGGCAAGCTGGGTAAGGTCACGGGAATATTTTTCCAGGGTGCGGTAGCGCGTCTCGGCCTGGGGGTCGGTGACGCGCTGCCCGCCGCGCAACTGCATGATCGCATCCAGGACGCGTTCCCGGGTCAGGCCGGCGCTTTCCAGGATGCGGGCAGCGGACGTGTTGCGCTCGCTCAGGATGGCCAGGAAAATATGCTCGGTCGAGATATATTCATCCTTCAGGCGGTTGGCTTCTTCGTTGGCCAGATCGATGATCCGCTTGACCCGCGGGGTGATGAAGATCTGTCCTGCGCCGCCGCCAAAGATGTTGGCCTTGGGCGTCATGCGCAGGGTCTGGTCGAGACGATCGATCAACGCCTGGGCGTTGATGTTAAGCATTTCGAGGATTTGCGGGATGACGCCGCCGGGTTGCTCGATCAGCGCCATCAGGATGTGTTCCGTATCGATCTGATTATGGCCGTAGCGCTGGATGATTTCCGCGGCGCGCTGGGCGGCCTCCTGGGCTCGTTCGGTAAAACGGTCGAATCGCATCATAGGTTAAAGGTCCTTTTGGAATGGGACGATTATAACAAACAGGATATCGATGAAGTGAAAACAGCACGTTAGAGATGCGTTAGATTCTAATATCATTGTACCGAATTACTGGGAAATCGCAAGGCGAATCCGCTATAATATGCAGGATGACCGCGATCGCTGCCTCCCTGCCAGCAAACAGCCCGCACCTGCGCCCGTTGAACATCCTTCGCGACCTGCCGGCTGTGGCCGACCTGATCGAGAAATGCTTCGCCGATACGATGGACGCAGAGGGCCGCAGCTACCTCCAGCAGATGCGCCGGGCCGGCCAGGACAATATGTTCCTCCGCTGGGCCAGCAGCGCAGTCGAGACGGCTTCCATGCCGCTCTCCGGCTTCGTCTGGGAGGAAGATGGGGCCATCCTAGGCAACGTCAGCCTGATCCCCTACCATCATAAACGCAAACGCATCTACCTGATCGCCAACGTCGCAGTCCATCCGGACCGGCGGCGCAAGGGCATCGGGCGGCTCCTCACCCAGGCGGCGATCGCCCGGGCAGACCAGCGCCACTCCAGCGCCACCTGGCTGCATGTGCGTGACGATAACCCCGGCGCGATCAGCCTCTACCGCGGTCTGGGCTTTGTCGAGCTCGCCCGCCGCACGACCTGGCAGGCCAAGCCGGAGCGGAATGCCTGCACGGACGGATTGGGCATCATGATTACAAAACGCACCGCCCGGGATTGGTCCCAGCAGGGACCCTGGCTGGAAAGGATTTATCCGGACCTGCTGACCTGGTACCAACCCATGCCCTGGCGGTCACTGCGCCCCGGTTTGGGTCCAGCGTTCTATCGTTTCATGATGGATTACGACGTCCGCCACTGGGTCGCCCGAAGCGAAGGAACCGTCCAGGCCGTCCTGAGCTGGCAATCCATGGCCACCCGCAATGACCGGCTGTGGGCGGCGGTTCCCCCCGATGGCAGCGAGCGGGCCCTGACAGCGCTGTTGCTCTACGCCCGCCGTGAGATGGCTTGGCGGCAGTACCTTACCCTGGACTTCCCTGCCGCTCACTACCAGGCTGCCATCGAGGCCGCCGGATTCCAGCCCCATCGCACCCTTCTCTGGATGAAACTTCAGCCAGGTAATTCCGTAAGTCATTCGTAGGAGGCTGCCATGAAATTCATTTTGCGTTGGGTTATCAATGCGGTGGCGCTGTACGTCGCCATCGCCCTTCTGCCGAAATACATTCTCTACCAGGGGAACTGGATCGACATCATCTGGCTGGCGCTGATCTTCGGCCTGGTGAACGCCATCCTGCGCCCACCCTTCAAGGTCCTGTCGTGCGTCTTGATCATCCTGACCCTTGGGTTGTTCACCCTGGTCATCAACACCCTGCTGTTCGCCCTGACCGGCTGGATCGGCAGCCAGTGGCACGTCGGCTTTACCCTGGCCCAGCCCTGGTTCTGGAGCGCCCTTCTGGGCTCCCTGGTGACCACGCTGGTCAGCGGTGTGCTGAACGGGCTGCTGCGGGACGAATTACGCAACCGCAAGAACAAGTAAGTTGTGCGAAATCAGGGAAAGACGAAGCAGGGCAAGAGGTCATCTTGCCCTGCTTTTCTTAACAGGAACGCTGCAGCCGCGCTCAGAAGGTGAACATGAAAACGAGGTCGTTCACGTTCGTCCCGGTCGGGCCGGGCTTGAGCAGGTCTTCCAGCTGGGCAAAATAGGTGTACGAATCGTTCCGGGCGAGGAAATTCCCCGCGTGCAGGCCCAGCCCGGCCGCGTAATGGTGGGACTCGCCGGTCACGACTGCGCCAGCCGCGTCCGTGGAGCCATCCTCGCCATCGGTCGCCAGCGTCGCCAGGAGCACACCCGGGAAATCCGCCAGCTCGCTGACAGCCGCCAGGGCCAGCTCGGTATTGCGCCCGCCTTTCCCATTGCCGTGCAAAGTGACCGTCGTCTCTCCGCCCACCACGATGCATCCCGGCGCCGGCACCGGAGTGGCCGTCCGGTGGGCCTGGCGCAGGCTGGTAGCCAGCTCGAAGGCAGCTTCACGCGCTTCGCCCTGCAAGTCCGTGCGGAGGAGGTAAGGATTGAAGCCCTCCTCCTGGGCCTGCCGAAGGGCCGCCTGGGCCGCCTGCAGGTTGCTGCCCACCAGGACGTTTTGGACCTTCTCGAAGGCCGGGTCGCCGGGCTTGGGCGTTTCCGGCAGGCTCTGCAAATTCTTCAAAATGGATGCCGGGGCCTTTTGATCCAGGAGGTATTTTTCCAGGATGGCGATCGCAACCGCTCCCGTTGTCGGGTCGGGGGCAGTCGGACCGGAGGCGATCGCCTCGAGTGGGTTGCCGATCACGTCCGAGAGGATCAGGCTGACGACCGTCGCACCGTTCGCCAACCGGACCACTCCCCCGCCCTTCAGCCGGTCGAGCCGGCGGCGCAGGGCATTGCTCTCCTGGATGTCGGCCCCGCAGGCCAGCAGCAGACCGGTCAGGGCCTGGAGGTCCGCCAAGCTGACGCTGTCGACCGGAGAGGTAACCAGCGCCGACCCGCCGCCTGAGATCAGGCAGACGAGCAGGTCCTGTGGGCCGAGGCCGGAAAGAAGCTCGCGGGTTTTTTCGCCGGCCTCCAGGCTGTTCTCGTCTGGAATGGGGTGGCCGCCCGGGACGACCCGGAAGGACGCCGGCGGGCTGGCAGGAACGTGTTTGGTGACGACCAGTCCTTCCGAAAGCTGCCCGCCCAGGATCCCGGCGAGGGCTTCCGACATGCCGACGGAGGCCTTGCCGATCCCCAGCAGGCAGATCCGCCGGAAGCCCGACAGGTCGTAGGCCTGTCCCGCCACCGTCAGGGTTGCGCCATCCCGGTGCACGAATCGCCGCACAGCTTCCCCCGGATCGACTGCGTTGACTGCCGCTGACAGGATGCGCGCCACTGCCGGGCCGTCGGGGAAGGCCCGCAGGCTGCGGGTCAGGAAATTCTCGGCAGGAATCATACGCGTATGATAGCATTAAACCCATCCCGAGGAACACGTACCTTCGGATGTAAAATAAATGCTCTTCCATACCCATTTAGCGGAGTCCCATGTCAAAGCCACGCGTTTTCATTACCCGCCGCATCCTGGACAGCGGCTTAGAAATAATTCAGGAATCCTGCCAAGCCGACATCTGGCCTGACGAGCTGCCCCCATCCCATTCCACCATCCTGGAGCGGGTTCGCGGCGTGGACGGCCTGCTCTGCCTGCTGACCGACCCGATCGACGCAGCCGTCATCGAGGCGGCCGGATCGGGGCTGAAAGTGATCAGCTCCTACGCCGTCGGCGTGGACAACATCGACCTGGCGGCCGCCACCGCCCGCAAAATCCCGGTCGGGAACACGCCTGGGGTGCTGACGGACGCAACCGCCGACCTGGCTTTTGCTCTCCTGCTGGCCGCCGGGCGGCGGGTAGTCGAAGGCACCCGGCTGGTCAAATCCGGGGGCTGGAAGACCTGGGGCCCCGGCTTCATGCTGGGGGCGGATCTGCGCGGGGCCACCCTGGGCATCGTCGGCTTCGGGCGGATCGGCCGGGCGGTCGCCCGGCGAGCCTCAGGCTTCGGGATGCGCATCCTGTTCACCGAGCCGGGCCGGTCGGACCCCGAGCCGGGCGTCCAGGCTGAACGGGTCGATTTCGAGACCCTCCTGCACGAGGCGGATTTCATTTCGCTGCACTGCCCGCTGACTCCCGAGACGCGCGGCCTGATCAACGCCGCCAGC
>DATJPX010000118.1:0-30026 GCA_035506155.1 Anaerolineales bacterium
CAGCTCCTGGACCCATAGGAAGAACCAGGGCGCCCGGGCCGTCCCGGAGAGCGAGGCGGTCGCCGTGATGGGCTCCGCCAGGGGCGCCGGGGCAAAGGCCGACAGGACCAGCAGAGCCACGGAGGCGAGCAGCATCGCCAGGATTTCCCGGCGGACCAGCTCGTAGCGCGAGATGCGTTCCTGAGTCTCCCGTTTGGCCGGCGGCGGGACAGCGATACCCCCGTCCCGGCGGATGCGGAAGAGGTGCCAAACCAGCAGGGTTCCGGCCAGCAGGGTCAGGCCGAAGATGTGCCAGTCGTAGAAGCGGATCAGGGTGGCTGGTCCGGGCTCGGAACCTCCCACCAGCATGGCGTACAGCCCCTTGCCTGCCAGCGGGATGGACTTGACCAGGTTGGTCCCTGCGACCAGCGCCCAGCGTACACCCTCGTCCCAGCGCAGGACGTATCCGGTGAAATCCAGCAGGATGGCAAAGACCAGCAGCCCCATCCCGAGCAGGTAATTGAAGCGCCGCGGGGCGGCATAGGCGCCGGTGAAGATCACCCGCAGAAGGTGGACGACCGTCACGGCCACGAGGAATTGGGCCGCCCAGTAGTGCAGGTTGCGCACCAGCCCGCCGTAAGGAACCAGGAAGCTCAGCGTCTGGATCGAGGCGGCCGCCTGGTCGGGGGTCGGGATGTAGTAGAACATCTCCAGGAGCCCGGTAACGAGCAGGACCAGGCAGAGGAAGACGGCCAGTCCGCCCGCCGCCAGGGTGTAACGCAGACGCGCCTGGCGGGCCGGGATGGTGGGAGGGTGGAGGTGGTGGACGAAGGACGGTCGCATGAATTGAGTTTAGCACAAAGGACACGAAGGAAAGAAAGGAGATGAAAACCGCTCCTGGCCAAGGAGCGGCTTCCCTGGTTAGGGGCTTGCCAAAGTTGCGGACCAACACCTTTGTGAACTTAGTGTCCTTTGTGTTTAAAGTTTTTCCGCGTGAGGCTCTTCCTCTTCGAAAACCGGCAGGTATTTCGCCGCCAGGCCGAACGCCAGGATGCCGGCCGAGAAGATGCCCAGGGACACCGCCACTTCCGGCAGGGACGGGACGTAGTGAGCGCCGCTCATGAAGGTCGGCAGGTAGGTCAGCGGATCGGGATGCCTTACAGCGAACCAGCTCACATCGAAGCGGTTCAGGATCATGCCGAGCAGGACGACGATGGCGCCGAACAACAATCCATTCGCGCTCTGGCGGTTCTTTCTGAAGGAGAAGTATACCAACGGGAATACCGATCCGACCAGGATCTCGGTCCAGAAGAGGACGCTCATCAAGCCGCTGGAAAAGAGGTATTTGTAATCGCCAGCCAGTCCGAGTTGGGCGAACCGGATGATCAAGTAGGTCCCCACGACGATCGGGATGACCCCGGCCAGTTTTTCGAGCAAGTGCGTTTCCAGCCCGCGGTGGAAGTAGCGGGCGCTGAGGCTGGACTCTAGGATGATCATGGACAAGCCTATAGAAACAGCCGAGACGAAGAACAGGATCGGCAGGATCGGCGTCCACCAGAGCGGATAGAGCTTGGCCGGCTGGATCAGGAGCAGTGAGCCCAGCGAGGACTGATGGAGGGTGGAAAGGACCACTCCCAGGATCACGAAAGGCATGATGAAACGATGGATGAAATGGGCAAACTTCTGCCATTTGATCCCTTCGAAAACCACCGGGGCGAATTCGATGGCCAGCACGGTCAGGTAGGTCATCACACAGATACCGATCTCCAGGAGAACCGAAGTCGGGTTCATGTGGATCATCATGTACCAGATGCGTTCCGGATGGCCCAGGTCGACCAGCAGGGCAATGACGACCATGATGTAGCCCAGGAAGGCTGTCAAGATCGAAGGCCGCAGCAACGGCTTGAACTGTTTCAGTTCGAAGATGTATACGGTTGCGGCCATGAGGAAACCGCCGCTGCTGATGGCGACGCCTGTGAACAGGTCGAAACTGATCCAAAAGCCCCAGGGGTAGGAATTGCTCAGGTTGCTGATCGCCCCGATCCCGTAAATATAACGGACCATGGCAACGACGAAGGCGATCCCCATCAAGGTCAGCAGTACTGCAACCAGCGGGCTGACCTGGAGGCGCCTGTTGATGGCGATCTGCATTTTCATTTGACTGCCTCCTCGGTCTGTTCTTCTTCCACTTTCTTGGCTTTCGCAGCCTTTTTCTGGTTGAGCAGGTGGACGGCGACGGCGGTCCCGGTCAGCACGGTTCCCCAGCCCAGGGCAAACGGGATGGTGATCTCCATCACCTTCTCGCTGACATCCTTGACCGGCCGCTCACCCAGATTGGGCAGGCCCAACTCGGCGAACGGGACGTGCGACAGGATCAGGTAGGAGGTCCCGCCGTTCTCGAACTCGCCGTAGACGTGATCGACATAGCGCTCGGGATGGGCCTGGATGCGGGCGTGGGCTTCCTTGACCAGGTCCGCCCGCTCGCCGAAGACCAGCGCGTCGGTCGGGCAGGTGGCCACGCAGGCCGGCTCCAGTCCCTTGTCGATCCGCTGCGGGCACATGGTGCACTTGTCGATGAAAGCGCCGTCGATCAGGCCCTTGTCCCAGTCGAAGTGCGGGACGCCGAAGGGGCACGCGTTCATGCAATACCGGCAGCCGATGCACTTGTCCTTGTTGTAGAGGACCGGACCGTCGTTGCGCTTGCTGTAAGCGCCGACCGGGCAGGCCGAAAGACAGTCCGGCTCGTTGCAGTGCATGCAGTGGTAGACCATGGAGGCGCGCTTCAGTTCCGGGTACTGGCCGATGAGGCCGACCCCGGCCACCCAGATGCGCGTCTTGTCCATATCGATCTTGTTTTCGACGCTGCAGGCCACCATGCAGGCCCGGCAATCGATACAGCGGGTGGCGTCGAAAAGGAAGGCCTTGTGTTGGATGTCAGTCATGTCCGGCTCCCGTTAAATCTTCTTTACCGTTACGAACGTCTGGCTGAGGGCCTGGCTGCCGCTGATCGGGTCCGTGTAGGTGACGTGGACGTCCGAGTCGCTGGCACCCCACCCGTAGGCGGTCGTCAGGCCTTTGGAGAGGTGGCCGTAACCGGGGGTCAGGTAGACGCAGTCCGGTCGGATTGCCTGGGTCGCCTCCAATTTGATGTGGATCTTGCCGGCAGTGCTGGCGACTTCCACCAGGTCGTTGTCGGCCAGGCCGAGGCCCTTGGCGATGGCCGTGTTCATCCAAAGCCGTGGCTCATCCGAATATTTATGCAGGAGCTGGTTGTTCTGCGTTCCGAACTGGGTGGACTGGGCCACCTTCCCGGTCAGGAAATAGAACTGTCCCGGCTTGGGTGCGGGAGGCTCCTCCCACTGGGGCACGCCGGAGAATCCGGCGCGGTCGAGTGAGCTGGAGAATAATTCGATCTTCCCGGAGGGGGTATTCCAGTTCAGCTCGGGGGACTCGCCGCTCTCGCCCGGCAGTTGGGCGTATCCTTTTTGCCTGACCTCGTCGAGGGAGACGCCCAGCGGCGCAAGCTGCTGTTTGAGGTAATCTTCCTCGTCGGTGTACTGGAAAAAGTCCGCCAGGCCGAGGCGGGCGCCGAGTTCCTTGTAGATCCACAGGGCCGACTTGCCCTCACCCTGCGCCTCGATGACCGGCTGGCGCAGGTAGGCCTTGTCGCCGACGATGTTGAGCGGATCGTAGCGTTCCAGGTAGGAGGCCTCGGGCAGGACCACATCCGAGAACCAGGAGGTGTCGTTCATGATGATATCGATGGTGACGATGAAATCCATCTTGCCGAACGCCTGGAGGGTGCGGCCGCGGTCCGGCAGGGACATGGCCGGATTCTGGCGGGCGATGAACCAGCCGTGCGGCTGGTACGGATCGCCGCTCAGGGCGGCTTCGCGCAACTCCTGGAAGACGCCGATCTTCAGCGGAACGAAGGGATATTTCCAGGGAACGCCGTCCAGCCGCTGGGCTGAGATGCGCGGGTAAGCCGGCTGCGGCGGCGCGCCCAAGCCTCCGCTCTCCTCGCCGGAGGCGGCCGACATAGCCGTCCCCCAGTTGCCGACGATGGCATTCAGGACGCCGATGGCGCGCTCGGTCTGGAAGGAATTGACGAAATTGGAGGTCCGCCAGCCGTTGTGGGCCAGGGCGTACGGGGCGGCCGCGGCGAACTCGCGGGCGATCCGGCGGATGGTCTCGGCCGGGATCTCGGTGATGGCGGCGGCCCATTCGGGTGTGTATGAAACGACGGAGGCGGCCACCTTGTCGAAACCGGTCGTGGAATTGGCTACGAAACCGGCGTTGTAGAGTCCTTCGCTGATGATGACGTTGAGGAGGGCCAGGTGGAAAGCCGAGTCGGTCCCCGGGCGGATGGCCAGCCATTCGGTCGACTTGGCAGCCGTCTTGGTGAAGCGCGGGTCCAAGCTGACGACCTTGGCACCCCGGTCGATCGCCTTGCTCAAGGCGGAGGTCTCCGAGGTCGAAATGGCCTCCATCAAGTTGCGGCCGGTCAGGATGATGTACTTCAGGTTCTCGTAACTGCGGTCCGGTTCTTCCATGCCGTAGGTCATCAGGTTCGAGACGATCATGGCATTGAAACACAGACTGCGCTGGGTCCCGTAATTGGGCGAGCCGAAGGCGTTCAACAGGTTCTCGAACTGGACCTGGGACAGGTTGTGAGTGGAGGAAAAAATCATCGCCTCGGCCCCATACTTGTCCTTGATCTTGAGCATGTTCTTGGCCACCACGTCGAGGGCTTCCTCCCAGGAGGCCTTGCGGAACTTGCCTTCCCCGCGCTTGCCGACCCGGATGAGCGGGGTCAGCACCCGGTCTGGATCGTAGGTATTCATCAAGCCGGATTGGCCGCGCGGGCACAGGTTCCCGTTGGAATGCGGATGCCCGGGATTGCCCTCCAGCTTGACCACCCGTCCGTCTTCGACCTTGGCCAGGACGCCGCAGCGCCAGACGCACATTTCGCACATGGTCGGGATATACCCCGAACTGGTGGAATCCAGCAGTCCGGATACCCGGGCGGCTTCGGCGACCCGCGGCGGGATGAATTCGCTCAGGGCCAGCGCGCCGACGGCCGCCCCGCCTACTTTTAAGAAGTCCCGCCGTGATAACGTGTTCGGCATAGTGCTCTCCATCGACCTGATTAATAATCGGTGACCGGTTGGATGAACCGGTCACCGGTAAGTTACAAATAAACTACTTCTGCTTGCGCTGCCAGCCCATCCGATCGACCATGTAAAACAGCACCAGAGCAAGGATGGTAAAAACCAGGACAGCCAGGTAGGGGTTGATGTTCCAAAGCTGCGGTAGGGTCACATTCCCGTAATCCGCGATCGCCTTGATCGGGAGCATCACCTGGGTGTAGGTCAGGCCGAAGAGGACCGCGCCGACCAGGAAACCCAGCAGGCCCGGGACCAGGTAATCGAGCTTGCCTTCGCCAGCGCCTGCGGCCATCGTGCCCGGGCAAAATCCCGCCAGCGCCATGCCGACGCCGAAGATCAGGCCGCCGACCAAGTTGCCGACGATGTAGGTCGCCGGCACCACCGGGAATTGGATGAAGCCGATCCCTTGCAGGGCGTACAGACCGATCATGGCAACGACCAGGGCCGTCATCATGAACTTCAAGACGGCCATGTCGGTCAGACGGAACTGGTTGACGATCTTGGTATAGCGGGTCAGGCCGGCTTTATTGAGGGCAAAGCCAAACAGAATCCCAAGAAACAGAGGAAGGATGATGGACATGGTCTAATACCTCTTTCCGTAGACGATCATGGCGGTGATGATGCCGGAGACGAACATGCCGGCAATGAACAGGAAGGCCGCCGGGACGAGGAGCATGCCGCCCGAAATGGCGAGACCGCTGGTGCAGCCGCCGGCGATGCCGGCCGCATACTCGAGGACAATGGCTCCCAAGAACAGGACCAGCCAGCGCTTCCAGGGTTGCTTTCCATAAGCCTGCTTCCACTGCTCATCGTCCATGGTGCGGAACTTGAAGGTCCGGCTTGAAAGGGCCCCCACCGTCCCGCCAAGCACGATCCCAACCAGCAGGATGACCGCAAAGGTAATGCCGGTCGGCATGACATGGTTGAAATATAGGTTGTCAGGCTGGATGAGTTTGCCGATATAACCGGCGATATTCTCGAACCCGCCGGAGGCGCCCAGCAGCTTGGGGGCGTGCAAAATCTTGTCGGTCAGGACAACCGTCAGGATCCCGACGAAGCCAAGCAGGATGCCGGCCGCGTAGGGCGACCACAATTCCTTACTCAGTTGTTTCTTCAGCCAGTTCATAAATTCTCCTTTTCATTCAGGGTGGATGAATCGTCTTTCTTCATGAATTTAATGACCAGTGCAAACAATTCCGCCGCGGTGGCGGGTTTGGACAGGATTGTGCGCAAGTCTTTGCGGGCGGCTGGCTTCAATTTGGCCAGATCCGGGACCATGTCGACCACATCGGCCGGATAGCTGCCCTGAATGGTCTTGGTATCCTGGAAGGAGATCTTGAACCAGCCTTCCCGGCGGGCGATAAAGAGACCCGCGCCCAGGACCAGGGCAACGATCAAAACGATCATGATGATATTGCCGACATTGGCCGGTTTCTTTCCCAGGGCGACTTCGTCGTATCGCTGGGAATAATCCACAATATCCGCAGCCGGTACGACCGCGGCCGCCTGGGTAGCAGCCGGGACCGTTGTGGCCGTGGCAGCAGAGGCGGCCGGCGCGCTGGCAGCCGTCGTGGCGGCGGGGCTGCCCGCACCCAGCGTCACGCCCAGGCTGGTCGCAAAGACCTGGGCCCTGGCCTGGTAATCCTTGGGATGGCAACTCTTGCAGCTGGCGGCGACATCCGAAAGCGGGTCCGCCAATCCGGTGTGGGCGGCCGTTTCATCGGTCGCCTGGCTGTTCCCGGCATGGCAAATGGCGCAGGAGTCGATCAAGGTGTGATTGGCATCGTGCCAGGCCGTCCCGTCGTTGGTAACGGGCTTCTGCCCCTGGGTTTCGTGGCAATTCTTGCACGAAGACGCCTGGGAGCCGCACTGGGCGCTGACCGGACGCGCCGGCAGCAAAAAGAACATTCCGACCGTGAATAAAAGCATCAACCCCGCCGTCATCAACCAAAAAGAGAGTTTTCTATGTTGCATACCTGCCTCCTCAAAAGATGATCTGTGCATATCATTGCTTCAAGCAGTTGCTTCCTCGATAAAGCTGGCGCGCTTCTGGATGCTGTCGCGCATAATGCTGCGGAGGATGTCCAAGGCGTCGATGACCCGCTGGTCGGCCAGGGTGTACTGGACCGTCATCCCCTGCCGGTTGGCCGTTACCAGGCCACGTTCACGCAGGATCTTCAGGTGCCTGGAAATGGTTGGCTGCGGCTGGCCCAGTTCCTGAGTCAACTCGGTGACATTGTGCGGGCCTTCGGCCAGAACGTATAGAAGAATCAACCGGGTCGAATCCGCCAGGGCCGAACAAAAATCGGCGTGCAGTTGGGTGATTTCTTGAACAAGAGTGGATGAGACCATAGTGCATAACCTTATTCGGATAGGCGTATATATACATTCTCCATAATACGCTTGTGATGACAGGCACAATAGTGCCATCTATCACATCCTCTCGTGCGATTTGTCACATAGTATGAGAGCCGGATTAAAACGAACAGGCGGGAGTGACCCGCCTGTCGATGTCCTGGGGACCGATGAAATTAAACGTACTTGGGCTTGAGTTCCGTGACCGGCAAGGCGATCTGCCCCTCTTTCTTATCGCCGATGAAGATCATTTCCTGTGGATTGTTTATCGAAGTGTAGGCAATGTAGGCCGCCATCAAGGCATCCAATTCTTCAGGCAGGTAAATGTATTCAACCGGCAGGATCCCGTGCAACAGCTTGTGCCGGGTGATTTCTTCGAAGAACTCCATCGGATCCTTGATCCCCATCCCACCTTCGTGCAGGGCCACCTGGCGTTGTAAACGCCCCTCCAGGGTCGGTTTGGGTAGAGGCAGCTGGCCGAGCAAAGTACAGAAGGCTGCATGCGGATGGGTTTCCAGCCAGATCCGCGCCCCCTTCTCCTCGGGATACGGTTTGTATCCGGCTTCGTCCAGGCGGCGATAAAAGTCGAAACCCATTTGCATCCAGGCCGAACAGGCCTCAGGATGGGACGGCGTTGGCGATACGACAATCCCGTGCTCGCGCAGCTCGAACTCCCCCACCCGCATATCGGATCCGCGCAGGTGGCCGGCAGGCAGGCTGAGTTTCTCCAGGCTGCTGCGGATCAATCCATGATTCGGGCGCGGCGGTGCGTTGACCGCCACCACGACCGCCTCGTGGCTGTCCAGGAAAGCCAGCACCTCGTCCAGTTCGCCGGCGGCCAGCCTGACCAACTGGCATTCCTGGTCCACCGCCGCGAAAGTGAACGGATGCCGGCCGGCAGTCGGGTCAACGCCTACAAAGGTCATCGAGGAAAATAGCATAGGAGAAGCGAATCCAGAGGATATGGTAAACTGCTCACTACCATTAGTTTAGAACAAAAACGTAATCCGTGCAACCGTTTCCCGACACAAGGTAAGCGAACAATTCGGATGGTAATTCTTATGGATAAGATATTCATCTCCAATTTACGGATCCGGGCGATCATCGGCGTGAACGATTCAGAACGGGATACCCCTCAGGATATCCTGATCAGCGTCGTCGTTTCCACCGACACACGGCCGGCCGGCCGATCTGACAGCCTGGCCGAGTCCGTCGATTATGCCGAGCTGGCAAAAAAAATCCGCGCCCTGGTCGAAGAGGCGCGGCGCTTCACAGTGGAAGCACTGGCGGAGGATGTCGCGGATTTGTGCCTGGCAGACTCCCTGGTCCGGAAGGTCGTCGTGCGAGTCGAAAAACCACAGGCTGTGGCGGAGGCTGAATCCGTCGGGGTGGAAATCGAACGCGCGAAGCCCTAAATCTGGAGCGGCGAGGCGCCCCTCCCAATGTTCTCGAGGAACTCCTGGCGGGTCGCCAGGTTCGCCCGGAAGGCCCCGTGCATCGCCGAAGTCGTCATCCGGGCATTGTGTTTCTGGACGCCGCGCATCATCATGCACAGGTGGAGCCCTTCCACGACAACGGCCACCCCCTGGGGATGGAGCAGGTCCCGGATCATGTCGGCGATCTGACGGGTCATTCGTTCCTGGACCTGCAGGCGGCGGGCAAACAGGTCGACGATGCGGGGTATCTTGGAAAGGCCGAGCACCTTCCCGTTCGGGATATAGGCGACGTGGACACGGCCCATGAACGGCAGCAGGTGGTGTTCGCAAAGGCTGTAGAACTCGATGTCCCGCACGATGACCATCTCGTCGTATTTGACCTCGAAGATGGCATCGTTGACGATGGCATTCGGGTCGGTATGATACCCGGAGAGCAACTCCGCATACATGCGGGCGACCCGTTCGGGAGTACGCTTCAGGCCGTCCCTCTCCGGGTTTTCACCAACAGCCTGCAGAATGCCGGCCACGGCCGACTGGATCTGCGCCGAATCGATCTTTCCACCGATCAATCTCTCGTCGAACAGGTTATCGTCAAATTCCGTCTCGTCCATAGGCCTCTCACATAAAAACTGGCCCAGGATTCTCCCGGGCCAGTCGAATGCAAAGCGGGGAGTTATCCGATCTTTGGCTCGATCAAGCCGTACGTACCATCCCGGCGGTGATAGAGCACGTTGATTGTATCAGTTTCGATATTGAAAAAGATGAAGAAGTTGTCGTGCCCGAGCATGCGCATTTGCTCGAGGGCGTCTGCTTCACTCATCGGGGTGAGATCGAACGTCTTGCGCCTGGAGACCACTGATTCTTCCTCCCCTTCAGTTTTTTCCTCTGAAGGGATTGCCACCTCGGCCGCACGGCCGCGCCCGCGGTAATGTTTCCCCTTGTACCGTTCCAACTGGCGCTGCATCTTGTCGTTCGATTTATCGAACGCCGCTTCGATTTCATCGGCGCGCTCCTCGGTCCGCAACAGGGCGCGGTGCCCGCGCACCGTAATCTGGGCGACGAAACGGTCGGTCGCGCTCCGGGCCGATTTGATGTAATCCAAATCCACTTTCACATGCTCGATCTCACTCAAATACCGGTCCAATTTCGAGGCTTTCTTGGTCACATAATCCTTGAGTCGTTCGGTCACTTCCATGTTGTGGGCAAAGATCTCGACTTCGACTGTCATATGTTCCTCCTGTGTGGATTTTATCAGACAACGTGTAAACCATGCCGGGGAAGAGCTCTTGCCAGGGTAAGTGCGTAAACGAGACGGGCTCCAGACTGTTTGAGTGCCTCCGCACAAACAGACAGGGTGGCACCGGTGGTGGCAACGTCATCCATTAGCAGGATGACTTTACCATCGGCCAGGGCAGGCTTGGCACGAAATGCACCAGATACATTGGCTCTTCGCTCCTCAACGGAAAGCCCAACCTGGGAACGGGTTTCACGCGTACGGGAAAGCGTGTTGGAGGAATACCACCAGCCATTCAGGGCTGCCAGAGGCATGGCAACCAAGCCAACCTGGTTATAACCTCGCTCCTTCAGCCGCTGTCGACCGAGCGGCACCGGAACAACCATATCCACCTTCCACCCGAGCTGATCGACGAACTTCCTCAACTCCTGCGCCAGGGCATCCCCCAAGGCCAGGTTGCGGCGATACTTCAAGGTATGCAAGGCATGCCGGATGGGGCCTTCAAAAACAAGCCAGGACCGCATGGCCTCGTAGGAAGGATGTGATTTCGTACATGTGGGACACAAACCCGGATGGAGCTGAGGCAAGCCGCAGCTTTGACAGACAGGCTCAGGGAGATTTTGAACCTGTTGCCGGCAATCTGGACACCAACGGTATCCAATCCGGTTACAACCCCCACAAACCGGCGGAAATAACCAGTCCAGACTACCCCAAAGCCATTGACTGATCCGATATTCCCAGAACACAGCCTGTTCTTAATCTATTGGAAATATTGCAAAGATCCCATCAATCGCAGACCAGCCGGGGTCAGGAGGATGATCATGAGGGCCGGAAAGATCAACAGGCCCATCGGGAAGATCATTTTAATCGGCGCTTTATGGGCTTCCTCTTCCGCATGCTGGCGGCGCCGGACGCGCATCTGATCGGATTGGATGCGCAATACTTTCGCCATGCTTACGCCGAGCATTTCGGATTGGATCACTGCGGCGACGAAACTGGTCATCTCAGCTAGGCCAAGTCTTTCGGCCATATCCCGCAGCGCGTCCCTGCGGAGTTTTCCCAGTTGGATTTCACGGATCACGCGACCGAAAGCCATCGAGAGCTCATTATCCCACTTCTCATTGACTTTCGACATGGCCGCGTCGAAGCCCAAGCCCGCTTCCACACAAATGGTCAACAGGTCGAGGGCGTCCGGCATGGCTTTTCGGACGGACTTCTGGCGCTTATCGATGGTGCTTTTGATCAACAGATCCGGCATGAAATAACCAAGCACGGTGAACACCAATACGATCAGGAGTTTCACCGGCAGAGAAAAAGTCTTCGAGAACAGGGTCAGGACGAAAATCAGCCCGCCCATCAAGACGGCCGCGACGAAATGCAGGACCAGGAATGTCGCCGCATCCATCTTTCCGGGGTTTCCGGCCAATTCAAGCCGTTTGCGGGTCTGTTCCAGGACGTGTTGAGGAGTGAAGCGCGAAGACATTTCGCCGAGCCGACGGATGATCGGCATGACCACCCGTTCGGTGAAAGGTTGGGAAAGCTCGATCTCCTCAAGCGAGACCGCCTCACCACGTTGACTGTACTCTGCCAACCTGGTAGCCAGAGGGTCTTCTTCCTGCGACTTGGACTTCTTAATGCCGGAAACCACCAGAACGACCGCGCCGGCGATCAAGCCAAGGATGACGATGACAGGTATCAGTATTGACATATTACACCTCTACGTTGGCAATCCGGGTCATCACGAAATATCCGATGCCGATGAGCATCAAAGCCAGTGCCAGGGCACCGCCGCCGCACAGGATATTCTTCTTGGTGAAAAATTCCATCACATAGCTACGATTCAGGAACCAAAGGATGCACAACAAGCCGATTGGAAGGAGGGCAAGGGCGCGACCGGAATACATCGCTTGCGCAGTGAGCGCCCTGATTTCACCTTTGATGCGTACACGTTCACGGATGGTGTACGAAATCACGTCCATGATCTCCGCCAGGTTACCACCGACTTCACGCTGGACATTGATGGCGGTTACTACGAAATCCAGGTCTTCACTGGGGATGCGTCGCAAGAGGTTGTCCAGCGCCTTCTCCATCGGAATACCCAACTGCATTTCCTGCACCACCCGGCGAAACTCGTCGCAGATGGGAGGAGGCAATTCCTTGCTCACCGCTTCCATGGCCTGCATCGTGGAATAGCCGGCACGCAGGCCATTCACAACCAGGTTGAGCATATCCGGGAGCTGGTCATTGAATTTCGTCAAACGCTTCGATTTTTGGGACCTGACATACATCCCCGGCAGGAGGAAGCCAATTCCCACACCGATCAAACCGGAAATCAGTAGCCTGCCGCCGATCATGAAAAGGATCATCCCCACGCCAAGCATGGAGATGACGTAAAGGGCCATGAACTCGCCGGGTTTGAATTTTAAATCGGCCCGGGCGAGGTCACGCGCGATGCGCTCTCCAAAGGAAGATTTTTCGACCCGCTTGTTAACCCAATCGGTCAGGGCGCCTTTGGACTCGCTTTCGGTTTCGCCCTTTTCGTGTTCTTCCTCGAGGTATTTATTTAATCGCTCATCGACCAGCGTCCGTTGGCCCGAGGACGATATTACGATCCCAACGACCAAAAGGACCAGGGCAAGACCGCCGCCAGCAATGAGTAGGATGTTTATCGAAGACATTGATCACCTATACCGGAAAAAACAGCTTAGTACCGCTGACGCCCGCCGACACCAAAAATGGTCGGGGGCAGATGGATACCCGCTCCTTCGATCTTATCCATGAATTTCGGTCGCAGACCGGTCGGGCGCAAACGACCAAGGACCTTTCCATTCTCAAATCCGGTCTGTTCAAAGACGAATATGTCGGTTGTGGTGATGACATCCCCTTCCATGCCGCTCACCTCGGTAATAAACGTGACCTTGCGGGAGCCATCTCGCATACGTTCCTGGTGGACCACCAGGTCGATAGCAGACGAAACCTGCTCGCGGATTGCACGGACCGGTAATTCCATTCCAGCCATCAGCGTCATGGTCTCCATACGTGACAGGGTATCACGTGGAGAGTTGGAGTGGAGGGTCGTCATGGAACCATCATGACCGGTGTTCATGGCCTGCAGCATGTCCAGAGCCGCATCATCGCGGATCTCGCCTACGATGATCCGGTCTGGCCTCATGCGGAGGGCGTTGACCACGAGCTGGCGGATGGTAATTTCGCCGCGTCCCTCGATATTGGCCGGGCGGGACTCGAGCGTGACCACGTGTTCCTGGCGGAGCTGCAACTCGGCCGCGTTCTCGATGGTCAGGATGCGTTCATCACTCGGGATGAAGCCGGAGAGAATGTTCAAGAGGGTCGTTTTGCCGGAGCCGGTACCACCGGAAATGACAACGTTCAGACGGGCTTCAACGCAAGCCTTGAGGAACTGCAGGGACTCCGCCGTCAAGGTCCCGAACTGAACCAATTGTTCGATCGTGATCGGGACTTTGGCGAACTTACGGATGGTCAGCGCAGGACCGACAAGCGAAATGGGTGGGATGACGGCATTGACGCGGGAGCCGTCTGCCAGACGGGCATCTACATAGGGGCTGGACTCGTCGATACGGCGGCCCAGCGGCGCAACGATCCTGTCGATGATGCGCATGACATGGTCGTTGCTCTCGAAGGTCACCGGCACCCGGTGGATCTTGCCTTTCCGCTCGATATAGATATTCTTTGCGCCGTTGACCATGATTTCTGTGACGGACTCATCTTCCAGGAGCGGCTGGAGAGGTCCCAGCCCGAGGATTTCCGCGGAAATTTGTTCGAACAACCTCGCCCGTTCCGGGCGGGAGAGGACGATATTCTCCTCGCTGAGGATTTGTTCGAAAAGCGATTGGATCGTCTTGCGAACATCATCCGTCTTCGTGATATCGAGGGACGGATCAAGCTCTGCCAACAAACGGTTCTGGACCCTGGTTTTGAGATCAAAATACGTCCCGGCTTGAGGGGCGGCACTTGGGGCGCTCACCCTCCTTGCCTGGAGGGACGACAGACGGGACGCGTCTCCGCCTCCGCTGGCGGAAGGGGTTCCGCCCGACTGTTCAGGTGTCCCGCCCTGACCTTGTTCGATCCGCTTCAGTAAAGACATCACAGCCTCCTAAAAGATGGGCTACCGTTTAAGTGTTTTTTCCGAATCTTCCGTTTCCAATTTCACCAGTTTTGCTCGCAACGCTTCGGCCAGCATATAAATCCCGCGAGCCGCCGGTTGGGTCTTATTATCCAGCATGAACGGAACGCCTCGATTGACGGCCGGAATGACCGTACGCTCATCCAGCGGGATGACCGCCACCACTTCCTGTTTCAGGTTCTCACCGATCTTTTCGGGGGTAATTGCGATCCGTTTGTCGAACTTATTCATAACGAAAGAGATCTTATCGGCGGGCAAACTCAGGGTCGTCAACAAATCCAGGAAGAGGCGATCGTTCTTGATGGACGGGATATCCTGTGTATTTACCAGGACGACGATATCGGCCACGTCCAGAACAGATAAGGTAATGTCGTTCAAATAAGAACAGGTATCCACCACAATGTACGCATAGAGCTGGCGCAGATATTTCAACAACTTTGTGAACTGTTCCGGGTTGACTTTTTCCCCGTATTCCGGGCGGGAGGGGGAAGCCAGGACATGCACGCCGGAAGCGGCATGTTTGATCATGACCTCCTCGACAATATCCGGATCCAATTCGTCTGCACGCGGAGCCAAATCAAGGATTGTATTCTTGCCCTGTTCGTTAAGGAAAATGGCGACATCGCCAAATTGCAGATTCGCATCGACCAGAACGACGTGGGTTTCATCGTTGCAAAATGCCACAGCAAGATTGACCGCCAGCGTGGTGCACCCCGTTCCCCCCTTTGGGCTGTAGAACATGATGATCTTCCCCTGGGCAGCCATTGTAGGCGCCGCCGGGCGGACCGGGCCGCCACTCGGCGAGGCGACGAAAGTCTGGCCAACTTTGGCGCGTTCCTCCCGGGCCATTTTTCCAGCCCTGCGAATCGCCGCCACCAGCTCGTCCGGCATGGGTGGTTTTGTCAGAAAATCGCGCGCACCGACGAGCATGGCTTTGCGCATATAGTTTTGATCGCCTTGTACGGAGAGGACGACCACCTGGACATACGGCATCTTTTTCCGTATCTCTTCGGTGGCTGCAATGCCATCCATATCAGGCATGTTGATATCCATCAAGACGACATCGGGATTGGCCTCCTGGGTCAGTTGAATCCCTTCACGTCCGGTTCGGGCGGCGGCAACCACTTCGATGTCCGCCTCGAACTGTAACAACTTCCTGATATTCTCACGGGTCTCAGCAACGTCATCAACGATCAGGACACGTATCTTATCGCCGTCTGCCATGCAAATTCTCCATACTCTAGACCAGGATGCCTGGGATTAAATCTCGCCTTTCGGGTTATGGGACCGGCGTTATATCATTAGGCAGTTTGGGTTGAGTCAAAACATCCAAGCGTGGTTCCAGAGAATAAGGCAGTTTTGCAGGCACCGGGATGTTGTACTGTGTCAAAAGATATTCGAGCATTGCAGCATCCGGCTGTTTGGCCAGATCCTGATCATTCGGGTTGCGAAGCGTCAATGTGATCTGGACACCGCTGTAGGTCAAATACGTAAGCATAACGGCGTCCTGAGGCGACACCATGACCGTGATGATATCCGGTTTGATGATCACGGGGGCAACCTGGTTCTGCTGATTGGCCGGAACCGGTGTGGGCGTCGCGTTGCCGGAGGAGGCAACCAGGCTCGAAGAAACGACTTCACCGGGCAGCGGGAATGTTCCAACATGGAGAACCTGGATATTCTGCATGATCATCTGGGTCACCATGCGCGGGCGTTGCTTTTCAGACGGCTGAAGATAAACCAGGGAATTCGAAACCTGGTCCAATTCAAAATGGCCCTGGGTGACAGTTCCCTGGCTGATCTGGAGAAGCCCATTTCCGGTGGAGTTCAAACCTGCAACCAAGTCCGGGAGGGAACTCTGAGAGGCCGGGTCGAGATCGACCAGCAGCATCGTAACGATCACATCGACATAATCGCCGTCGCGAATGCCAAATGCAGCGGATGTCAGACGGGTGATCGGTATCGAGACCGCTGTCATCCCCTGGGGGATATAAGGAGCCCAGGTCGATCCCGGCAGATTCACATTCCCAGGTGTTGCAGATACCATCGACGATGTGATCGGAACA
This sequence comes from Anaerolineales bacterium, assembly GCA_035506155.1. Classification (GTDB taxonomy): domain Bacteria; phylum Chloroflexota; class Anaerolineae; order Anaerolineales; family Villigracilaceae; genus UBA877. The sequence goes on from DATJPX010000118.1 coordinate 16,401, forward strand.
CCCTGCAGGATCGTGTATTTCGCGTACATGTTGGTGAGCGCCGTTTTATCAGTGTAGAGGCCTTCCACGAGCTTGTCCTCGGGAATCTGGATGGTGCTCAGCATGTCCTGTGAGATCAGGGAACCGGGTGAAATATTCTGTCCGGCCGTGACAATATCAACGTACCGGACCACCGCCGTCGGAGTAGCACCGCTATTCGCCTGGGAAGGAGATTTTTGACGGGACCTTAGAAATAACCAGCCTGCCACGAGCAGCAGGATGAGAATCAAAGCAATGTAGATAAATATCCGTCCACGACGCATAGGGTACTCCTTTTACTTTGGTTTGATATGAATATTATACAGTAAAAATAATTGCACAAGTACTTACCCCATCGCTGCAGTTCGCAGGTACAAAAGGATAGGACTCTGCGATTTCGGACAGAGTCCCATCTGCCTTTTTGGTTGAGTTCAACCAACCGACACTCCAGCCCGAGAGACTCAAATTGGTTTTTGTGAAACCAGTCCGAATTATTAAGCCGAGGATCAATAGTTCTGCGAATACGACGAGTGCCATTTTGAATGGGGCCACTGCGTGACCGGCCGGAACTCGGCCTTTTTCCATGGAGTAGACAGTGGTGGAAATTACAACCTTATTCTTGGAGACAGGAAAAACCTAATCCATAGCCTCTAAATTATACTTGTATCGAAACTTGAAAGTTCGAAAAGGAACGTTACAACATCTTTACAGTTATAGTTGGCATTTAAAAAAGTGGGACTCTGTTTGCACAGAGTCCCACCCGCCATTTAGGCTGAAATTCGAATACTAACCAGGATTTGCAAGGCTGGAGTTGATCTTGGTGAAAACGTTGCCGATGATCGGGCCGAGGATCAGAAGAACAGCAATTACAACGACAGCAACCAAAACAAGGATCAACGCATACTCGACCAGGCCCTGGCCTTTTTCCTTAGGGGCGAACAACATGGGTATTCACCTCCTTTCGCTTTTGGATTTCTCTGAAGGCCATTCAGAGATACTTGCATTATATTCTTTCTAATTCCTGGAAACAAGAATCTTTCATTACAGAAACTTTACAGATATGTAATGAATATGTTAATGAAAACGGAGCCCTGTGTGTACAGGGCTCCGTTCAGCTTTAGGGGCTGAAGATCAAATACTAACCAGGATTTGCAAGGCTGGAGTTGATCTTGGTGAAGACGTTGCCGATGATCGGGCCGAGGATCAGGAGGACAGCAATAACAACGACAGCGACCAAAACAAGGATCAACGCATACTCGACCAGGCCCTGGCCTTTCTCTTTAGGGGCGAATAACATAGGGATTTATCTCCTTTCCTTTAGATTTCCCTGAAGGCCATTCAGGGATATCGTTATTATACGGAGTACATCCTTGCAAAACAAATGAATAGCATTGCAAATGCCTAACAATTATGTAACTTTAAGAATGGACGGGAATGGTCAGAGTGACCCGGGCACCTTTACCGGGCGCGCTGTCGATTTCGAATTTTCCGCCCAACATTTCCACGCGATCCCGAATCAGTTTCAAGCCAAGATTCGATTCCTTCTCCAGCGAGTCGGTATCGAAGCCTTTGCCGTTATCGTCCAACGACAATCGAATGGTAGTATCCCCGATATCGACCTGGATCTTGACGAGGGTCGCCTGGTTCTGATGCACGGCACTGCTGAGAAGCTCCTGCATCGACCTGAATACCATTACCTCGATATATGATTCCAGCCGGCGTTCGTTGCCGGATATCGTTATGCTCACCTCGACACCCGCCTGCTCCTTGAACGTATCGGCATAGCGGCGGATGGTTGGGGCAAGGCCGAGATCGTCCAGCATCATCGGCCGCAGTTCAAAGATGAAATTGCGGACCTTTTGGAAAGTGCTCATCGCCGCAACTTTAAGATTGCTCAATTCCGACCGGGCCTGAGCCGGATCCACATCCAGCAAGCGCATCGCAATTTCGGTCTGAAGGATAAAATTCGACAGCGCCTGGGCAGGACCATCGTGCATCTGGCGTGACAATCTCTGGCGCTCGGCTTCCTGAGCGTTCACCAGCATTTCGACTCCCGCCATCCCGCCTTTGTCGGGTTTTCCAGGTCCCCCCGCCCCACCCGCGGCCGTGGAGGTCTTCAGGCGTTCCAGCATGGATTTGTATTGCTCGAGGTGTGTCTGGTCGCTTTGAAGTTTTTCCAGTTGGCCTCTCATGACGAAAAGACGTTGCTGGGCATCCAGGGCCGAATCGTACGCAGTCTTGACCTCTTCACGCGGGAGTTTGTCGATCTGGGACTGGACCTGCTGCATGTGGGCCGTCACAGCCGCGTTGCGCTGGGTCAATTTGCCAAGTTCGACCCGGCTTTGCTCCAGCATAAGGGTGATTTCCTTCAAGGCGCGGTACGTGTCATCGAGCTCCGACTGGATGATTTGTTTCGGGTCCTCGATGGCAACATTCGTCTTTTCTTCTTCGGGTTGCGTCATAAATTACTCCTGAGATGGCGAGTACTTGTCATGAATCTTGACCCAGCCTCGCTTGAGTGCATATACCACTGCCTGGGTACGGTCTTCTACGCCGAACTTCCTCAGGATGGACGTCACATGATTCTTTACCGTTTGGTGACTGATCCCGAGTGAAGAGGCAATTTCCTTATTGCTCATGCCTTTCACCACACATGAAAGGACTTCCATTTCCCGGTCCGAAAGCGGATGGAACGGGCTGCCGGGTTCGCTGTAGAGATGGCGGGCCCTTTCCATCTCCTCGTCCAGCCAATGCTCGAATTCGATCTGGTTGAAAACCCGATCCTCGATGACGAATTTACCGGCCACCACTTCCCTGATTGTTTGTATGAGATGCTGGGGATCGACATCCTTGGAACAGTAAGCCGCAGCGCCAGCCCAGGCGGCATGGATGATCTGTTCCTGGTCGTCGTAGGCCGTCAACAGGATGATCCGGGTCGGGAGCTTGCTCTGGACGACTTCGTGGGTGACCTGCTGTCCGTTCACGCCGGGCAAATTAATATCCACGACCGCCACATCGGGATGCAGGCTTCGGATCAATTTCAGTGCATCGTTCCCGTTCTCGGCCTGTCCGACGATGTCGAATTCAGGCTCGAGCGAGAGGGTGTTGATGACCCCCTGCCGGAACAACGGATGATCGTCGACTACAACAATCGTTATTTTTTCCATTTTCGGCCTGCCGCTGAATGAATAACTAGAGTATAGCACAGGTCAAACCAAGAGACAATTTCCCCTCCGCCTCATGGCCCCGGCCAGCGATATACCGCCATATTGGAACCTCCCGAGTCGGGAGCATAGACGGTCTGGGTGATGAAAATCGGCTGGCGGCCTGCCGTCAATTCAGGGTACCAGTCCGGGAACACGACCAGGTAGTTGACGTTGCGCTCGTCGAGATAGCTCGAGATTTTGGCTTCGTCCCGGATAAATGGAATGACCTGCGGTGTGATCAGGCCGGCGAGGTCGACCAGATCGTGGTGGCCGAAATAGCCCATCGCGCCGATATCGTGGGCGGCAACCAGGGCCCCCGCTGGGACGTTTTCGGACACCCAGCGGGCTGTGGTGACCATCTCATTCTCAATAAATGCCACATCTTTGGAATACGAATAGGCGCCCAGGAACCAGAAACAAGCGAGGACGACGCCAACCAGGAGTCTCCAGAACTCCTTCACCATCCACCGCCAGCCTTCTCCCCGCCCCAGGACGAAGTCGCACAAACCGATCAGCCCCAGCAGAAAATATATCGGCATGACCGGCATGACGTAGCGCCCATATTGATAGGTGACCGGCAGCCGCCACGCGTACAGCCCCAGGAAGCCCAGGATCCAGATTACTGCGGCCAATACACCCCACTCCTTTTTCCGCAGGCTGGAGACCAAAGCCAGGATAAGACCCGGCAGCAAAATTAAACCGGCGCCGGTCAACGGCTGGAGCGCTTCCCGAGCATATCGAAGCAGGATTGGCGCGCTCAGATAGATCGCATATTCGGCCTGTTTGGCATAGAACGTATTCGGCCAGGGGGTGCCGGCAATTCTAAGGTTGAAAAACAGGTAGAGGGCGAACGGACAGGCGAATCCCAGCGCCAGCGAACCCAATCCCTTAAGACGCCCGGACCATGCCTGCCGGGTAAGCAGAATGACAAATGCTGCCGGCCCAAGCAGGGTGATCCCGTCCGGGCGGACCCAGACCGACACCCCAACCAGCAGGCCCAAGATGAGATACCGGTGCGAGCCCTGAATCAGCATTGCCAGGACGGCCATCACCAACAGCGCCTGGAGCAGCGTTTCCATCCCGGAGTCAGACGCCCAGACCAGGTGCCATTCCAGGGCGATGGTCGCTCCCACCCAGGGAAAACGCGGGGAATATGCAGGGAGGATCTTCCGTACGCTCGTCTCCGCCAGGACAGCCAATCCCCACAAGCTCAAGGCGCCGAGGAGATACGTCCAGGCGTAGGGCCCAAGCCTTACCCAGTAGCCAATCGCCAACAAGACCGACCAGAGTGGGGAAGTCGATCCGCCCGAGGCCACCCCCGGAATGAACGCCCATTGCCCGTATTGGGCCAGGTTCCGGGCGTAGGTCTGGTGAATCCAGGAATCGTCCAGCGGAAAGCCGACGTGGTGGTTGATTGCACTGGCCAACAGGAATCCCCCGGCGCTGAGGGCGACAAGCAGCGCCAGGATCAGTTTGTCCCACCACCCGGCGGTCCGCTCACGGGGCAGGTTTGATGAGGAGGATGTGATTGTCATCCAATGCTCCCAGGGTTGCGAAATCGGGATAATTTTCGGGATGGTTGTACAAATCCATCTCGGCTTTCGAGAGTCCGGCGGGTTCGAGGAGCACATACCGGGCGTCGAATTTTCGGGCGGCAGCCAGAAGGGATGGCACGTCGCCAAAGGGGATGGCGATCGCCTGGCGCCCGGTCATGATGTAGTAGGCGGGCGGGTTGCGGGTCATGACCACATCCGCAGCCTGGGCCCCCTGGCCAACCAGGAACACATCAGCCTTCCGGTAAAGATACTCGCCCTCGTTCCAGCCGCTGTCGATGACTCTCATTTTCACCAGCATTCCACTGAAGGCCAGCATGACAAGGATGAGGCTGGCCTGGAAGAGCACAGGAGCAGGACCCCGCCGTCGTCCCTGCCGGTTCCAACGGGCTGCCAGCACGTCCAGGCCAGCGGCCGCCAGGGCGAACCCGAGCGGCTGGAACGCCGCCCCGGCATGGAAGAAACCCCCGTTCACGCTGGCAAAGGGGAACAAAAAACTTTCGGCGAACAACAGGGCGAGCCAGCCGAATCCGGCCAATCGAACCGGGAAAGAATTCCGGTACTTCCAAGCGCCCAGTAGGATGAACGGTACCAGAACGATCATCCCCTCGGCAGCCAGGCCGGTCCCCAGGTTCTGCCCAAGCGCCCACAGGCGGGTCTTCAGGATCGCCGCCCAACCCTGGGCCGACCAGGCCTGGAAAGTGTAGATTTGCGGGGTGAAGGAATAGAGTTGGTTATAGTTCGTCATCCATAAGACATAATTACTGCCGGGGGGCAGCAACGAGCCGAAAACCGTCAGGTTACGGACCAGCCAGGCTCCCATCACGGCCAGGTAACCCAGGAAAGCCAGGAGGATGCCCGAACCCGCCAGCAGGAGCCGTGTCCAGGCAGGGCGTCCGTGCGCCTGCCGGTAGGCCAGGATGGAAGCGCCCAGGAACGTCAGGGGCAGCCACAGCAGCCCATCGCCGCGCGCCAGGTTCAGCAGTCCGGCCAGGAGACCCAGCAGGATGGATTTCGGGATCGAGAAGCGATCGAGCAAAAGGAAGTAGACCGCCCCCACCAGGATGTATACGCCATAATTGTCGGTCGTGACAATGAATGGCAAGTAGAATCCGGAAAACACACCCAGGAACCCGGCCGTCAGCGCGGTCGAACGATTCCGAGTCAGGCGGAAAGTCAGGGCAGCGATGACCAGCGGAGCGAGGCTGGCAATCAAGAGGAATCCGATCCGGGCCGATAGGAAATCGCTCTTTCCAGTCAGGAGCATGCCGCCGGCCCCCAGGATGGAGGCGAGCGGGTACCAGTAGGAGTGGGAGGAATGGGGTAACCCCTGGGGATGATCCAGGTAATTCCAGACGATCGCCTCGGTGAAACCATGCCCCTGCGCCAGGCGCATGCTGCCGGAATAATAGTAATCCGCATCCATATACCCCGGGACCGGCTCGAGCGCCACGAGAACCAGACTAACGATCAAACCGGTCAGGAAGAGCACCAGGTAGGACCGCCAACCCAGGCGTGCTTCGGAAGAAGGGATCATCGTTTCAGTCATTCAGATTGCTTTTCGACGCACGTCACGGCGCGTGGGTGGACGTTCAATGGTGCCTGATGAGGAAAATCCGGGCGTGGGCAACTTCGCCCAGGTAAATCAGGTCAGGATTGGCCGTCGGCTGCTGGTAGGTCGACAACAGTTCCGACGGGGTGCTCCCCTGCTCCAAGATGAGATAAATGGCGTTGTACCTCTGGGCGGCATCCAACAAGGTCTCGACGGAGCCGTCAGGGACGGCGATGGCGGAATTCCCGGATACCAGGCTGAAGCCGGGCGGATTGGCGACCATGACCACGTCGCCGCTCAATAATCCCTGGTTGACCAGGAAATCGTCCATTTGTTGATAGGCGGCATTTTCCTGCCCCCAGGGCTGCCCGCCGCTGCCCCCGAGGATCCGGCCCCAGAAGACCGCCGCCGTCAGGAGAACCGCCAGGGTGACCAGGGCACCCTGGAAGAGGCGGCTGGCCAGACCGGCCGCCCAACCGCGCCGGCGGACTCCCCAGGCGATCAACCGGTCCAGGCCGATCGGCGCAAGGGCCCACCAGACTATCTGCACAGCCGCGCCGGAATGGAGGAAACCACCGCGCGCCCCGGCGAACGGAAAGGCGACGGTCATCGCACCCAGCGTCAGCAGCCAGGCCAGGCCGGCCAGGAGGATGCGGCGGTCCTTTCGCAAATGCCAGGCGCCGATGCCGATCAGAGGCAGCAGGAAGACTTCGCCCTGAACGGACAACGCATTCGCCAGGTTGAGCCCGAAGGCCCATAGGCGGGCTCGCAGGATGTCCGGCAGCCCGGACTGCCACCAGGCCGTCGATGTCACCTGGCCCGCAGGGTAAGCAAAGAGCTGGTCGTAGGAGGTCAGCCAGAGCATTTTTGACCCTCCCGGAGCCAGCGGTGTACCGAAGGCATTTAGGTTACGGATGAACCAGGGAGCCATGACGAGCAGATAACCCGCCAGGGTGAGAATGGAAAAATAAAACGTCGTCGACCGGGCGGCTTTCGGCAGGATGAACCAGACCGCCAGGAAAGCCAGCAGCAGCCAGAGTAAGCCGTCCGCCCGCGCCAGGTGCATCAGCCCGGCCAAAAGACCGAGCAGGAGCGGCGTGAGGAAGGAGGTCCTGCGATACAGAACGAGAAAGAAGCAGCCCCCGAGGAGCATGTAGAGACCGAAGGTATCGGTAGTGGTGGTGAGGGGAAGGTAGAAGGCCGGGAAAACCGCCAGCAGGCCAGCCGTCAGGCCCAGGTCGCGCCGGGAAGTCAGCCTCCATGCCAGGGCAGCCGTCAGAGGCGGGAGGCAGGCGAACACGGCCAAGAATCCGGCCCGGGCGGCGGACCAGGAGCCGGGTCCGAACAAAGCCGCCCCGGCCGCGGCCAACAGGGAGGCCAGCGGCATCCAGTAGGCATTGGAAGGGTGCGGAAGCCCAGCCGGGTCGTCCAGGTAATTCCACAGGTAGGGTTCCGTGAAGCCGTGCCCGCGGACCAACTGGAGGCCGCCGGCATAGTAGTAATCCGCGTCCATATAGCCAGGGGCAGGTTGGAAGGCCGCCGCCAGCACTCCCACCGCCAGGCCTAGGGCGGCCAGCAGGAGATACAGTCGCCAGTTCATTCGGAGAGGCCCAACTCGGTGCGCACCGGGCGGACGAACCACCAGCGCATCCAGTACAGACCGATCAGGAGCAGGCCCGGCAGGCCGAGGAACATCACGTCCGTCCAGGCTCCCAGGGCATTGATGCCGACCAGGAGCACGGTCAGGAGCCAGAGCCCCAGGGCGACTCCCAGGAAGGTGAATTCAGCCGCCCCCCAACGCCGCGGGCGGGAGAAACGCTCTGCCAGGATGCTCAGGAAAAGGACCAGCGGGATGAAAAGGAAGACATAGTCCTTGATATTGATCGGGATTCCCAGGAAGGGGGTCGCCACGAGGGTGACGCTGACGATCCACATGAAATGGCGAAAATCCCGCTGGAGGACGATGCCCCATTCCACAAATAAGACGAGCGCCACGACCACAAGGATTGCCCAGCCCAGGCGCGGTCCGATCACCGGCGACCAGCCGGCCAGGATATCGAAAAGCGACCGGCCGTGGAAATAAGCCGCATGAGAAAACAGGCCACGCAGGAATGGCAAGAACCAGTCCGGGAGGAGGAAGAATGAAAGGACCAGGAGGAAGACCAGACCCATCAGGAAACCCCAGATGACCCGCATGCGCCGCTGGAAGATGATCCACCAAAAAACCAGGACGAAGAAAACTCCGGTGAAGCGCGGCTCGAACAGGGCCACGAACAACAACGCCCCAGCCAGTTCGTCCCGCTCCTCGTGCAAAGCCAGAAGGAACCCTCCCAAGGCCAAAGCCAGGAATCCCAACCCGCTCGAGCTGCTCGAAGAAAGCAGACCGAAGACCCCGAAGACCGAAAAGAGTCCCAGAAATGGCAGGAATGTAACCGGCGGCTTCCAGCTGGTCAGCTGCAGGGACAGGTAGGCCAGGGCAAGCAGGGCGAGTTCGAGCAGCGCCAGCCACAGCCCGCGCGCAATTGCATAATTCGTGATCAACGCGAACGGAAAATAGAATAGCTCCACCGGGAAGGGCAGCCAGAGGGCCAACGGGTCCTCTCCCGGCTGGGCCAGTCGTCCATAGTACTGGATCTGGGCCCGCTGGGTGGCCGGGTCGCTGTAAGGGCTCTGGCCGTATTGGATGAATGTGCGTGCCGCTAGCCAGGGAACCAGGAAATCCTTCTCGAGAGGGTGAGCACGGATGTAGACGGTGTTTGCCCAGACCAACCCTCCCAGCAGGGCCAGCGCCAACAGGACCGAACCAACGATGATAACGATGGAGAGAGTACGGGACATGATGAAGGATTCTACCCCAGAAATTCCCGGCGGGTCAACCGGGCAAGAAAAAGACGGCAGGGATCTGCCGTCAGTATATCTACCTAGTACCCCGGTTCGGAGGCTAAGCCAGGAGCGCCTCCACCGTCAAATCCTTGTCGGCCGCGATCAACTTCATGGCATTGTCGGTGGCCTGCAGGATCTTCTTGCGGTGGGTCATCAGGAACAGGTCCAAACCCTCGCCCTTGGCCGAACAGAACAGCTCGCGCGTTTCCAGGGGAATGCCGAAGGATTCCTCGCACCAGCCGGTCAGGTAACCGGCCGTAATGTGGCAGATGCCCTTCTGGGTCTGCTTCTTCTCGGCGATGAACCCCTCTGCTTCGAAGGATTGCTGGTTGGCAAAGACCAGCAGGAAGGTCTCGTCGGGTTTCGGATTGGTCGGATAGAGCAGGTTGACGAAAGCCCAGCCGGAGAAGGAAAAATAGGTCGGGCCGAAGCCGAATTTTTCCATCGGATCGGTCAGGTGGAACCGGTCGAAGAACTTCTTCGCCTCGGTCCGTCCGACGGCCTTCCCGAAGGAGTAGAGCAGCTGGTCGGATCCGTGGTCCCCGTAGATCTCCTCGAGCACGCCTCTCAGAACATAGGAAAGAGAATCGGTGCGGGCAAGGATGAAGCGGTCCTTATCGACCTCGACCCGGCCGCGGGAAGGCACGGTATGCAGGCCGTCGAAATAGTTCTTGACGTTCTCCTTGGCCTTCTCGAACACGTCCAGCATTTCGGGAGGAACTTCGGCTGCTCTCATAGGGTCTCCACGAATAAAGTCTAACACCATTATACTGTAACAATCCAAAACGATAATATAGAAGGATTAAAAAATGCCGGATTCACGGGGGGACCCTGAAAGAACCTCAACCAGACAGGTTTGTGCTATAATACCGCCAACCTGGAGCAGTCATGAAATCCATTCGCTTCGCCAATCACAATAACGATAATGATAATCGGCCTCCGGCCGTTGGGCGAAGCCTGCAAGGTTAACGAACTTCCGAAGCTAACCAATCGCCCAACGCAGATGCGGAGGGCGATTTATTTTATAAGAAACTATCCACGGTGAACGTGGTGAATCTTTTGGAGGTGGCGAATGTATAAAACTCATACTTGCGGTGAACTGCGAGCAACCCATACCGGGCAGACCGTGGCCCTGGCCGGCTGGGTCCATCGCCGGCGCGACCACGGCGGGGTGGTTTTCATCGACCTGCGCGACCGATTCGGCCTGACCCAGGTGGTCTTCAATCCCGACCTGCCCAAGGAGACCCTCGACCAGGTTGCCAATTTCCGGTCGGAATGGGTCCTGCAGATCAAGGGCCAGGTGCAGCGCCGGCCCGAGGGCATGGTCAACCCCAACCTGGACACCGGCGAAATCGAAGTGGTCGCCAAATCCATCGAGGTGCTCAATCCCGCCAAGGCCCTGCCCTTCATGATCAGCAAGGACGAGGAAGTGGATGAGAACATGCGTCTCAAATACCGCTACCTCGACCTGCGCCGGGAGCGCATGCGCCGCAACCTGGAGCTGCGTCACAATGTGGTCCTGTTCATGCGCAATTATCTGTCGGAGCGCGGCTTCCTGGAGGTGGAAACCCCGGCCCTGTTCAAGACGACTCCCGAAGGGGCCCGCGACTACCTGGTCCCTTCCCGCATTTATCCCGGGCAGTTTTACGCCCTGCCCCAGAGCCCCCAGCAGCTCAAGCAGCTCCTGATGGTGGCCGGTGTCGAGCGTTACTTCCAGATCGCCCGCTGCTTCCGCGACGAGGACCTGCGCGGCGACCGCCAGCCCGAATTTACCCAACTCGACCTGGAAATGTCCTTCGTCCAGCGCGACGACGTCCTGGAAATGGTGGAGGGATTGTTCACCGCCATGCTGCCGGCCGTGGCCCCGCACAAGAAACTCCTGGCCTCGCCCTGGCCGCGGCTGAACTATCTGGAAGCCGTCGCCCGCTATGGGTCCGACAAACCGGACCTGCGCTTCGGCATGGAACTGTCGGACGTGGCCGGCGTGTTTTCAAGGACCGAATTCGCCGTCTTCAAGTCCGCCTTCGAAAGCGGCGGGATGGTGAAATGCCTCGTCGCCCCGGATTGCGCCGGCTATACGCGCAAACAGCTCGACGAACTGACCGCCACGGCGAAAGACCTGGGCGCCAAAGGGCTGGTGACGCTGGCGCTGACTACCGAAGGCCCGAAAGGCTCCGCAGCCAAATTCGTCAGCCCGGCTGAAATTGCCGAGCTTTCCAAGCTGACCGGCGCCAAGGAAGGCGACCTAGTCCTGTTCGTCGCCGACAGCGCAAAGGTCGTCCACAAAGTCCTGGGCGCTCTGCGCCTCTGGTTCCGCGACCAGCTCAAGCTGGCCGACCCGAACGTGATGGCTTTTGCCTGGGTGCTGGATTTCCCGATGTTCGAGTGGAACGAGGAGTTCCAGAAATGGGACGCCGCCCATCACCCGTTCACCATGCCGCGCATGGAACACCTGGACCGGTTCGATACGGACCCATCCTCGATCCTGTCAGATGCCTACGACATGGTTTGCAATGGCTACGAGATGGCATCGGGTTCGATCCGTATCCATCGGCGTGACATCCAGAGCAAAGTCTTCAGCCTGCTCGGCATCAGCGAAGAGGAAGCCCAGGCCAAGTTCGGGCACATGCTCGAGGCCTTCGAGTACGGCGCCCCGCCCCACGGCGGGATGGCCCCGGGCATCGACCGGCTGGTCATGCTGCTGGCCGACGAACCCAACATCCGCGAGGTGATCGCCTTCCCGAAGAACCAGGCCGCCCGCGACGTGATGGCCGATGCCCCATCCCCGGCCGAGCCGCGCCAGCTGAAGGAATTGCACATCAAGGTCAGCGACTAGCCAACCCGGGCCCTGCGAAGGGTATCGAACCTCCGCAGGGCTGTTATCTGAGGTACGAATATGCCAAAGGATCCGCGCCCCAAGAACGATTTCAGCATCGATGCTGAGATGGTCAAACATATTGCCTTCCTGGTCCGCCTGGGAATCACCGATGAGGAAGCCCAGGCCTTCAGCCACCAGTTCAGCGCGATCATCGATTACTTCCACCTGCTCAACCAGGTCGATACTTCCGAAGTGCCGCCGGCCTCCGAAACCTCCAGCACCCGCAACGTGCTCCGCCCGGACGAGGTCAAGCCGTCCATGCCGCGGGAGGACTTCCTCAAGAACGTCCCGCATCCCGAAGGCGATTTCGTCCACGTGCCGCAAGTCTTCGGGGAAGAGTAAGTCGTTGCCACAGAGATCACAGAGAACACGGAGCCTTAATGCTCTTCTCTGTGAACTCCGTGTACTCTGTGGCTTTTTAGGATCGAATCATGGAACTCTATCAACTCTCCATCCGGGAAGCCAGTGACCTGCTGGCGAAGAAACAGGTCAGCAGCGTCGAACTGACGGCGGCCGCTCTCGACCACATCCATAAGACCGATCCGCAGATCAACGCCTTCGTCACCGTGGCGGATAAGCTCGCCCTCGCCCAGGCGCGCCAGGCCGACGAACGCCTGCGCTCCGGCGAGAACGTCACGCCCCTAACGGGCATCCCGTTCGGCGTGAAGGACTGCATCTCCACCAAGGGCATCCGCACCACCTGCTCATCGAAGATCCTCGAGAACTACGTCCCGCAGTACAACGCCACGGTCATCGACCGGCTGGCGGACTCGGGCGCGGTCCTGGTCGGCAAGCACAACATGGACGAGTTCGGGATGGGCTCATCCTGTGAGAACTCGGCATTTTTCAATACCCACAATCCCTGGGACCTGGAACGCGTCCCGGGCGGCTCGAGCGGGGGGTCGGCAGCAGCGGTCTCCGCCGAGATGGGCGCCTTCGCCCTGGGCGAGGACACCGGCGGCTCGATCCGCATGCCGGCCGGCTTCTGCAACGTGACCGGCTTGAAGACCACCTACGGGCGGGTCTCCCGTTACGGGCTGATCGCCCTGGTCTCCTCGTTCGACTCGATCGGCCCGATGGCCCGCAGCGCCTACGATTGCGCAGCCGTTCTGGGGGCGATCGCCGGGCAGGACCCACGCGACGCCACATCCCTGCCGGGCGCCATCCCGGACTACCTAAAAAATATCGACAAGCCGGTCAAGGGCCTGCGCCTGGGCATCCCGAAAGAATACTTCCAGGCCGGGATGGAGCCAGGCGTGGAAAGCTCGATCCGGGAGGCGATCAAGCAGTTCGAGGCCCTTGGAATGGAAGTGAAAGAAGTCTCCCTGCCGCACACGACCTATGGCCTGCCGGTATACTATCTGATCCTGTTTGCCGAAGCCAGCGCCAACCTGGCCCGCTTCGAAGGGACCCGCTTCGGCCTATCGGTGGCCGAGGGCGCCGAAAACGTCATCGACCTGTATCTGCAGACCCGCCGGGCTGGCTTCGGTCCGGAGGTCAAGCGGCGGATCATGCTGGGCGCTTACGTCCTTTCGG
>DATJPX010000119.1:0-2567 GCA_035506155.1 Anaerolineales bacterium
GCCCATGTGGCTGAAGGATTGGTCGAACGGAAGGCGCCCAAGGTTTTCTATCGCCTGCTGACCGAATGATCGGGATATCCCCGGCATTTCCTGGTGGGGCGGGACGATCTCCCGCCCCATTTGCTTTATTGCCCAAAAATCGAAAACAGGATATAGTAGCCACGTTGTCCTTACCCCTTTCGAAAGGAATATCCACTGCATGGACCATCCTGGCCTGGACCTTTATCTCGGCGACACCAAGTTGAACAAACCCGCCGGCAAGGTCACCGGTGAACCCGTCACCTTGTTGGGAGAACAGTTCTACCGCATCCGGAATTTCGACCGGATGCCGGCCTTTTTCATGAGCATTGTCAGCAGCTCCGACCATTGGATGTTCATCTCCAGCACCGGCGGCCTGACGGCCGGCCGCGCCAGCGCCGAGTCGGCCCTCTTCCCATATTACACGGACGATCGGGTGGCCGAGAACTATCCGAACACAGGACACGTGGCGGTCCTTCGGGTCGAGCATGGAGGCCGGACCTGCCTCTGGGAGCCGTTCACGGGTCAGTCCGCCCGACCTTACCGGGTGGAACGGAATATCTATAAGAACAGCCTGGGAGACAAGCTGGTCTTCGAGGAAACCAACCACGATCTAGGCCTTACTTACCGATACGCCTGGCGTTCGAGCGAACGCTTCGGCTGGGTCAAGACGAGCTGGCTGGTCAGCACCGGCAAGAAGGCCTGCCGGGTCGATGGCCTGGACGGGCTGCAGAATATCCTGCCGTCCGGAACCAGCACCAACATGCAGAACACCTTCAGCAACCTGCTGAACGCCTACAAACGCAACGAGCTCGATCTTCACTCGGGCCTGGCCACTTTTTCGCTCAGCTCCAGCATGTCGGATCTGCCCGAGCCGAGTGAATCCCTGCGCGCCACTACCGTCTGGCAGATCGGGCTGGAGAAGCCGTGCATCCTGCTCAGCTCGGAACAGCTTGACGAATTTCGGGCGGGCGGGGAGGTGGTCCAGGAGACGGACGTGCGCGGCCGGCGTGGGGCTTACCTCGCCCAGGCCGGCTTCAGCCTGGGTGCAGGAGAGGAAAAAAGCTGGAGCTTCGTCGCCGAACTGAACCAGGATAGCGTCGCCGTCGCCGCATTGATCAACCAGATCAAAAAGCCGGGCGAGTTGAAGGCCTGCCTGGAGTCGGACATTGCCAGCGGCAGCGCCGCCTTGTGGGCCATCGTCGCCAGCGCGGATGGGCTGCAGTTTTCCGCCGATCGGGTGGTCACCGCCCACCATTTCTCGAACGTCCTTTTCAATACCATGCGCGGCGGCATCTTTGCCCGCAATTACCGGGTCCGCAAGGCCGACCTGCTCGACTTCATGGCCGTCCGCAATCGGGACATCCTGCGCCATCAAGCGGACTTTTTTGCCGCCCTGCCGGACGAGTTCGACAGTCCCGCACTTCTCGAGAAGGCTGCCTGCGGCCCCGCAGACCTGGAACGACTGTGCTCCGAATACCTGCCGCTGACATTCGGCCGCAGGCACGGCGACCCCAGCCGCCCGTGGAACCATTTCTCGATCAACCTCAAGAAGCCGGACGGCTCGCAGAAGCTGGATTACCAGGGCAACTGGCGTGACATCTTCCAAAACTGGGAGCCGCTGGCCTGGTCGTATCCCGAGTTCACCGAGCAGTTCATCTGCAAATTCCTGAATGCCACCACGGCGGACGGATACAATCCCTACCGGGTGACGCGCGATGGCATCGAGTGGGAATTCCCCACACCGAACGACCCGTGGGCCAACATCGGCTACTGGGGAGATCACCAGATCATCTATCTCGAAAAGCTGCTCGAGGTCTCGGACCGCTTCCATCCCGGCCGGTTGGGAGGATCGCTCGATCGCAAAGTCTTCAGCCACGCCAACGTGCCGTACCGGCTCAAGGAGTACGAGTCCCTGCTGGCAGACTGGTACAACACCATCACCTTCGACCGCGAGCTGGATGCACGGATCACCGTGGACGTCAAGGCCCTTGGCACTGACGGCAAACTGCTCCACGGTAAGGACGGAACCATCTTCCATGTCAGCCTGGCGGAAAAACTGCTGGCCCTGCTGCTGGCTAAATTGGGCAATTTCATCCCGGAGGGCGGCATCTGGATGAACACCCAGCGCCCCGAGTGGAACGACGGCAACAACGCCCTGGTTGGCAAGGGCATTTCGGTGGTGACGCTCGGTTACCTGCGCCGCTACGTGGTCCTCTGCCGGAAGCTCTTCGCCGGGACGGGGTTGGAAGAGTTATCCATCACCCGGGAGCTCGGGGAACTGTTCCACGCGATGCATGCGACGCTGCAAAAACACCGCCCCGCATTGAAAGCCGCCTTCGACGACCTCCAGCGCCGGTCCGTGATGGATGAGCTGGGCGAGGCGAGCAGCGCCTACCGTTGGGGATATTATCGCCAGGGCTTCTCCGGGCAATTTGCCGGCCTGGGAAAGGCCGACTTGCTGGCATTCCTCGACCTGGCTTTGGAATACATCGAGCATTCGTTGAAGGCCAATGAGCGCCCGGATGGCCTCTTCCACGCTTACAACG
>DATJPX010000120.1:0-7970 GCA_035506155.1 Anaerolineales bacterium
CGAAGATGCAGCCTCCCTGGCGCCGGATGAGGCTTTCCCATGGAACGAGCTCGGCCGCCTGTTCAGCCAATCCGGCCGCCACGAGCAGGCCATCGCAGCCTTCCAGAAAGCCATCGAGAACGACCCAAAGGATGCCATCAGTTGGAACGGGCTCGGCGATGTATATCATCAACAGGGCCGCACCGAGGATGCCATTGCAGCCTACCAGTTGGGGAATGTCTTCGACAAACAAAACCGGAAGAAGGGCGCCGCGGCGAAAAGCGAGCCGCCGGCCGACCCCGCCGAGAGCGATCCCCAGGTCTGGCTCGAAATCGGCAACATCCATCTAGAGAGCGGAGAGACCGACGCGGCCCTGTCCGCCTATCAAAAGGCGATCGAATTGGAACCGGATGCCGCCGGCAAGGCTCTGCTGTGGGACCGGCTTGGCAAGATCTACCAGCGCCTCGGCCAGGATGAACAGGCTGCCGAGGCCTTCCACCAGGCCATCGAGCTCGATCCGGTCAGCCCCGACCCGAAGAATCACCTCGCCGACGCCGGGCCCGCCCCGGCACCAGCCGAAGCCGAATTACATGAAGAAGTCGTCGGATCCGAAACTGCCCCCGAAGATCCCAACCTGTCGGGAACCCTGCCTGAAGAATCCGCCGACGCCGAACCCCAGCCGGCCGAAGCGGTCGAAGCCATCAAGGTAGAAGATTCGCAGGCAAGCGGCCAGGAAAGCTTCCCGGAAACCCTTCCCGGCCAGGCGGAACCGGTGGGGTCCTATTGGATCTTCGAATCCCCCGACCCGGTCGATGAGGCCGGCGGGCATTTGAAGGCCGATGACCCGGACATGCAGGTCGAAGCCTCCGTTCCCCTGCCTCTTGGCCAGTTCCCGGACCAGGCGCTCCTCGATCACCACAAACACGCCGAGGCGGATCCGGAATCGCCCGTCATGGTCTTTGAGTCGGCCATCGATACCCTCGATGAAACCTCCCTCAAGGACGTCCAACCGGCCCTCCAGTCCGAACCGGATGCGGCCACTTCGAGCACCATCCTGCCGGTGTTCACGGCAGGTAGTCCAAACCCCGGCCATGACCAGGCGGATTATCGGGTGCTGGAGAACGACATCGCCGCCTACCGTCGGGTGACCGAGTTGAATCCGAAGAACGATCGCGCCTGGGATGCCCTCGGCAACATGTACGAGGCCGTCGGCCTGCACAGCGAGGCCATCGCGGCCTTCGAACAGGCGATCGCGCTCGACCCGCGCAAAGAAGTCTATTACTATCACCTGGGACTGGCGCATGCCTCCCAGACGCATTACGAGAAGGCCATCCAGGCGCTCAAGATGGTCGTCGAGCTGAACCCGGATTACATGCTGGCCCATTGCGCCCTGGCCGGGTACTACCGCCGCATCGGCAAGGAATCCCAGGCCCAGAAACACATCGCCATTGCCCGTCCCAGCATCGAGAACGAGAACGAATACAACCAGGCCTGTTTCGAGTCGATCAGCGGAAATGCCGACCGGGCCATCGCCTTCCTGAAAATCGCCCTGGAAAAACAGCAGATCCAGATCGACTGGGTCCGCAGCGACCCGGACCTGGATTTCATCCGCACCGACCCGCGCTTCGAAGCCCTGGTGCACAAAAGCGTCCCCGGAAGTCACTAACCGGACCTCTCTCTTCTCCTGGCCACCCTTATCGGTAATATCAAAAGCGGCATCTGGGATGCCGCTTTTGATTTTTTAATCCCTGTCTGCCGAGACTGAAGATCAGCGCGTCGGCGTAGGCGTCGGGGAAAGGGTCGGGCTGGGCGTGGGCGTCGCCATCAAGTGGACGATGCGCGGCGCCACCCACAAGGCGCGTGCATCCGCCAGGCTGCCGCCCGACAACACAGTCAGCACGAAGCTCACCTTCTGGCCGGCCAGCAGGCTCAAGTCGACGTCGACCGGGGAATTCACACCGTCGTATTGCTCCTCGGATGCCCAGTAGACATTGGCCGGGCCGTTGCCGATCTGGAACTCCAGGCGGAAGAGCACCTGGCAGAAGGTCGCGCCGCCCTCGCAACCGACCGTAGCCATGAAATGGTCCCCGGCTTGGACCGTCAGGGCCGGGAAGAGACCCTGGATCGTGCCATTTGCCACCATTTGCGGGAAAGTCAACAGGCCGGGCTGGCTGGAGAGGATCCCGTTTTCGAGGCGAGGGGAAGCCATGAACTGGACAAAGCCGCGCTTATCGCCGTCCACGCCCGGGCAGGGCAACTGCCCTGCAGCGCTGCTCCAGTGCGCCTTGCAGAAGTTGACAGCAAAGTCATAGACGATGGTTTCGACGACCGTTGGCGTATATGTCGGACCCCAAAAACGAGGAGTATCCGTGGGGGACGGCCCCGGCGTGGGAGTCTTCGTCCGGGTCGGCCAGCGAGTGGGGGTAGGCGGAGGAGTCCCCAAGGGGGTGCGCGTAAAGGTCTGGGAGGAAACCGGCGATTCAGTCGGCGTCAACGTTTCACTTGGCGCGAGGGTGGCTGTCGGGGAGGGCTTGGTTGTCGCCGACGGCGTAAAGGTCCGGGTCGGGCTCTTGGCCGGAATCTGGTCGGTGGCGAGAGTGGCAGCCGGGCGGGAGGTGTCGTTCACCGTCAGGGTGTAGGTCTCGGTCGGCATGCGGCTTGGCGTCCGGCTGGGGATCGGGGTGAACGTCTCGGTCGGCGCCCGGGTCGGTGTACGAGTTGGAGGGCGTGTATCGGTGGGCAGGGCCGTAAATGTCAGGGTCGGCTTCAACGTTGCCGTCCAGGTGGGCAGCAAGGTGGGAGTCGGCCAGGGCGTCCAAGTGGGTCGGGGGGTGGAAGTCGGCCGCGGCGTGTTGCTCGGGGTGAGGGTGAACGTCCGGGTGGGGCGGGGGGTCCATGTATTGGTGGGCAGGGGAGTATCCGTCGGGAGCGGCGTCAAGGTCCGGGTGGGAATCTTCGTCGCCGTGCGGGTCGGTACGCGGGTATCCGTCGGGATGAGCGTCCGGGTGGGAATGCGCGTGTCGCTGGGAGTGAGCGTGCGGGTGGGCGGAGGGGTGGACGTCCGGGTCAGGGTCTTGGTGAAAGTGCTGGTTGGTCGCGGCGTCGCGGTATTCGCAACGAGCACGGCCTTGCCCGCCGACGAGGGAGTGGCTCCGCGAGTATCGGTCGCGCCGATCGCGCGGGTTGGAACGGTCGTCCGGGTGGGAACGGTCGTCGACGTCGGCCAGCGCGTATTGGTTGGCAGCGCTGTCGCGGAGGGAGGCAGGGTGAGGGTGACAGTTGGGATTTTCGTCGAAGTGGCAGTCACGACCCGGGTGGGGCTGGGGACCAATGTATCGGTCGGGGTGTTACTCGGGGTCAGCGACGGCCAACGGGTTTGCGTCGGAGTTAGAGTGGGGCTGGGGATGGGTGTTTTGGTGAGGGACTGCGCCGGCGTAAAGCTGGGGGCGGGTGTATCCGTCGACGCAGGCGTATCCGTAGAAGTAGGCGCCTGGGTGGGGGTATCCAGGGGAGCGGTGGTGGCAGTCGGCGTGGGCGAGGCGGCCTGGGGGCGGAAAACGCCCAGTTTATCGAAGGCAAAGACCGAGCCGCTGATGACCAGGACGAGGATCAAAAACGATAATCCCAGATAACGCCAGCCTGCCGCCATCAGCCTGCGCCGCTCCGGCCAACTGGCCTGGCGGCGGCCGACCTGCATCGAACGGAGACCCGAGCGATAACTGAGAATAATCCCCAGCAAACCGATGAAAACAACGACCACCAAAACGATGGTGAAACCCATGCGCGTGATTATAGCATAAGGGACTTTTTCGCCCTTGCCAGACGAACTTGGGGATTATTCCAGGGGAGCCAGGAAATAGACCGGTTTGAGCGGGAAGCGCAGGCGGGCTTCATGGCTCAGGCGGTCGTAATACTCGACCCACAGGTCGAAGAAATTTTCGAGGTCGAGCAAGGTGACCCGATAAGGGGCGTGCGTCTGTGCCTCTTCGATCACACTGCCCGTAAAACCGCCGGAGCAGAAGAAGATCCCGGCATCGTCAGGCCCGAGGACGGAGGTGAAAGCCTTCAGGCCCTCCAGCATGACCGGCTGGCCGCTGTGCAGGACGTGAACCTTGATGCGCGGCAGGCTCATCCCGAGGGAATCGGCGTGCACGACGTAATGAACATACCCGCGCTCTTTTTCAGGCGGGGCAACCCAGGCCATGTGATAGCCCATCGCGACCAGCAAATCCCCTACCAGGAGCTGGAAGGTGTATGGGCGCATTTCCTGAAGATAAGAGGAAACCTGCTGCCAGGCCTTTTCCTCGGCCTCTTCCGTGACCAGCGACAGGACGGAACGGTTTTGCCGCCACTCGTTGAATATTCGGCCCGCTTCCTGGTAAAAGGATTCAGCGGTCGGGAACCCTTTGCAGACGCGCTTCCCCTCGTCCGTAAGCAGCCAGCGGCCCTTGCTCTTGACCAGCCAGCCGGCCTTCTCGAACGGGATGGTCGCCAGGCGGATGGCCCGTTCGAACCGGAAGGTGCGGGTGGCAGGGAGTTCCTCTTTTTCTTCGTCCGTCAATGGGATTGCTTCGGCAACATAGGCGAGGACCTCGCCGGCCGGGAGGCCAGCGCGTTCCTGCCAGAGCCGGATAAAAATGACCCGCAAGAATTCGCCGATGCGTTGTGACCCTATTTCAGCCATTAATCCAGATCCCAAATCCCTAGCGAATTCCTAAAAATGATCGGTCAGAAATAAGAAGAGTGCGTCGATGCCTCAAATATACCCGGTGGGGGATGTTTCGTCCAGAGAAGAAAGGGATGGGCGCCTCCACTAAGGCTGATTCCAGGCCGTCAGCACGTAACTGACCAGCCGCAAACTCGGACCAGCCGCCGGCATCAGGTGGATCAGGTAAGGCTGGCCGGCCTGAAGGGAAACCGCCTGGTCCGTCTCCCCGCATGCCAGGCTCCCCCAGCCGGAGAGGGCGGAGCCTCCCTGCCAGAGTTCGACGGTCAACTGCCCGTTGCCGCTGCAGGACAGGCCGAAATGCATCCGGGCCTGCCCCGCGCCGACGGCGAAGGGGGTGAACTCGATCCAGTCCTCGGTATCTCCATCCGGAGCGGAAACCTGGCCGGAGTAGGTGAACTGGCGCGTGCCGCCGGAAGAAAAGACCACCCGGGCAGCCGGATTCGAGGACGAATCCCCGTCGAGGGGGGCCGGACCGACGGTGGCCATGACGGTCGGGACCGGGCCGGAAGGCGTATTTGCCACCGCCGTTCCGGGGGGCAACGGGGTGCCGTAATCGTCCAGGACCGGCAGCTCGGCCGACGGGTCCAGTTGAATATACTGGGCCGTCACCCAGCCGCGCCCGCCCGGGGCGGAGGCGTACTCGATCTGGAACCAGGAGGCAGACCTGTTCTTCCCGGTCAGGGAGACGACGGAATTTGCATCGAGCATACCCAGTGAATTGAAAGTGGTCCCCGGGCCGCTGCGCACGTTAAGTTTTTGCATGACGAGTCCCGTGGGACCGCTGGAAGTTGGAGTGGCTTCCACCGGGATCGTCATGTCCGCGCCGACCTGGACGAACCGGGACGCCACCCAGCCGCTATCCAGGGATGCCGGCGGATAGACGATCCGATACCACCCGCCGGTCGCGTCCTTGCTGAGAATCCGGACTTTTTCTCCGCTGTTGAGCAAGCCCAGGGAGGCCGTTCCGACATCCGGTCCGCTGCGGACGTTTACCTGGGTAGTAAGCGTTCCTTCGATCGGGATAGGCGTGATGGTTGGCCGGGGCGGGAGGAAAGTATTCGTCGCCGTTGGCGGTTCCGCGGTGGGCATGCTCGCGGTGGCCGTAACGGTCCCGGGCGTTTTCGAGGTCCCGCACGCAGACAGGAACAGGGCAAGCGCCGTCAAAAAGAGACCAAATCGTTTCATCCGCTTGATTCTAGCACATCGACCCGCCCCGCAAGGGAATCGAACAGGCGCCGGCCGAGGGGCTGGCGCCTGTGGAAAAGCAGATCGAAATCGAGAGAGAATTAATTGGATATCATGAAGCTGGTCAGGATATTGTCAAAAGTGGAACGGTATTGCTGGATCTGGCCCTGCGGCGTAATGCCAATACTGACGATCACATGCCCATTCTGGAGCAGGACGTTCATGTAGGCATTGAACGGCGAGCTTCCGGACGGCGTCACCAGGAGCACGTTGGAAGCAGCCGGGGAAGACTTGAGGGTATAAGTGGTCGGCCCCTCTAACACCTGGACGTTCCCCGCAAAGACAGTGTTCGTCAACGCACCCAGGATACTGGCAGGAGAAGACGCGTCCACGGTGGAGGGTAAATTCAGGTCAGATTCATGGGCCACGATGAATCCGATCGCTGCGCCTTCGGTGGGGGTATCCGGCGCGTCCAGGACTGCCTGGGAGGTCGCAAAGACGACCGAATCGGTGCCCTGCTCGTTATAGACCCAGCCGGAGGGATAATACAGGCTGAACCCGAGCGCCGAATTGCTGTAGTAAACTCCTTGCGGGGTGGGGGTGGCAAACAGGCTGGAAATACCCGGAATGCTCGTCCGATTCACCCAGACCACGCCGCCGATGATGACGACGCACAGGCAGATGGCTACTACGCCAAGGATGATCCCGATCCACAACCCGACGCGGGACTTGCGTGGTGCAGGCGGAGGTGGAGGGGGAGGTGGAAGGGGATTGGTTGGGAAGCTATCCATGAAAACATTCTCCTCTCTCAGATAGGGGCGGTAATTGTATGGAAGTATTCTAGCACAAAGATTGCATATTCAATCCCGCCAATATTAAATTGCACCGCCATGTGGGCGGTGCATCAGAGGTGCCCCTGAAGAGACTCGAACTCTTCCATTCGGCTCCGGAGGCCGACGCTCTATCCACTGAGCTACAGGGGCAGGCGGGAAGATTTTACCACAGAGTCCGGCAACTAGACCTGGGCGCGCGGCGCGAGGACAGCCATCTCGGCCCGCAACTGCTGAATCACCGATAAATTACCGCCTTCGTCCCCCATCGTGGCGTATTGCTGACGCTTGTGGGCGTACTCCCCGCAGACCTGGAAGAACCGGGCCGTATCCCGGTATTTGCCCCGAAAAATGGCGGCCGTGCGGGCAAACATCTGCAGCCAGGCCGACGAGGCGGTCCGCAGATGCTCCTGGGTGATGATCCCGGCCTGAACCTCGCTCGCCAGGAATTTTTTGAGGTAGACCTGTTCCCGCCAGGTGGCCCAGAGGATTACGATGAACATGAAGAACCAGCCGGTCCAGTCCAGCCCGGTCAGGAAGAGGAAACCGCCGAATCCGGTGAACAGGGTCGAGACGGTATTATGGATGGCATGGGTGAACATCGCCACGGCCAGGCCGAGGATGGGCGCCAGGATCTTGACGCCCCAGTTCCTGTTGAGGCGGGCGACTGCCAGCCCGATGCCGGTAAAAGCGGTATAGAAGGGGTGTTGCCAGCCGACGATGATCACGCGCACGAAGGAGATCGAAAGGATGCCCGTCCAGCCGCTTTGCTGGAAGCCATAGGTGTAAATGTAGTAGGTGTTTTCGGTTGCGGCAAAGCCGAGGGCGGCGATGGCGGCATAAATGATCCCGTCGAGGATCGAATCGAATTCACGCCGGAAGACCAGGAATACCCCCAGGACCGCCAGCCCCTTCAGAGTCTCCTCCACCAGCGGAGCTACCAGGGAACCGGTCGCCAGGTCTGAGGCGGAACTCGAACCTGTAAAAATGGATATGCCCGCTCCCATCACGGTATTGACGACGAAGGCGCTGCCGGCGGCGATGACTGCTCCCCACAGGAAAACTCCCGCCAGCAGCAGGAGCGGCTCCTTTTCGTAGCGATCGAGCCAGTAGACGATCCAGGCAAAGAAGAGCGACGTGCCAAAACCGATGATTCCGGAAACCAACAGTCCCATGGGCTTCTCCTCGAGACGGACTGCCCTATTTTACCCGTCTTTCAGGATCAGGCGCAGGCGCTCGACCCGCGC